>SXPC01000136.1 GCA_005778225.1 Planctomyces sp. | reverse complement strand
CCCTTGGAAATCTGCTGAAGCTCAATGATGGGTGCGGTGTTGGACATGGTCGGAGTAAGACTGGAACGCAGAGGAAACAGAGTGAAGCGGAGGACGCAGAGTTTTAAGAGGGTGGTTGGTACTTATTGGCGATTCGTTTGATTCCTTCTTTCAGCAGAGTGACATTGAAGTTGATCAGCAGACCAATCCTTTTGTCACTCAGTTTCAGGTAGGAGAGTAATTGGGCTTCATGGACAGGATGAATCTTTTCTACGGATTTGATTTCAACGATCACAAGTTCTTCGACAATCACATCCAAACGGTAAGCCTCTTCGAGGACAATCCCATCGTAAACAACGGGCAACTTCACCTGATCTCGAACCTGAAGCCCGCTCTTTCGAAGCTCATGCACAAGACAAGCCTCATAAGTCGACTCCAGCATCCCAGGCCCTAACACCCGGTGAACCTTAATCGCAAACTCAATGATCCTCTCCGTAATCTCATTAATCTCCACAATTCTCTCCTGTCTCAGATCTCTGCGTCCTCTGCTTCACTCTGTTACCTCTGCGTTCCAGTCTTAATCCCACCTAAATGAACGAAGACTGATGCCCGAACAACAGCAGATAAAGCTCAGACAGAAAGACCCCGGCGAGGAAATCGATCATGAGAATCAGGACAAATGAGTAGACGAAACTTTCCGTCGCAGCCTTGCCGACCCCCTCTGCCCCCGCATCGCTGTGAAAGCCGCGGTGACAGGCGACGATGGCAATCGAGCCGCCAAAGAAAATACTCTTGAAGACACCCGTGAAGACGTCCCACAAGCCGATGTAGGTGTAGGAGTGATGCCAGTAATGAAAACTGTTGATCCCCAGGACATGCGTCGAGAACTGCCAGCCCGCGAGGATCCCCATCCCGTCCGCTACCAGCGTCAGGGCAGGAATCAGCGTCACACACGCCAGGAACCGCGGCACAACCAGATAATGAACAGGGTTCGCACCGAGAGCAGTTAGCGCATCGATCTGCTCAGTCACGCGCATCGTCCCGAGTTCCGCAGCGATCGCACTACCCACTCGACCTGCGAGCATCGTTGCTGCGAGAACAGGGCCAAGCTCTTTGAGCAGAGAAATATTGACAATGGACCCAATCCGGGTCTCGATCCCCATGACACGCAACTGGTCATAGGTTTGAACCGCGAGCACCATGCCAATGAATGCCCCCGTCACAATAATAACCGGCAGACTCTGCACCCCGATCCGGTACATGTTGGTCCACAACACCCCGGGAGGAATTCCCCGCAGGAAAAACCACTGCAACATCCCCAGCGAGAAGATCGCGAGATCTCCAACGCCACAAACCAGCTTGAGAGTCGTTTCTCCCAGCCAGTGAATCGGGGTCTTACAAGTTGGCAACGCAGCCGACGACATCATGTCTCCCAGGCGAGCGGGGGGTGTAAACCCCCTGTGTCTTCAATTCAAAAACACGTTTTCATGCCCGCTCAAACGCCCAATCCTTCAGGCGCAAAAATCCTACGGACATCGAAATTCGATCGCACCCTACCAGAAACCCCTTGATCGCTACGAGATCAATTCCCCTTTTCCCCAGACTCCCCTGTGAACACACGTTTTGATTTTGTAAAATCGACAATTCTCTCCCGCGACAGATTCACAGACATTCCCGTGCTCCCGGAGCACAGACATTGCTGTCAGTGAAATAAAACGGCACCCCAGGCCCCACGCCCGTGCCCGCCAAGGACCAGGCCCATGATCTCCAAGACTTCCGCAAAACCTCACGTCGTTGAAACCAGTGAGGAAACAAACCGGGAGGGCGAGGCTCCGTCCGAGCCGCTACGTGACCTTGCAACCTCCTCTGCGCAATTCGACTCCGCCTCCCCGTGCCATGCTTGCGGCTCCGAGCAAGCATGCGGCGCTCCGCGAGAGAGTGGAGATAAGAAAGTAGAAAGTAGAAAGAATGTTGATTTGAAACCCGCACAGACAAAAATGTCTGTGCCACGGGATTCTTCTCCTTCCGGCCAATTACCAATTACTAATTACCAATTACGATCCTTCCACCCCATCATCCAAACCTGGTTCACCTCCCGCTTCGCCGCCCCGACCGACCCACAGATCCAAAGCTGGCCTCTGATCGCTGCCCGTGAGAGCGTCCTCGTCGCCGCCCCGACCGGCTCCGGAAAAACCCTCACTGCTTTTCTTGCCCTCATCGACCGACTCCTCCGCGCTCAACTGGAAGGCACCCTCGAATCTCACCTGCAGATCGTCTACATCTCGCCCCTGCGCGCGCTGTCCAACGACATGCACAAGAACCTGATCCGCCCCCTCGAAGAAATCACCCAGACCGCCAAAGACCTCGGCTACAACCTCAAACCGATCACCATCGGCCTCCGCACGGGCGACACCTCCTCTCACGAACGCGCCAAGCTGACGAAGAAGCCACCACACATTCTCGTCACCACTCCCGAATCCCTCTTTCTTATGCTCACCTCCGAGCAGAGCAGAAAGAACATGCGCCACGTCGAAACCGTCATCGTCGACGAAATCCACGCCCTCACCAAAGACAAACGAGGCAGCCACCTCGCCCTCACCCTCGAACGCCTCGAACACCTCACCGACACTCCCCTCCAACGCATCGGCCTCTCCGCCACCCAAAAACCCCTGGAACGAGTCGCCAGTTTCCTAATGGGCAACCCGACAAGTCGCCGCCCCAAAGTCGTCACGCGTTGTTCCACCACTCAACGCACGCTCTTCGATCGAGGTGAGGAAATTGGAAATTGGAAATTAGAAATTGATCGGGAGGGCGAGGCTCCGTCCGAGCCGCTACGTGACGTTGCAACCTCCCCGGCGCCAATCGACGCTCATTCCCCGTGCCATGCTTGCGGCTCCGAGCAAGCATGCAACTGCGCACAAGAGAGACTAGCATCTCTTGAACCTCAACCGCGCACTCACATGCTCACCCAAAGCTGTGAGCATGGCACAAAATCAATCTCACAAACCTCTTCCTCTGACCCTAGCGCCCAGCGCCTAACACCTAGCGCCTGCTCCATCATCAACATCGGCCACCAGCGCACGCTCGATCTTGCAATCTTCACCCCCAAGTCCGAACTGTCCGCCGTCTGCTCGAACGACCAGTGGGCCGAGTGCTATGAGCAGATCGTCGACCTCGTCAACTCACACCGCAGCACGCTCATCTTCGTCAACACCCGACGCATGGCCGAACGCATCAGCCACCAGCTGACCGTGATGCTCGGCGAAGACGCCGTCAGTTCGCACCACGGTTCCCTCTCCTACGAAATCCGCCACTCCGCTGAACAGCGTCTCAAGGCCGGTCAACTCAAAGCCGTCGTCGCGACGTCGTCCCTGGAAATGGGGATCGACATTGGCTACATCGACCTCGTTATCCAGATCGGCTCCCCCCGCGCGATCGCCTCCTTCCTCCAGCGCATCGGCCGCTCCGGTCACGCGCTGGGACTGGTCCCGAAAGGACGCCTGCTGGCACTCACTCGCGATGAACTCATCGAAGCCATGGCCCTCATCCGCGCCGTCCGCACCGGCAAACTCGACTCCATCCAGATCCGCAACAAACCTCTCGACGTCCTCCAGCAACAAATCGTCGCCGAAGTCTCGACCAGCGAATGGAACACCGACGAGCTTTTCAACCTCTGCCGCTCCGCCGATCCGTACAAAGACCTCACGCGCGAAGAATTCGACAACATCATCACGATCCTCAGCGAAGGCCTGACCGAAGACGCCGGCCGCTCACAGACGTTCCTCCACCACGATCACGTCAACAAGAAACTCCGCGCCCGCAAAGCCGCCCGGCTCATCGCCATCAACAACGCCGGCGCCATCCCGGAAATTGGCTCGTATCGAGTCGTCGTTGATGAAGGCGACGGCAAAGTCGTCGTCGGTTCCGTTGATGAAGACTTCGCCGTCGAAAGCATGGCCGGCGATATCTTCCTCCTCGGCAACACCAGCTGGCGCATCCAGGGCCTGCGAGGCAACGACCTCGTCGTCGCCGACGCCAAAGGCCAACCCCCCTCCATCCCCTTCTGGCGAGGCGAAGCCCCCGGCCGCACCCTCGAACTCTCCGAAGAAGTCTCCTCCCTACGCGAAGACCTCGAATCCCGCATCATCAAGGCTCGTAATTCGAAATTCGCTGTATTGAGTTCCGCGGCGTCATTCGCCGCGAGTCGGAATTCGCTCAACCGGGACAATGATGCTCATGCCGAACTTCTGGGTGCCACTGGCTATGCCAGTGCCGAGTCCACATTGCAACCCGACGACAACGAATCGGCAACCACTCCCCACTCCGACGAATTCCGAATTACGAATTACGAATTACGAGACTTCGCCACCCTCGCCGACGACCTCTCCCTCGAATGCGGCGCCACCCCCGACCTCTCCCTCCAGGCCATCCACTACATCGCCGCCCAACACGCCTCCCTCGGCGTCGTCCCGTCCCAAAAACGGATCGTCTTCGAACGCTTCTTCGACGAATCGGGCGGGATGCAGATCGTCGTTCACGCCCCCTTCGGCGGTCGCATCACCCGAGGCTGGGGACTCGCGATGCGCAAACGCTTCTGCCGCTCGTTCGACTTCGAGCTCCAGGCCACCGCAGACGACGATGGCTTCATCCTCACCCTCGGCCCTCAGCACAGCTTCCCCCTCGAATCCCTGTTCCCGATGCTGACTCCCGCCAACGTCTACAACATGCTGGAACAGGCCGTCATCTACGTCCCGACCTTCCAGGTCCGCTGGCGCTGGATCGTCGCCAACAGCCTCCTCGTCGAACGTCGACGCAACGGCAAGAAGGTCCCCCCATCACTGCAGCGTTTTCGCGCCGATGACCTCCTCACCGCAGTCTTCCCCAAGCTCACCGGCTGCCAGGAAGAACACACCGGCGACCACGAAATCCCCGACCATCCGCTCGTCAAACAGACGATGCAGGACTGCATGGAAGAAGCCTTCGACCTCCCCGGCATCATCGAGGTCCTCCGCAAAATCGAGTCGGGCGAAATCACCATGATCGCCCGAGACACCCGCGAACCCTCCCCCTTCAGTTACGAACTCCTCAACGCCAACCCCTACGCCTTCCTCGACGGCGGCGAAATCCAGGACCGACGCGCCCGCGCCGTCCAACAACGACGCACCTTCGACCCCGACTCCATGACCGACCTGACCACCCTCGACCCCCTCGCCATCCAAACTGTCATCACCGAAGCCCAACCAAAAATAAGAAACGAAGACGAACTCCACGACCTCCTCTTAGGAAGAATCGCCGTCCCCCTCGACGAACTCACCCCCTGGAAACCCTTCGTCACCTCCCTCATCAACTCCGGCCGAGCAACAATCGCGACTCTTCTCCCCCGGGAGGGCGAGGCTCCGCCCGAGCCGCTTCGTGACCTTGCCACCTCCCCCGCGCAATTCGGCGTCCATTCTGTTTCCGACCAATTACCAGTTGTGGCGCATAACGCCGCAGAACGCAAAATAGCTAATTACCAATTACTAGTCCCCGCCGAACGCCTCCTCGCCTTCCTCGCGATTTATACCAACGCCACCATCAACCCTCCTCTGACCATCCCCCCCACCGTCAAACAGGACTGGGCCCCCCTCGCCGCCAAACTCGCCATGATCCGCGGCCTCATGGAACTCGCCGGCCCCCTCACCGCTGACGAAGTCGCGATCCGCTGCCACCTCCGCCCCGAACAAGCCTTCGCCTGCCTCGAAGCCTTAGAAGGCGAAGGAGTCGTCATCCGCGGCAAGTTCCGTAATTCGGAATTCGAAATTCGGAATTCGCCAAACCGAGAGAATGAGGCTCCAGCCCAATCTCAGGGTGCCACTGGCTATGCCAGTGCCGAACACTCATTGCACCCACACACCAACGAATCGACCTCCCCTCACACCTCCGGCCAATTACCAATTGCGGCACAGCATGCCGCGGAGCTTAGTAAAGCGAATTACCAATTACCATCCCCCCCCGACTGGTGCCACCGACGCCTCCTCGCCCGCATCCACCGACTCACCGTCGACGGCCTCCGTCAACAAATCGAACCCGTCAGCGTCCCCACCTTCATCCGCTACCTCACGCGCCACCAGGGCCTGCTCCCCGGCTACCACAAACAAAACGCTAATGGCCTCTTCGAAACCATCGCCCAACTGCAGGGGATCGACATCCAGGCCGCCGCGTGGGAACCAGAAGTCCTCTCGTTGCGGGTCGAAGGCTATAAACGGGAATGGCTCGACGAACTCTGCTTCACCGGCGAAGTCAGCTGGGCTCGTCTCTTCCCACCCAACCACACGGAACGCAAAGCCCGCCCGATGGTCGCGATCTCCAAGTTCGCCCCCATCAGCCTCTTCCTGCGCGAAGACCTCCCCTGGCTCTGCACCGCTGCCCCCGAGAGAGACACCGACGACCTCACCTCCCCCGCCCAACACGCCGTCGAACTCCTCACAGAAAAAGGGGCCAGCTTTGCGACCGACCTCCAGTCCACCATGCAATTCCTCCCCTCACAAATGACCGAATGCCTGGGCGAACTCGTCTCAAGAGGCATCGTCACCTCCGACGGCTTCTCCGGCCTGCGAGGCCTCATCGGCCAACTCACCTCCGACGATAACAAGAAACTCCCCAAAGTCGTCCGTCAACGCCAACGACACATCTCCGGCTCCACCGGCCGCTGGTCATTGTTAAAGCTCGACTGCAACGAAGGCTGGGCTCCCACCACCCTCGAACAATGGGCCTGGCAACTCCTCCGTCGGTGGGGCGTCATCTTCAAAGACCTCCTCCAACGCGAACAAGGCGCCCCACCCTGGTGGCAACTCGTCTCCACCTACCGCCGCATGGAAGCCCGCGGCGAAATCCGCGGCGGACGCTTCATCAAAGGGGTCGCCGGCGAACAATTCGCCCTCCCCGACGCCGTCACCCGCTTAAGAGACATCCGCGACGAAATGTCACCCACCCCCGAACTCGTCACCCTCTCTGCAGCCGACCCCTTAAACCTCGTCGGCATCCTCGACGACCACCCCCGCATCCCCGCCACCACCAACAACAAACTCGCCTACCTCGACGGCACCCTCGCCGCATCACTGGTTGCAGGCGCTTTTCAAATTTACCCGCAACTCCACAAACAACTCGACAAAGAAACCGAACACTTCCTCAGACTCACCCTCGGCTCAACCGCGAGCAACCAATGCAACACCGCCAGCCCACAGGTACTGGAAGCGTTGAAACAGAAAGCGTCAGTGCCGCGGATGGTGAGTTGGTAGAAAAAGAGACACAATGAATGAATTGATTTTACTTCTTGATGAAATATCCAATCCACCACTAAAACGAAGAGTGGGTGAGAACTATATTCATTTTGTTAGCAGTCAATTAAATCAATACAAAACATGGGCCAAGAAACTTCAATCTACTTTTTTGAACGAATTCGGCGACATTGACTCCACCTTGTACCGTATCGACGATATTTGTCATGACTTGCTTGAGTCACAGACTTTCTACTTGGAAGGACGTCCAGGGGCAGCCTATCAACTTCTTGCGGAGATGATTGAAAACAATCTGTCTAGCACCTTTGATCTGACATCTGCAAATCTCGAAGACATCCTTTTTCGCGTCCGGGTATCAGATGAACATTTTGAATCAAAGGGAGACATTTTCCATATACGCTTTCAAGAACGAACAAAGGTCACAAGCTATAGGTTCAGCATTCCAGGCTTGCCTTGCTTATACTTGTCTGGATCGCTTTACACTTGCTGGAAGGAAGTAAACTCGCCTCCACTTCATCGCTTACGTTGTTCAGGTTTTGCGATCCGCCCAGGCAAGTCGCTAAAGCTACTAGATCTTCGAAATCCAATTCAAAGATTTCGTCGGTTGCTTGCAAATAAAGACAGCCGCCTTTTTGTTGATTTTCTCGATGATGTTAAGCGAATAATGAAGGTCTGGCCTCTCATCATTGTTACTATGATAAAAGTCTTACATCCCAATGACCCATTCAAGCCGGAGTATTCACTTTCACAATTGCTGTTAGAATGGGTTCGAGAGCAAGAGATCTACGATGGTATTGCATACACTTCAACAAAAGCATTGCAGCTAAATGTGGCCAATTCAGTGCTATTCGACGTCAACGTCGCGTTTCCCGCCAAGTCGATCAATGATCATGGATTGTGCGAAAGTCTGTGCAGTTATTTTCTCGTAACTTTTCCAGAAGCATGGGATTTACTTCGACAATCTAAAAAGGGGCGAGCTTCTGCCAAGAACGACAAGTACGAAATTATCAGAGGCTCTTTTGAGTCGTATCAGAATAGTGAATTTGATCTTGTTCAAAATGCTATTGAAGATCGACTCTTTTACGACATCAACTATGGTTTTGAGAGTGGATTTCCAAGGACGACAATAAATTCGACTGACTAAGTAAAAATAGTACCTGAAGCCTCTCTTCATATCAGCTTTCATGGTGAGTCCGCTGACAAGCACGGCTCTGCGAAATTCAGCCTCGCCTACAATCTGCTAAGCAGTAGTCGTCTCTCAAGTTTACTCATATTTCCTACGTGCATGAATCCAAAGTGGTTCTCGGTATGTGCTTGGTAGGCGACTGCTTGCACACCTCCTCTTGCCTCCCACACCCCCTTTCCCATAGATTTCCCTCCTCGGATCACCATTTCAAGGAGGAAAGTCCGTGGTTCGGCTGCTCATTCTCATTGCGCTTTTACTCCCCGCCTGGGTCGTCTATTCCGCGACGCGCTCCCGTCACGTCGAGCCGCAACCCGCTCAGACATTCGTTCCTTACGTCCCCACGACCAACAATGTCCCCTGGTCCGTTGAACCAACAACCGCGCAGTCATCCTCCACTGTTTACCTCTTCCTCTCCCTCCACTGCCCCATCAGCAATTACTACACCCCCCTGCTGAACCAGCTGAGTACGAGCTACGCGAGTTACGGCATCAAGTTCATCGGCATCGTCTCTGATGTCATCGCGACTCCGGAAGAGATCGAGCAACACCGCCGCCAGTTCAACATCAGCTTCCCGATCCTCTGCGATCACAACAACGAACTCGCCCAGCGATGGGGCGCGACGATCACCCCTCAAGCCGTCGTCATCGATTCAAACAACAGCATCGCCTACTCCGGCCGCATCGATGACCTCTACGCCAGCATCGGGAGAAAACGTCTCGCACCGACCACGAATGACCTCTCCGACGTGCTGGAATCGCTCGCCCTCGGCTTCCCCATCACCACGTCGCACAACAAAGCCGTCGGCTGCCGCATCGCACAACCCCCTAGTCGAAGCGATTCCTCCGTCACCTATCACGGTGCCATCGCCGCCATCCTCTACCGCGAATGCGCCAACTGTCACCGCCCCGGCCAAGTCGCCCCCTTCTCTCTTCTCACGTACGAAGACGCCAAACGGCATGCTGACCAGATCGACTTCGCCGTCGAGAAGAAACTGATGCCCCCCTGGCACGCCGCCCCGAACTACGGCCACTTCAAAAACGAACAATTCCTCTCCGACGAAGAACGCGATCTCATCAAAGACTGGATCACCGCCGGCATGCCTCAAGGCGACCCATCCACCGGCCCCAGCCCTCCCAAGTTCCGCGACGGCTGGCAACTCGGCACACCCGACCTCATCCTCGAAATGCCCGAACCCTTCGAAGTCCCCGCGGACGGCCCCGACATCTATCAACACTTCATCCTCCCGACCGGCCTCCTGCAGGACCGCCTCGTATCCGCGATCGAGTTTCAGCCGGGCGCCGTCGAAGTCGTCCACCACGGCGGCTTCTTCATCGATACCGAGGGCAACGCCCGCAAGCTCGACGCAGCCGACCCTTCTCCGGGCTACAGTAGCCTCGGCGTCACCGGCTTCCCCTCCAAAGGCTCCCTCGGCAGCTGGGGCCCAGGCCGCATGCCCTCCCGGCTCCCGGCTCATATGGGACGACCACTCTGGAAAAACTCCGACGTCGTCATGCAGATCCACTATCACCCCGTCGGCCGCCCCGTCAAAGACGTCTCACGCCTGGCTATCTACTTCGCCCCACCGACAGCCCACCAGCTCGTCTGCGAAATCATGGTCGCCAACGTCGATCTCGACATCCCCGCCGGCGCCAATCACCATCACCACCGCGCCGAATACATCCTCCCCGTCGACACCACCCTCCTCAACAACAACCCTCACATGCACCTCCTCGGCAAAGCCGCCAAATGCTACGCCATCCTTCCCGATGGCGATGAGGTCCCACTAATTCATGTCCCCCGTTACGACTTTTACTGGCAGACCGAATACGTCTACCAGGAACCGATCCGCCTCCCCGCCGGCACAAAGCTCATCCTCGACTGCTGGTTCGACAACTCCACGGACAACCCGCTGAACTTCAACTCACCCCCCAAACCGGTCGACTGGGGCGACAACTCCACCGACGAAATGGCGATCTGCTACTTCCGCGTCACCGCCGACTCCATTGAAGACGTCAACAAACTCTACTGGGACAGCTCCCAAACCTTCGGCAAACTCTGGGACCGGTATCAGCAAAACAAGGCGAAGCACAAGGTTGAGTGATCCTCTGCCATCACATGTCGCAAATTAGTCGACAGACTTTGCGAACCATTGCGTCATCGCGTCTTTGCGCTGACTCTGGATTCCGTCAAATCGCCATCTCCTCCCGCGCAAAAAACCACCCCGTCACCGACGCAAAAAACATCCAACACACCTCCCACGGCCCGATCCACAGCGTCCAGTAAACCGGATTGATCACCGCATAGACTCCAGTCCAGACGACCAGGCTGCGACGAGTCCCTCGCTCGTCCGCTCGCAGTTTCTCTTTCTCGTCTTTCCCCAAACCCTGCCACTCGGCTTCAGCCCGTTTCCAATACTCCTCGGGATAATACTCGGCTGCATTCCCCATCAACCGATCGACCTGTGGCTGCTGATCCTTGGCCATCATCCCATCCGCGATAGACGCAATCACATCTTCATCCGGAATCACCATCGTCGAAACGGCAGGATACATGAATATCGCCATCACAGCGACGTAAACAACTTGATGAAGGACCGCCAGTGTCGCAAACGTCACAATCCCCGCCACATTCTGAGCCTTCTTGGTCGACTTCTCATTCTGCTGCCTCCGCACAAACAACCCGACGCTCAGCCCGACAATGATCCCGCTCATGCTGAAGATCAACAGCGAGAGCATCGGACGGAACCCCATCGAACTCTTCATGAACGTCAGCCCGCTCCCCAGAAGCGTTCCCCACCCATAACCAAACCCGGTCATGAAATCGAAAAAGAGCATCAAGCCAGCCCCGATCCCCGCCGCCTTCACCGCCGTCCAGATCACCGGCCGCAGATCCTGCTGTTCCTCATCAATCTCCACAACCGCCGTCACCTTCCGACGACGCTTCTTCTTCCCCGACAAAACCGCCGTCACCTCCGGCACCTTCACTCCAGCAATGCTTCCTCCCACACTCTCCGTCGCAGCACTCGAAACAACCTCCGGCAGCAACGAACCTTCCTCATCTTCCTCGACCGCGTCAACTTTAGGAGGCACATATTCCTCGAGCAGAATCTCATGCTCACACCCCGGACAAATCACATGCGTCCCCAACTTCTCCCGCCGAGAAATCGCCAACATCTTCCGACACTGCGGACACTGACACCGTACTGCCTTCAACATCCCGTCTCCCCTGATAATGCATGATCAGATGGAGTATACGAAGATTTTGCAGCGAAGGATCACCACATTTTCCCCCTTTGCAACGTCGCGACTTTGCGTTGAATCTGGATCTTTTTGCTCTGCGTCCAGTCCTAGAAAGAAACAACCACCCGCGTCACCCCCTCACCCGCTTCAATCCCAATTGTCCCCCCATGCCCTTCCACAATCCGCCAGCACTTACACAACCCAAACCCCAATCCCCGCCCTGCCGCCCGGCCCGAATAAAACGGGTCAAACGCATGCACTCGATCCTTCTCACTGAACCCAACCCCTTTGTCCTCAACAACGAGACGAACTTGCCCTTCTTCCGAGAACAGCCCTAATTGCACACTCTTCTCGCCACCTTCTTTCAACACACACGCCCCCATCGCATTCCGCAATAGCTCGGCGACGACAATCTCAAACTGCGTCTGATCCGCGTTCAACGTGACCCCCTCCGCGGTTTCCGTTTCCAGTTCGACTGCAGAGGCCTCAAACTCCGCTCTCAGCTTTTTGACGACCGCTTCCACCGCGCTGCCTGCATCAAACTTCTTCTTCAACGGCACAGGAGGCTTCGCGAACAACATCAGATCGCCGATCATCTGTTTGATCCGCAGCGCCTGCCCCGCAATCGCCTGCAGATCCGCCTTCCGACGAGGATCGACCTCCTCGCGCATCAGCAACTGAGCCTTCCCTAAAATCACCGCGAGCGGATTATTAATCTCATGCCCCGCCCCGCCAGCCAGTTCCCCCATCGCCGCCAACTTCGCCGGATCAATCACAACAGACTTTAATTCATCACTCATAGTCATCTCATCACTACCAGCACCGAATCAGTTCAGACAAAACCGAACCACGGATAAACACGAAGACACACGGATAAGAAAAAACATTTCAACCGCAGATAGACGCAGAGAAAAGAGGAAGATGTTCTTCATCTCTTATCTGTGTCCATCCGTGTTTATCCGTGGTTCGCTTCTGCCTTCCCGGTTGGATCGCATCGCAAA
This sequence comes from Planctomyces sp., assembly GCA_005778225.1. Classification (GTDB taxonomy): domain Bacteria; phylum Planctomycetota; class Planctomycetia; order Planctomycetales; family Planctomycetaceae; genus SXPC01. The sequence goes on along the minus strand of SXPC01000136.1, from coordinate 7,625 downwards.
TCGTCGGCTATCCAAAAAGAAAACCCTCCGAACGTATTCGAAGGGTTTTCATGATTTGTATCGATCGAGAACTCACTCTAAGCCGCAGTCGGCGACTCGATCCCAACCAGCTTGCAGATACGATCGACCAGAGTCTCCAGGTCGAATGGCTTCTGCAAAAAGTCGTTGGCACCAGACTTCTTGAGTTCTTCAATCTGTTCTTGTTCCACCATCCCCGAGATGCACAAAATCTTGACATCATCCAGGCTGGAGTCGCTGCGAACGCGGGTACAGACTTCCTTGCCGTTAATATCCGGCAGCATGAAGTCGAGGACCAGAACATCAGGTTGATATTCGCGGACCATCATACCGGCGTCGAAGCCATTGTTGGCCGAGCGGACTTCGAATCGTCCGTCCCGCTCGAGCACATCTTTCATCAGTTCCACCAGTTCGACATCGTCATCGACGATCAGCGCCTTGCGCTTACCCGATTCCAGGGCATCGGTCGGAATCTGGTTGTCTTTCATGAACTTATAAAGGACATCTCGCGGAATCCGTCGGAACCGAGATCCGGGAACACGGAAACCCTTCAGTTGTCCCGAGTCGAAGCAGCGAATGATCGTCTGCTGACTCACCTTGCAAATCTTTGCGGCTTCGCCAGTGGTGAAAACCGTTTTCATAAAAAGCTCCATCCTTTGAACAAACCCGCAAACTTCCCTGCAGGTTGAACGCTTTTAAGTATCAAAAGGAAGGCGAAACCGTCCTTTGTGTCGACAGATCGCTTGAGGGCGAGATCAGGTCCGATAATCCCGTCAAGTCTCCAGCCATCAAACTTTTCGAATTCTACCCATTGTGCCGATTAGGTCAATGTCTCTTCCCACTCCACCAAAACACCACACGTTACCCATACTAACACAAATACAAAAACACAAATCATTTTCAAATAAGGAGATACAACGAGTAACCAACGATTCAGGAACCCTGCAGCCCTCAGGTAAGCTGCGCAGTATGTAAAATTTACCCAAGAAAAGACGATTCCCTACAATTCTCCCACCAACAACATCCTATGAGACATTTTCCTACTAAATCCCCTTGCACCAATCCCCTTTCACATTTCGCCGTCTCTCCCCCTGCTCTTTTTTACCCCCTTGGACTTCCTTTGCGTCTTCGCGCCTTTGCGTTGAATCTGGATCTTTTGACTCCCCACAAAAGAAAACGGCGTCCAGCTTTCGCTGCACGCCGTTTCTTGGAACCATCAGGAGACAATCAAAGGTGCTTCAAAATTATCGGAGGGTCACCATGTTCTGAGGAGCTGAGTTACGGAAGGCCGTCATCGCAGCGGTCAGAACCAGGTCAGTTGAGGTGTAGTCGTTGCGGTCAATGTTCACCTTGATATCAGGAGTCACGCCTTGACCAGCCATTTCGCGTCCCGAAGGAGAGTAGAACTTGGCAGTGGTCAGTTTCAGTTGGCCGTTGACAGTCTGAAGAGGAAAGTGAGTTTGAACCGTTCCTTTGCCATAGCTCTTTTCGCCGACGATCACACCACGTTTGTTGTCTTGAATCGCAGCAGCAAAGATTTCGCTCGCTGAAGCAGAGTTACGGTCGACAAGAACAACAAGGGGAGTTTTCCAGGTTTGAGCATAGACAGCAGATTCCAGGGTGTTGTCAGCCGAAGTACGGCCTTTGGTTGAGACGATCGTTCCAGAAGGCAGGAACTTGTCAGACAGTGAGATAGCAGAGGTCAGAAGACCACCTGGGTTACCGCGAAGGTCGATCACCAGAGATGTCATTCCTTGTTTGTGCAGGGTCCACAGGGCCTGATCAAGCAGAGAAGAGGTATCTTCAGCGAACTTGTCGATGCGGACATAGCCAACACCATCTTCCATCATGCGAACTTCTGAAACCGATTTGATCTCGATTAGCTTACGGACAATGTTGACAACGAATGGATTCGATTCGCCACGTTTGAGGGACAGAAGAACCTGAGAACCGTTGGCACCTTTGATCAGGTTGGCCATGTCATCCAAAGTCTTGCCAGCCAGGGGTTGTCCACCCGCAGCGACAACCAGGTCGCCACGTTTGACACCAGCAGCTTCGGCACCGCCACCTTGATAGACACGTTCAATCCGGGCACCAGCTTCTTCGGCTTTCAGTTCAACACCAATCCCGACGACGTTCCCGGCAGCCACCTGATTAGGGTTAGCTTCCACGCGAGGACCACCGTTTCGGTCGGTAGGGACCAGTGAAGAATATGGGTCGAGTGAATCCAGAGTCCCGTTGATGAATTCCATTGCGACAATGACAGGGTTACTGCCCAGTTCGCTTTGAAAGGCGTATCCAGCCCAGTTCATCACTCGCAGGGCATCATCAGCGTTCTTGGCTTCAAAAGTGGCTTTGACACCTTCGAGTTGTTGAACCAGTCGAGCCATTTTGGCCTGATCGACTCGTGAGCGAGACGTCTGGAGAAACGCCTGGTTGCCCAGAGCAGCGATCAGGTTGTCGATGCCTTGGTTGGTACGGGTTTTATAGTCAACAGGATTCACGTGGCGTGAATCGATCATCTGAGCAGTCTCTTTATACAGATTGACCGACTGAGCCCATGTGATTCCGCTGGTGAAACTGACCAGCTCAGGGTTGCTGTAGCGGTAAGTCAGTTTCATTTGAGTTTCGTTGTCGACCTTGGCTGTTTGAACCAGCCCACTGTTATGAGCAGCGACGCCGCCGGTCATGCTTTCGCAGACACAAGCGAATGGACTAGGAACATCTCCTGCAGAGACAGTCATGACACTTGTCATCATGATCACGCTGGCAGCCAGGACCTTGATCCAATTGTTGGCTTGTTTTTTGTTATTAAGTTTCTGAGTTCCGTTTTGATTCATATTGAAGAACATGGGGCACCTCCTGGCGATCCTTCTGATTTCACTTTGATACTCGTCTATCAGCTCTCAAGGTTCCGGTTTGAGTTTCTGCTGACGTCTGAGGCTCATCTCCTGATGTATGACCGACACGTGTCAGGTCATGGTGAGGACATATTGCACGAGCCGTGCCAAATGTATTTTGCTCTTGACATTTGGTGAGATGGGAAGTTGCCGCTGACTTTAACGCCGGTATTTTCCGGTCAATAGCAATTTTTACTTTGTCAACTTTGCAACCCATGCAATAAATGCAACACTTTGATCACCGCGGACCAACTATAAGATGACAGTACACATCTCAAAACAACTGCAATTCATGTGCTTTGACATCACTACGATTACACTATCGATCTTTTCTTACAATTTAATGACACCCTGAATACTTTTGGCACGACTCGTGCATATCATCATGACTCATACTCGCAACCATTTGTGATGCGAGACTTCTCAAACAGACTATTCCCAAGAAGGAATCTCACTATGAAAACCCTCCTCCTCAACTCAGCTCTCGGAGTCGCTCTGATTGGTGGCCTGACTTCAACTTCACAAGCCGCCGAAACCAAGACTGCCTTCCTCGGCCTGCCCAACATCTTTGCCCCACAACAGCAATCATGCCCCGGCGGAGTCTGCCCAACCCCAGTCCGATACGCCCCTCAGAACTGCCCTGGCGGTGCCTGCCCACCACAAATGCAACAACCCGCCTATTACAACCCGATCCAACAACAAAACCAGACCTGTATCCCTGGCGTCGGATGCTTCCCTGCAGGCTACCGTCCTGTCCAGACGGCCCCTGTCTACCAGCAACCCTTTAGACCTGTTTACCAGACGCAGCAATACCCTGTTTACCAACAACCTGCACCAGTCTACCAAATGCCTGCTCAACCACGCCCTACTCAATACGGCTGGCCGACAGTCAGCAACAACAGACCGGTCAACGCGATCCCTGCTTCAGCGCAGGGAACCAATAGCCCGTTTTTCCAATAGTTCGAGGCAGCACTCGCCGCTGCACAATGAAAAGTATGCATCGGCGGCTATCCGACACCCTGACTGACTTCACAGACGCCGCCGATAACCGACCAGCCGGAGCCTCACGCTTCGGCTGGTTTTCTTGTTGCTCGCGTTTTAGTTGAACATCTTCAGGAAGGTATTCACGTCGTGAAACGCCATGAAGTAGCCCACGTTCACCAGCAGAATTCCAATCAACAGTGCAACCACATGATTCGTGCGACTTCCGGGGGTGTGCTCGATACCGATTGCTGTTTGCCACTCGTTGATTTCGACAAAGTCTTCGTTCAGAGCTCGCATGGAAATAGATCCTTCTCGATAATATCTAGGCGGGAGCCCGTAGCTTGGGCCGATGGAGGCAGGAACCGACCGAGAGAAACACGGTCAGCGGTACCGTCAGAATGGCGGTGAGCAACTGGTAAGGCAAGTACTGTACCAGAATTTTTTGTGAATGTGCGGGAAGAACTCAAAAGTTGCGACGTACCAATATCTCTTGCTGCATTTGATCCGCAATTTTACCAGCTAAAGCAGCACAACCAAACCTTCGGTTTTCATAAGTTCACTATAAGTTTTCAGCACTTCATCTGCGCTCTGCATACGGAGGTCAAAGGTGACCGAAATGTGCTTTCCACCCGCTGTTTCCCGAGTCTCGCAGGGCGGATCGAAGTCCCAGGCGAGGGCTTCCCGAACCGCAGTCACAACGCGAAATTGAAAATCGTTTTCTGTTTTCCCGATCGCCTTGATCACATACTGGCACGGAAAATCATGTGTCGATTCGAGCAATTCACGCGTTGTTTGCGATTCAGACATTTTCTCAACCCCTCACGGCATATGCCAATATCTTTGTCATTCTACGCAGCAAGCTTGCCTTTTTCCTGAGCAATTTTCTTGAGGACATGAGCCACTGCTTGTGCGACCGGAACCTTCTCCGGTTCCGCTGCTGTCCGCAGTTTGCATTCCACAATCCCTTCCTTGAGCCCTTTTCCTCCAATGACGACACGGAGGGGGATACCGATCAGGTCCGCATCGTTGAGCTTGAAGCCTGGACGGGCGTCTCGGTCATCCATCAGCACATCTACGCCCTGCGATCGGAGTTCTGCGTAAACCTTCTCCGCCAGCTGCATTGTGTCCGCATCCCCGATGTTCAGGGGAACGAGCAGGACTTCATAAGGGGCGACCGTCATCGGCCAGATCAAGCCCTTTTCGTCATAACGAGTTTCAGCCAGACCGGCGATGATGCGGTTTACGCCGATGCCGTAGCAGCCCATGATCATCGGGTGACGCTGTTCGTTCTCGTCGACGAAGAGGGCATCCAATGCTTTGGAGTATTTCGTTCCCAACTTGAAGACGTGGCCGACTTCGATACCGTGGACGAACTCCATCGGCTCGCCGGACTTCGGACAGGGATCGCCCGCAACCGCATTGCGGAGGTCGTAGGTTGTTTCAAGCTGATAGTCTCGACCGACATTGACGCCTGTGTAGTGCATGTCCGCTTCGTTGCCGCCGACAACCGCGTCTTTGATGGAGGGAACATCGTGGTCCGCAATGACGCGAGCGGTCAGGCCGACGGGGCCCGCGAAGCCAACAGGGGCTCCGGTGACCTTTTCGATCGTCTTGACATCGGCCAGTTCCACGGCAGACGCACCGAGAGCGCGACGGATCTTGCCTTCGTTGGCTTCATGATCGCCACGTACCAGAACAGCGACAGGAGTGCCGTCTGCGACGTAGATTAAGGTTTTGACGACTTGTGTCGGCTGGACTTTCAGGAACTTGGCGACAGCTTCGATGCTGGAAACGTTGGGGGTGGAAACTTTCTTGAGCTCCCCTGCCCCGTCGGCGGTCTTGATCTCGGGAGACTTGCGACCCGTCTCCGCGCGTTCGAGGTTGGCGGCGTAGCCAGAGGCTTTGCAGTAGACGATTTTGTCTTCCCCGTTGCCAGCCGGGATCATGAACTCGTGGGATCCGTCGCCGCCGATGGGCCCGGACTCGGCTTCGACCGGAAGATACTCGAGCCCGCAGCGGGTGAAGATGCGACAGTAGGCGTCGTACATCTTCTGGTAGGCTTCGTTGAGCTGTTCCAGACTTGTGCCGAAACTGTAGGCGTCTTTCATCAGGAATTCACTGGTTCGCAGGACGCCGAAGCGTGGGCGTTCTTCGTTGCGGAACTTTGTGGTCATCTGATAGACGATCAGCGGTAGCTGGCGGTAGCTGGTGATGTGACGCGCGATCAGGTCGGTGACGACTTCCTCGTGCGTTGGCCCGAGCGCCAGCGGAACACGGGAATCACGTCGCGTGATCTCGAACTTCATCAGGATATTGCCGAACGCTTCGATGCGGTTCGTGCGGTGGTAAAGCTCCTGAGGAGTCAGGGAAGGCATCTGGATTTCGACAGCGTCTGCTTTTTCCATCTCTTCGCGGATGATGGCTTGCGCTTTCTGCAGCGCGCGGAGGCCGAGCGGGAGGTACGTGTAAACGCCGGCCATGACCTGTCGAATGAGCCCTGCACGGAGCATCAGCTGGTGGCTGGGAATCTCAGCATCCGAGGGAACTTCCTTGAGAGTCGGGATGAATGTCTTGCTCCAGCGCACAGATCGAATCCTTTGCAGGGGGAATTGGTTTGAATCGCCAAAACGGGGATTCTAGCAGGGCCAGAGAAAACGAGGAAGCCGTGGCGGCGAAAGGAGTCACGCTGGGCAGGTGGGAATGACAGGCCGGAGTGACGGCGGGTTCGGTCGTCGACACATGGCAGTATCAAGGTGTCGGAGATGGCCCCTCATCTGGCAGGTACATCAGTTCGGGAAACTGGTCGTTTCGGATGACGTTAGCGTAGAGAAAGAGGAGGATGCCGAGGACGATCGCTGGAAATGAGAAGATTGAGTAGAAAATGACCGCGCGCTCGAATGTTGGATCTCGCGGGATGGCAAATCCGTCGGGAGTCAGAACCAGCATGCAGGCTAGCGCCGGCGCGATGACAGCCGAGATCCCGATCGCAGGGATAAAGACAGTCGGAAGCCGTCGACGAAAGGCGAGCACGAACAGGCACGCAATGAACAGCCACATCGTCAATGATGCGAAGATGAAATCGAACATCACGCTGCCCCTGCCGTACTGGATTGGTATCAGTCGATAGAGTGAAGAGGGAATGATCGCTGCCAGCAATAGGGTGAAGGCCGGGGCAAGCACCGTGCCGAGAAAAATGATTGCTCCCTGGCGGAACGTGAGTTTCCCGAGAGCGATCAGCGAAGACAGGAAAACGCACGCAGCCGGAGCCAATAGCCCACAAGCCAGTGACAAGAGAGGATGCACAGGCGTAAAAAGAACGCAGGCGGGAATGGCAGAGATGATCAGAGGAAGAATGATGAGCATCGACCAGGCTAGCAGTCGATGTCCATTTTGGGGTGGGCTCGGTGACGTCGTTGTCATGGGGGCGTCTCGATGAATGAGAGGGGATCGGCTTTCTGCATCGTCATGGAGAATGGTTGAAGATACAAGGGGGCGGCAGCGGAAATAAACGATGTGGGTCAGCATACAGCTTGTTGGTTGAGGCATGGTGTTTGAAAAATCCAGTTCGGAGGTTTTGGTTGGGCGACTGCTTGCATGGTAGGTGGTCACATCGGAGCGGAGGCTGTTGAGGGCGTCCTTGGCACTGGCTGCTGTTTTCTGGTTCCACCGCTGAAGAACAGTGTTCACGACGAGGGGCTGCCTCGTCGGTCCGATGATGCTGGG
>SXPC01000135.1 GCA_005778225.1 Planctomyces sp. | reverse complement strand
GGAAGCTTATTTTGTCAAACGTGGTTTGTCGCAAATATCGGGTGGTTACTTGTTAATAATCATGTGTCTAATGACTAAGGGCTGACTATGCCCATTGTCATGGCTTAAGTTACAGACTATTTGAACTGGAAATGCTGCAGTTAAAGAGGACGGCAGCGTCAGTGCAAGAGTTTCGCTATTCCGCTCGAGCGACGGCAACATAGTATAGATCAATGGCCGTATCTCATCATTGCTATCACGGTATTGTACTGCTTCCACTACAAAGGCAGTGTTTTTCGCGGAGGTTAGGAGCAATTCAGCTTTACCCTCCGCGCACACAACCGTCTCGACACGTAACAAGCTGGGTGAATTCCATGCTAAAGTGGCCTCTAGCTGGGAGGTCCCATCCGAGAGATGCAACAGACTAGAACCCGATGATACCGCTGGCGCCGTGCGGGCAAATGTGACTTTGTAGTCGATACAATCTATTCCCTCTCCGACACTTCTTCGTTCGGCTGTCTCATCAATTGTTACCGTTATGTCATCGGCTGTTAATTTCACTAGTGATAAAGGCTCGGCTTTTTCGTCGTGCATTAGATATTTTTTCGCAATTCTACTCGAAATCAGTTTACCAGCAGAGAATTCCGACAACACTAGATGTGTTTTCCCGTTTTCGAAAGATAGGTCAGAGAAGGCCGTAATCGATTGCAGAAATGTTAGTTGTTTTTGTGTATCTCCGCACTTTGCTATGATGTTACATCCTGAAGTGTCGCTTTTAGCCCCCGTTATACTTGACGAAACTGTTACTAACAGGGATTCACCTGGAGCAAATGTGCTTCCATTCAAACGATAATCCACGCAGCCGCATGTTCGAGCCGACTCAATTATTTCAAGTGTTTGGTTACTCTCATTCTTTACAGAGAAGGTATGAGATATATTCTCGTTAGCCCCTTTTTTCACTATTAGATAGGGTTGGTATGCCGTCCAAACCTCATCCTGTCCTTGCCGCTGTACTGTGGTCCGAACACGATCGAATCCGGATTGAGGAATATGATTTTCGCATCCGGCAAACGAGCAGAAGGCCAAAGCTATCGCGAGTGATTGTAAATAAATGTCCGCCAAAGCCAATGAAGCCCTAGCTCGCGTATCATGGAAAATGGGCTTCGATAGGGCCGAGATTTTCATTTTCACAGTCCGATGCAGCCGAGATTTGCATTGGCAAATGCGTATTGCAAAAGAAAAGTACGTTTCGATGACTGGGAATAAGAGATGTGACGTAGGATTGAATACGTACAGGTGACAAGTATGTTTACACATATCAAAGCATGTTTACAACAACAAAAATCTCACGCCGCTGCTTTTTCACATCAATCCATGGAAGCCAATGACAGTTGTCGCCAAATAAATTTAGTATACAAGAGAGTAAATGCAGGTGCTCGTCTCTGGCGAAACGACGCGTGCGGTCCAAGTGTAGTGACCGCAGTAAAGTCGTGGCGGGGTGGAGTTTTTCATTTATTTTCTCACCTTTCAAAGCTTAGATCGAGAACAGGCGTCTAGTGCAGCGCCGCGACGATTATTGAATCGAAGTGGCTTTAAGCAGCTTTTCAACCTCGATCCGAGTTCAAAATTTGCCGAACAATTCTTCGAATTGCTGGCGGACCCTAAATCGACTAAGCCGCTTTTCGCTCGAACGACCTCGCTAATCCACCAACGTATGATCTAACGACGACTTTGTCATGATCCACTGTCAAAACTTCGTCAGGCTCTGTCGCCAATTACGGCAGATGCTTCGTTCCTTGCATAATCGGTGGGTATGTGAGTCCTTCGAGGGTCTCACGATCCAGGAACCAATCCTCCAGCTTCGAGTGGATTCTCTCCGCGTAGCTATTCTCCCAAGGACTGACCGCGGAGATGAGGAGAGCTGACAATCCGAGTGGGCTCGGCCACTGCTGGATGGATTGAGGCAAGGGCTAAGATCGCCAGTTTGTGATGCTCTTGCAATTCCGGCCAAAGGTTGATGAGGCGTTTCAATTGGGGATCGTTTAATGCCAATCCATGACAATCAGAGCAAAGCAAGTGCTGATTATTTACTGAGTTGATAAGAGACGGTTTTGGTAAGTCCTTTCCATTTGGGTGATTGCAGAATTCACCTTCGGGGTTCGAATCCCCTCTCATTCAAGTAACGCCTGCCAAAGTTCCTGTTTACGCTTTTGCTACCTCTCGCTATAAGTCGAACAAATAGCTCGATGCAGCTACTTTAGAGGTCGTATCATGCAAGTTTCCATGAAAGCCAAGGCGCGCCTTTGGGCCAGTTCAAGATATTTCCGCATCGGTTCTGCGCAAACGGATGCCACCGACTGGTTCTCTGCGAGATGTGCGGAGCATCCCGATGGAATCTGTTATTATTTGCAAGATCCCGACACGGCTGACCGACTTCGCTTTCTCTACAAGGGTATCACCGAATCTGATCTACAGCATGAGCGAGATCATGCTGAAAAGTTTGCCACAAAGATCACTCTCGGACATTCTTCGTCGTGGGAATATGTGGCTCATCCTCTGAAGATTATCCCATACACAAATCGCGATCGCTCTGAAGAATTTGAGCGGCTCGAATGGACAAATGAGGACATCCAGAAAGCAAAACGCGGAGAAGATCTGGCCACAAAACTCTCTGAAGGACATTTGGCGGCCAGCGGAAGGTTCATTGTCAATCAGGATTTCTTGAATGAAATGAATTCCCTTCGGGATGCGTGGACCGAACTTCCCGCGAACACTCGTCCCCTCTTTCCTCTTGCTGTCCGCGGCTTGCGAGCATTTGCAACTCCGCCTGAAAGCTTCGTCAGACAGTTTCAGACGTTTGCTAGTAAATGGCGAGTCCAAGAGGTCTTGATGTGGCATTTGGCCATTCTCGATCCGGTGGCTTTGGCGCCTGAAGAGGATCGAAACGCGATCTATGAATCGCTGCAGGCTAACTCAGAACTCCCAACTGCCTTTTCGCTCAGTTCGGTTGCTCCTCACTCCCGTGGCCGGATCTATCGCAATCATCGAGCCCGCTCCGAAGCCGATGGAATTGATGATCACAATCACGTTCAAACCTACATCAATTTCCTGCGAATTCACCATTGGAAACGAGTCTTAGATTTTCGTTATCCAACGCTAAAGCGTCCTAGTGATTTCATCTCCAGGCGAAATTCGCTGATTGCTAGCTTTTGTCACCTGTCGGAAGAACAGATTAAACGACTGTCAAACAAGATGTCACAAATGAGAAGAGGAACGAGTAGAAGTCTGAAGGGAACACGTTGACTCGCCTGAATTGATTCTGCCCGAGAGCAGCTTAGCTAAATTTTGCTCCAATTTGCACCATAATTACTTAGATGCGGTGCGTTAATTCTCGGCTATTGTCGAAGGCTTCATGTTTCGTGTTTTGATGGAACCAGTCGCTTTCGCAGCGTCTTCCATTAGCTGCGGGACGCTTGCCTCCCGCCAACATTTTCTGCGCTTTGACCCGAATTGCTGAAATTTCCGTTGCGCAAAAATGCGCCCCCGACAAATTCTGAGATCTCAAATAGCCTGTGCCCCACCATTGCTTAAGGGAGCACAAAAATGACACATCATGTTCGAATGTCCGCTGAGGACGAACCGTACCTGCTGAAAACTCCAGAAGCAGCAGAGTTGCTGCGAGTCAGCCCCAAGACACTTTACCTGCGCATCGCCCGCGGAGAGTTCGAAGGTGCCTGCAAAAAACAGGGCAAGCACTACATCTTCCATCGCGAGAAGCTAATCGAACTCGTTAATCACTCGTTTAAAAAGAAAGCCCAAAGAAAATGACCAAGTTTAGACTCAAAGTGGGAGCCCGCGTCACTGTCTGCCAACGCGGGCAAAATTACTATGCCGAGTTCTATGAAAACGGCAAGCAGAAGCGTGTATCGCTATCCACCAAAAATCTCAAAGTCGCCAAAGAAAAGGCGATCAAGATTGACTACGGTTTGGTGAATGGCGAGTCCAATCAAACGATCGACCTCTCGGTCGCGGAAGCGGTCGTACTTTACATCAGTTGGTTAAGGACTGAGAGTCGTGCCAAGAGTTCTATACAACGTTATTTGGGAGAATTGAATTCATTAACGGCATTCTGCAAGCAAAAGAAGATCCTTCGCCTGTCTGAAATCAAAGCTTCAACCTTTGATGCCTACAGAAGCGATCGCACTTCAAAGGTTGCAGCCAAGACCATGTATCACGAGTCCGTTGTAATCAAACAGTTTCTGACGTGGTGCGAGTCGCGCAGCTATCTTTCGAAGAGCCCGTTGATCAAAGTTCGGATTACCAAACCGCCCCTCGTAAAACGAACGCCTCTCAGGCACGAACAGCTAGTCCAAATCGTCAAGACACTACCGCGCCATCATCAACTGGTCGTCCTAACCTTGGCCCATGCCGGGTTGAGAATTGGGGAACTGCAACGGCTTCAACCAAATGACGTAAATTTGGAAACTGGATGGTTTGAGATCGAATCGCGTGAGGGCCTGGAAACAAAGACGCGCGAATCTCGACGCGTCCCGATTCACAAGGAACTCCTATTGCTCTTTCGCAAGCACAAGCGAGGCCGCGATTGGTTTTTCACGTCACCCGCCTCCAGTCAATTTCCGGAGGGGCAACGCTGGATCGTGCCCAAAAAGCTGAATGAAGCATTTCAGCGTGCTGTCAAAGCCTGCGGACTACCAGCTGGTCTGAAAAACAAAGGATTTACCATCCACTCACTACGCCACTACTTCAAATCAACTTGTGTGTATTCTGACGTTCCGCAGCACGTTACCAATGCATGGATGGGACACTCGGATCGTTCTACTGCGGAGATCTATTTTCACCGTGATGATGAAAAGGAACTGCAGTTGATCAATCGCCTTCCGTCTCTTTTGACCAGCATTCCAACTATTTCTAATTCCGTTTCCGTTTCAAAGTCATAACGAAAGGACTTCAACATGACTCTCGTTTTAAGATTCCCGTCCAAGAAGGACAAATTGAGGACAGCGACCTCCGTTGACTCGAATCATCCGCCGCAAGCACAACCGATTTATCGGTTTACGACGTTCAAGCAAAACCAAGCGGAGAGGGGGGGATTCGAACCCCCGGTCCCTTGCGAGACACAGCATTTCCAGTGCTGCACAATCGGCCGCTCTGCCACCTCTCCGGAACGACATATCACGACGCGATGTCAGTGATTCGTCGCAAGTCGTTCAGGATAGCGAATCCCGCAAAACTGGCAACGGTGCCACTCGTTCTTTTTCGACACCTAGTCGACGTAACTCGTTCAGGCGTCTTGCGGAAATTCTTCGTTACACTGCGGATAACCCGCGCAAATTGCGTAAGCCGGTTGCAAGGCCGGGCGCAGGGATGCTAAAACGAGACTGACCGGTAAAGCTTATCACGGGATGCGCGCTCTTCCCTGGAAAGCTCAATTGTACACTGGCCTAATCTGAGGAGCTGAGGATATCAATGGTTGATTCGACCGTCACGGTGCTCACCATCACCCCCCTGAAATGCGAGCGAAACGCCCGATTCCCTCGCATCACCTCCCGAGCATTCGTGCGTCTGCTCGTCTGTCTAGTCGGAGGAATTATGTTGGTCTCCAGTCCGATCGAATACCTGCAAGCTCAGGAAAACAAGGCGATCGTCTACCCGGAGATTCCCAAAGTCGATCAGGTCGATGAATACTTCGGAACGAAGGTTTCCGATCCTTACCGCTGGCTCGAAGAAGATGTCCGCGAATCCAAGCGAGTCGCGGAGTGGGTCGAAGCCGAGAACAAAGTCACCTTCGACTACCTCGATCAGATTCCCGAACGCGATACCATTCGCGAAAAGCTGACCAAGCTGTGGAACTACGAGAAGTTTTCGTCCCCTTTCAAAGCGGGCACGAAGTATTACTACTTCCGCAACGACGGTCTGCAGAATCAGTCGGTGCTTTTCGAGATTGATAACCTCAATGCCGATCCGGTTGTTGTCGTTGATCCGAACGGGTGGTCGGAAGACGGCACGATTGCTCTGTCTGATATCGTCTTTTCTGACAACGGCAAGTACCTCGCCTATTCGATTCAGGATGCCGGGTCTGACTGGCGGACCTGGAAGGTCATGGAAGTCGAGTCCCGCAAGCTGCTGGAAGACGAACTGAAGTGGATCAAGTTCAGTTCCGTCACCTGGACTCAGGACAACAAAGGGTTCTTCTACGCCCGCTTCGATGAGCCCGCGCAAGGCGAAGCGTTTCAAAGTCTGAACCTTGGCCAGAAGATCTACTATCACCGCGTTGGAACGTCGCAAGCTGACGATGTCCTCGTCTTCCATCGTCCAGATCAGCCGGAGTGGGGTTATGAACTGACGGTTTCTGAAGATGGTCGCTATTTGATCATCACAGTCTGGAAGGGGACGGCTGATCGTTATCGCGTCTTCTACAAAGACCTCGCAGAGCCGTTCGGCATGCCGCTGGAACTCATCACCGAGTTTGAAAATGAGTACTCATTCATCGGCAACGAAGGTGAGACGTTCTACTTCAAGACCGATCTGAACGCACCTAACAAACGCATCATCGCGATCGACATCAACAAGCCTGCCAAGGAAAACTACCAGGAAGTTCTGCCAGAAGGCGAAGAACCGATTGCGTCTGTTGGCCTCGTTGCGAACATGTTCGTCGTTAGCCAGTTGAAGGATGCTCATACCCGCATTCGCATGTACGACATGACCGGCAAGTTTGTCCGTGAAGTCGAACTGCCCGGTATGGGAACCGCCAGTGGCTTCGGTGGCAAACGAGTCGAGACAGAAACATTCTACTCGTTCTCCAACTATGTCATCCCGCCGAGCATCTATCGCTACGACATGCTGACGGGGGAATCGAGCCTGCTACGACGGTCAAATGTCGATTTCAAAACCGAAGACTATATTCTCAAGCAGGTTTTCTATACGAGCAAAGACGGTACGAAAGTGCCGATGTTCATTGCTCACCATAAAGACGTCAAACTCGATGGCAATAACCCGACGCTGCTTTACGCTTACGGCGGGTTCAACATCTCGCTGACTCCATCGTTCTCGGTCAGCCGGGCGGGATGGATGAAAATGGGGGGCGTCTTTGCCCTCGCGAACCTGCGTGGTGGTGGGGAATACGGCCAGTCTTGGCATGAGGGTGGGATGATCGAGAAGAAGCAGAACGTCTTCGACGATTTCATCGCCGCCGGGGAATGGTTGATCGCCAACAAGTACACGACCAACAAGAAGCTCGCCATTCAGGGTGGCAGTAACGGTGGCTTGCTCGTCGGGGCCGTCATGACACAACGACCTGACCTGTGGGGCGCAGCCCTGCCAGCCGTCGGCGTCATGGATATGCTGCGTTTCCACCAGTTCACAGCTGGTCGTTACTGGGTCGACGAGTTCGGCTCTTCCGAAACCGAAGCCCACTTCCCAATCATCTACAAGTACTCGCCTTACCACAATCTGAAGCCAGGAACTGAGTATCCTGCGACAATGGTGACGACGGCAGATACGGATGACCGGGTCGTGCCAGGGCACAGCTTCAAGTTCGCTGCTCGTTTGCAGGAGTGTCAAGCTGGTAAGGAACCTGTCCTCATCCGCATCGAAACGCGAGCCGGTCACGGTTCCGGTAAGCCGACCAAAATGATCATCGAAGAAGTCGCTGACGAGTACGCCTTCCTGCTGAAGGTCCTCGGCATGAAACTTCCCGCTGGCTATTAACGACTGCTCCTGAGTCGATTGAAATCAAAGGGCACAGACATTTTTGTCTGTGCCCTTTTTGTTTTGGCTCACCCGACTTTTGCATCATTGACGATGACGACATCCGCACGTCCAATCGGATCATCCTCCGTCAGATGAATGCGTTGTGCGGGATGGTAGATCCGCTGGTATTTTCTCGTCACGGCTTCAATGTCGAGGTCTTCCTGATTGCGATGCAATGCACGATCCAGTGCGATACCAAAAGGGCATTCGACCCAGATTTTGACATCGAATTCATCGGCGTAGGGTCGCCGAAACAGCAATATCCCTTCGAGGATGACGACATCGACGTTGGAAATCTCGACCCGTTTTTCGATGTAGCTCCGTGTCCGTTCGAGGTAGGCCTCATACGTAAGGTCGACTCGCCCCGCCTTCACGAGTGGTAGGACGAACGTATCGAACATCTCTCGTTCGCGAAGAGCATGTTCGTAATAATGACGAGCGGGTTCTTCATCGCGGTATTTGACTTCCGGGAGGCTGAGCCAATCATCCCC
This sequence comes from Planctomyces sp., assembly GCA_005778225.1. Classification (GTDB taxonomy): domain Bacteria; phylum Planctomycetota; class Planctomycetia; order Planctomycetales; family Planctomycetaceae; genus SXPC01. The sequence goes on along the minus strand of SXPC01000135.1, from coordinate 16,725 downwards.
ATGAAGCAACGCGACCTTCACGCCACGCGAGACCAGTTCTCGCTGCAACAGGCTCGCAACATAGCCTTTCCCACTGCCGCCGATACCGCTGACACCGACGAGTGGCAGCGCATCGCCATGGGCAGGCTTTTGCAATGCAGCATCGATATGACGAATCGCAGCCGAGAGATCTAACATGGCAAAACTTCTAACGCTCCGACTTCAGGTCGGATTGATGCAGGCCGCTATGATCGAGCATGCTCCAGAGGCGTCGTGACATCGTCTCCCCGGTCGAGAAATCCGTCAAGGTCGTCGCAAACTGAGCGGTTCCAAAGGGAACAGTTTCGTTCAGCCAGAGGTCGCAGCTCGAACCGACCCAGATTCCAGATTCTGGCAGCTTCAATCGCGTATTCGCGGCAGAACGCTGGCAGCGAAGGTAGTCATTTTGAAACGGAAGTTTCAAATAGCGATCAAAACCAGGGCGATAGGTAAGGTCCTCTGTTTCCTTCGCAACGAAACCACGCACAAACTCCAACGCTTCGGGGGACGGGTTCGTGATCAACTGCTTCGAAATCGCGTCGCCATTCTCGAAGGCAGCCCTGGAGAGGGTAAACGACAATGGCTGCTGACCGTCGATTGTTCGAGTCAGTTCAACAGTTCCCTCTTTGACAGACGTCACTTCAAGACGCATCGTCATCAGATGACCTTGGGTGTCGACAGAACGGTAAACAGCCCAGTAAGGAAGCTGATGGTCGTTCTTGGGGAGCGTCGTGAACCAGGTTTTGAGGGGCTTGGCGAACGGTTTGACATCATCTCGATACTGATCAATGAGGCGAGCCTTATCCATGACCTGAAACAGCCAGGGATGACGCCAGGGCCCAATCCAGGGTGTCCAGGCAGAGATGATTGAAGGGACCAACAGAACCAGACAGACAATCATCTTCGTCTGCCTGAACGGACGATGCTTCATCCAACCGGCAATCGTGACCAGCCACAGCGGGATCAGCCAGACCATCCATCGCAACGCCACCGTGACGCCGCCGAAGTTGTAGTGTTCTGTTTTCGTCATGTAGAAACCAAACACAACCAGCGAGATCACGATCGCCATGAGGCCGACTTGTTGCTGACGCGTCTGGGTCCAACGTCGCATGCTGACAAACGCAGGAAACAGCAGTAACCAGAATGGCGTCAGCGAGAAGATCCCATGATGGCCGATCGTGCAATGCAGAAAGTAGACAGCGAGCGAATCAGGTGCTTTGTCGACGCCTTTGGGATCAGCCCAGTAGCTGGGAATACCAGCGACCTCGTGGAGGTACTTCTCCGTGCCATAGTAACTATAAAAGGGTTTGATACTCCCTGTGACCATAGCGTTCGACACGAGAAACGCTGCCACGACGAGGAACCCGGCTGGCGCATACGCCATCAGCGTCTTCTTGAAATCGTCCTTCAATAGCAACAGCCCCATAAGGACGACAAAACTGGCGGCGGGCAGTTCGAAGGCGAATGTCATTCCCGCCCAGAAGCCGCACCACGCCAAATCAATCAGACTCGATTGTCCGGGCTGAGTTCGCAAAAAGAAATAAAGCGAGAAAAGTAGTGATAACGCCCCTGGCAGGTGGTTATTCAATGTCGTCGCATACGGCAGGATCAAAGTGCCAAAGCAGAAAACCGTCTGCATCAGCAATAGCGGTACGTCCTTCAATCCAAGACGCTTCAGCAGGAGCGCCCAGACCCAGTAACCGAAGGCGAGCGGAATCAAATTGATCAGAAGGAGGACGATATGCCCCGTCAGTTGGGGATCAGCAAGCAGGTTCAAGCCAAGCGTCTGTTTGAGAACCCAGTAAACAGGAATCGTCAGCAACGCCAGAAAGGGGGGCTTCGACGAATAGTAGTGACCTTCATGATAAACCTTGTCGATCGTATCCCATCCTGGCTTGGACCGGATCTCATCGATGGTAAAGGTTCCCTTTTCAACAACTGACCAGACAGTACACCAGCGTGAGCGATCATTCGCGCTCATCAGAACCGGCGTATCGAAAAGTCGCACACTGAGCAGCGTCAATGACACCAGGCTGATCAGCCAGCAGCCAGCAATTGTCAATCTTGAAGTGGAATCATGTTGTTCGTTCATATCTCTCTCGCCCCTTCCCTCCCGGTAACGGAAGAGGTTCAATTCGGTGTTTCATCCAGCAGATCCACAAGGCGGAAGTGATGAGGTCCCAGTTTCCCGCCATAGTTGCCCGCTGAGACAAACTGGATTCCGCCATGATCGATCGCAGCGTGTAAGCCGGCTTTCATGGCCTGCTGAATGGAAGCGTAGTCCACTCCATCGATGACAATCTCGTAACAGCAGTTGGCATCCGCGGGAAGCTGCGATTTGACCATCGTTTTGAGTGTCGGGCAAAAGGCGTCGTTCGTGCTGGCTTTGAGTGTTGGATAACGTGAGCCGACTTTACTGCCACTTCGGACGATCCCGCCAGGAAACGGAGTCATCACGCCAGGACATTCTTGAATCGCGTCGACGGCGGCCTCACAGGCTTCTAAGCACTGTTGAGGCTCTTTGCCAGCCAGCATGAGGTTTCCCCCACCGATCCCGGAAAATGTGCCTGCCATCGCATCACAAAGGAATTCTCCATCCATAACGGGAATTCGCCAAAGCCGCCGATCATCAAGTTTCTTGGAGATCTGGAACCCATCGCCAAAGTATCGCAGTTGTTTGCCAATTTCGATGTCTTTGCCAGCCTCTCCGTCTGCAACGCCATTAAAACAAGCCGTCGTTGCACATGTCAAAATACACTGGCCGACCCGTTTTAGAACGGCTTTTTGCAATCCATCTTTCCCAAATCCAAACAGTAGCACACTGGCTCCCATCCGCCCATCTGGCGTTTCCTTCTCATTCAGCCAGGTTTCAAGGCCGACTTCTGCATCGCAGGCAATCACGCTGGTTCCATAGCCCGTCAATTGGTCAACGGCGTGCCCGACCCATTTTCGGCTGGCGGCGGTAATCACTAGACGTGTGCCACGCATGCTAAATGCTTCTGCATACGTATCCTCAATTGTAATTCCTCGGTAGGACATAAACTGAGACATGTGCTATGATTCGTTCCCCAAACGCGGTATGTGCTTTGCTGAACAGTGTCTTTCAGCGGACACATGCGTGCAAGTCACTTTGATTTTGCGCGTTAAACATTCAACACACTACGTTTAAGGCGGTGGAATTGGTGAAATCATCCGATTCCCCCAATTCCCAAACAGACGAAAGCCTGAAATCGTCGAAGTAATGACCAAGGCATCAGAAGCTGTTCATTAGCTTGCACCCGGAAGCGAAACGCCTTCCGTCCTAACGTAACCTGAAACTGGTAAGAGATCGATGGAAGCTGCCCCCAGCAAAAAAAAGAGTACTTCGCAAAACGGCTTCACTCTGTGGCACGGGATGAACTTTAGCACATTGCTGGACTTTCTAAAGCTGAAGCCTGCCATTCACTACACCAAATACCCGCGTTTAGCATCTCTGTTTCTGATCTGCGCGAGCAACTCGTTCTGGTCCATGATCGAGAGAATCCGTCACGGGAAGGGCGTCGAAAACACCCAGCTTGCCGATCCTATCTTCATCCTGGGGCACTGGCGCAGCGGTACGACCCTACTTCACAACCTGATGACTCTGGATGATCGTTTCTGCTTTCCCAACATGTATCAGTGTCTGTTTCCGACTCACTTTCTGACGACAGAAAAAACTCTCACCTACTGCACCGAATGGCTGCTTCCCGACACCCGTCCGATGGACAACATGGAAGCCGGCTGGGATATCCCGCAGGAAGATGAATTCGCGATCATCAACCTTTCGCTCATCTCCTGTTACATGCTGCTGGCGTGGCAAAACGGAGATCGATCATCTTTCGAGCGCTTCATTACCATGAAAGACGCGACTCCTGCAGAACGTAAGAAGTGGAAAGAGACGATCGTCTACTTCATGAAGAAGATTACCTACCTGTATAAAAACAAGCCTGTCATTCTGAAATCACCAGGCCACACGCCCAAAGTCGAAATTCTCCTCGAGCTCTTCCCAAACGCCAAGTTCGTTTACATTTACCGCAACCCCTATCGATGCGTCACTTCCAGTATCCACCTGCGTGAAGTGCTCTATCCTCTCAACGACTTCGGCAAGACAAACTTCGATTACATCGAGCGTGATGCGCTGGATCTGTATGTCGAGACCATCACCACGTACGAAAAAGACAAAGCTCTGATCCCCGAAGGAAATCTGTTTGAAGTTCGTTATGAGGACTTCGAACAAGATCCGGAAATTTACATCGAGCAGATTTACAAACAGCTGAACCTCGGTGACAGCACACCAGTCATGCAGAAGCTCGAACCAATGCTTCCGAAGCTGAAGGGTTACAAGAAAAACAAGTTCCAGATGGATCCTGCCCGCAAGAGATTCCTCTACGAGAAACTCAAGTTCGCCTTTGATATCTACGGCTATGATCCCGATCTCGATCCAAACATCGAAAATCAGGACATCTCGTCCCCTCTTGAAACAACCTGATTCAGGTTACGACTCCAGACCTTTGACCAGAAGGTCCATGAACGCCTTTGCATAGGCAAGTGACTCTTCGCCAGTCACATAACGCGTATGCGATTGAAACGTCATCGAAATGCAGTTTTTTGTTTCACAGGCCGCAATGCTGATCGGAATCCCGCGTGCGATCGGGGCGATCCCAGAGATTCGTTCCAGCTTCATCTCGCCCATGAGCAACGAACCATCGTCTTCACGGAACTTGTAACGATTCGCCCGCGTGGTGTCGCCCAGGCAAGTAAACTGCACACTTGGCGTGAACCACTCTCGATCGATGATCAGTCGCCACGACCAGTCCTTTTCCGAGACCGCCTGAAGGCCGTGGAGGAACTCGGCACCCACATATTTCCGCTTCACGTACTGCATCTCATCTCGAAGTGATGCCAACAGGCTGCAAAATGTCGTTCGCGCCCGAACCTTACGACGAAGAAACGCAATGCCGAGACGGTTACATGCCGGCATCTTCAGATCAGATGGGTAACGTAAGTCGACAGGATTGAGGACCGTAATTTTTCGACCTTTTGCGACCTTGGGAAACACTTCCTGAAATGCCATCATCGAAACTGCCAGACAAAGGTCATTGATCGTACAGCCCTGTTCTTTCAATTTCGCACGCAGGGCTTTGGTTGTCGCGGTGTCGAGCGGGCGTTCGATAACGATGCGATGATCCGCTTGTGCGTTCTTCTCTGGAATTCGGGCCGACTTGCCTGCCAGGGTGACATACAGGTTTCGCATCCCCTCCCAGAAACCGACGGGCTGTGCGATTTTGCGATAAAGATGACGTTGTGTGAATTTCTCGAACTCAAGGCGTGAGAGTTCGACGGTTTCCTTGTTCACGAGCTGGTCGTAAATACCGAACCACTCGGCGATAAACTGACGTGCCCCCTGGCCGTCGCAGCAGGCGTGATGGAAGTCGAGATGAATGAGGATGCCAACCGCATCGGCATAGGCGGTTGTCCTCAAACCGATCTCACGGGAGATCTCAATCATTTGAATCGGTAACGCGACCAGTTCCTTTTCACTCAGTCGCGACTCAGCCCAATTCAAACGAGGGCAGCATTCCACATCTCGCCACTGCCCGGTGGATTCGAGAAGCGCATGGAACATCGGCTGACGAACCGCCGCCGTCCGATAGGCCAGGCTCAACAGGTCACGTTCGCATGGACCATTGAACCGCATCAGAACTCGGAAGACCATGGGCGTTGATGGCCCATCGTTGTGCATAATAAAGCGTTCGAAGACAGTCCACCGTCCGGGTGAGACATGAGGTCGATCGTCGGCAGTCGGCTCTGCCATCTCTTCGACCAGTTCTTCTTGATTAATCATGCCAGACATCGTGATTCACTTTCATCCGCCCGCTTTCGACTCATTCTTCTCGCCCTGTTTTCTGTCAGACTCGATTCATGACGCCTCCGTCGACGACGATGACCTGCCCTTGAATCATGTCGCTCGATGGGCTTGAAAGAAACGCGACCACGTCCGCGATATCCTCAGGTCGAAGCTGCTGACGTTTCACCAGCATCAATTCCTGGGCGGACTTCAAAATGTTTGCCATGTCTGGCATCGAAGCAACCGCCTGCGTCTCGACCATGCCAGAAAGAACCGTGTTGAAGTTCATCCCCTTAGGACCAAGTTCGTACGAGAGTTGTCGCACGAGCGCTTCAATCGCTGCTTTGCTGATCCCGATCGCGCCGTAGTTTGGCACGATCCGCTGAGAGCCGTGACTGGAAATTGCGGTGAATTTAATAACGCCTTCGCCGTGGGGCTTGGCCGAGACGGCTTGCGCCAGCCACAGCAGAGGCAGTGTATTGTGCTGCATGACGCTTTGAAAATTCAACGTGGTCACTTCGCTGGTCGGCTTGAATCCCCCGGCGGCTGCGTTGCTGATCACAATATCGACAGAGCCAAAGCGATCATGCGTGTAGTCCACGAGCCCGACGATATCGTCTCGTGAGGACACATCGGCGCGAATCGCGATCGCGTTCCCGCCGTTCTGCTGAATCGTCGAAACGGTCGAGGAGGCGCCTTCCGTCGAATTCAAATAGTTCACGACCACCGTCGCGCCGAGACCTGCCAGTCGAATGGCGCAGGCGCGACCGATCCCTCGGGATGCCCCGGTGACAATTGCTGTTTTTCCGCTGAGGTCAATCATTGTTTGTCTTCAAACATTCTCGTGATGTGCCAGCGAGACTTCGTTCGTCGCCGGTCGTTGTTCTTCCTGAAGTTTTGCGATGTCGTCTATCATCGTTGACTGATGCGCCACGCCGTTAATTCGTTGCGTAATGTAACGCTGCGAAGCATAAAGCCGCTCTTCACACCGCCCTAGAATACCCGAGCGTTTTGCAGCATGGACACCCGCCTGAACTGCAGGGTAAATGCCAATGTCTTCATTAAGAATCGGCTTCGTCAGCCAGGTCGAAAAAGTTTTCCACCACCACGACGCCGCCAACGCGACAGCGTTAGTCCGTTCGGCACGACGTCCGACCTGAATCACGATCCCGCGAGAAGTCGTCGGCGACTCCGGCAAGATTACCTGCGCGATCGTTAACGACGCCGTGTGCGAGACCAGCAGATTCGGAAAGATGTGGTGATGCTGATAGCCGATGGTGTGTCGGACACCCATCATCCAAAAGATGATTCTCTCCCAGAAAACGAGCAATCGATCAACGATGCGTCCTCCCTCGAAAACAGTCTGCATTGAGGTACCGGTTTTGTGGAAGAAGTGATCGCTGTTTGGTTCGCCGGGGTCTTCCGCGAATGTTTTTGAATGGACGCTTGGGATGTGATAACTCTCGAGAGATGCTTCGATTGGAATCTTCCAGTTGCATGGATACTCGAAGTTAAGCGTCATCGCATGGCTCCACCGTTCCAGGTTGAACCATTCAGCGATCATGTCGAATCGCTCGCCCATCCAGTCTCGTAGAGAAAGCCCACTCGATGTCAGACGAACAAAAACGAGTTGCCCACAGGTCTCGACGGCAAACTTATCGAGGCAGTACTGCTTACGATTGAATTGTGGAAAGTTCTTCGCAGCCGGGATTTTTCGTGTCAGACCATCGGGACCATATTCCCAGCCATGGTAAGGACACTTCAGTGTTTCACTGTGACCAGAGGCCGTACACACCAGCTGAGCATGACGGTGAGCACAGACGTTTCGCAATGCGATCAGTTCGCCACTGAAGTTCCGGACGACAACGGGCACGTCCATAATCTTCAAAGAGATATAGTCGCCAGGCTTTTCGAGTTGATCGATCGTTCCAGCCAGATGCCAACTGTCTGCAAAGACGTGCGCGCATTCTGCCTCGAACTGCTGAGGGCTGTAGTAGCCTTCAGGGGGAATCGGAGGTGTGAATGCAACAGGACTATGAAACATGCCAACAAACGCCTTACATCTTGCTCGATGCCAACGCGATCGACTCGCCCTGCCCTAACCATGCCAGATGATATCCCTCTGCTATCCAGAGCATGTCACCATTCTGACCAGTCAGAATCACAGTCATCACTGCACCACTGCTCGTCTCACCCGTCACACGACAAGTGACATAACAGATTTCACCCGGATCTGGGAGTCGCCCAATCAGAATTCGATCAAAGCGAGAGGGGAGACTCAGTTTTTCAAAGCGACGCCCTGCAAGCATCGCAGCGGCATAAAGACAGGCATCGACCACCGATGGAGCGATTGTCCAATTCACTGTCGGACGATTTTCGCCAGCCAAATGGGATGGTGAATTCGCTGAGATCTCGCCAATCAGTTCGTCTCCATCGATCGAAATCCGACGCAGGCATCGCAAGCTATCGCCATGGAAAATCGCGCTGTTTGGATCTTCATGGTAAACGACGTCCTGCCAATTCTGAATTTCGCGGGCGTTTGGCACTTCAAACCGAGATGTCTGAGCAGAGGTCTGCCCTGTGACGTACGTTCCTCGGAAGAAGGTCTTATCGCGACTGACGACCTGTCCATCGCGGCGCACCACATCCGCCGTTAATTCGCAGTAACTGGCGTCACCGTGTTCTTGGACTTTCAAAGAAACCGTTCTCGGCAAGTCAGCCGGGAATTTCACTGCCTGAACAGCGGCGATATCTTTCAATTCCACGACGTCCTGATTGGTCTTCGCCCGCACAGCCTCGGCCATCAGTTCCATCGCCACAACGAATGGCAGCGTCGCGGTTCCTTGAACTCGGTGCTGGCTGAGGAATCGCTCGTTCTTAGGATTCAGCGCTAGCGACATCACTTCGTCGGCAGTCTGGCGAGTGCCATCCGGATCGAGTAATGGCAACGCATTGACGGCTGTCGTCAGAGCGCGATCCCGATGGAAGAACTTGCGATAGTACTTACGATCCGTGATGAGGACTTCCGGCTCATCGCCGCCGTAAGCCAGTTCGTTCATCAAGTGCATCAGCCCTATTCGGGCGGGCATGAACTCGATATCGATCATCTCGAGAGCGAGCTTGGTTTCCGGCTTCGTCGCCATGCCGATATCACCCCAGGCATGCCAGTGGAAGTTGACCGAGGCAACCTCAGGGCGAACAGTGCGATATCGGTCGACCAGCTTGGCCATCGATTCATTGGCCAGTGAATAATCCGTATGGCCATTCGCGCCAAAGCGTCCGCTGATTGAGCCGAATGTGATGATCCACTTGAGAGGATCATTCATCGTCAGCGACATCAGGTTGATGCAGCCGTCAATCTTTGCCTTGAGGCATTGATCGACTTTGTCTGGTCGCTTGAGATCAAAGCGGGCATCCTGACCGATACCGGCTCCATGGAGAACACCTTCGATCGCGCCATGCTGGTGTCGGATCGTATTCAAGACGTTCGACATTTCGGACGCATCCGAAACATCAGCACTGTGATAAAACGCTTTGATCCCGATGTCTGCAAAGCGGGCCAGTGACTGGTCAATCTCGATGGCTTTCTCGAGATTGCGCCATGTCTCGATCCCATTCTGACCGCGACTATTGGCTTCAAAGATGACCTGACGCTTGAGGGCTGCTCGATTCTCAACAGCTCGCGAGCGAATACTCTCTGTCAGAGCAGGAGCAGGTGACTTGCCGACCAAGTGCAGCACAATCCCATATTTCTGTGCGATCTCCTGAGCAACGACCGTCGTGATCCCGCGGGCACCGCCGGTCACAACCCAGTGACTGCCCGGCGTAATCTTCGGAGTCGAACGACTTTGATTCTCATTATTCAATGGACGATGAAACGCCTGAGCCGTCGAACGTTCTTTCCCGCAGATCGCGATCTCAGGTTCATAAGACGGAGCTGCCAGTTCCTGGAAGATCGCTGTCACAGCATCCACAGCTGTCGTTTCTGGACTGACATCAATCGTCTTTACGGGCGTACTGCGTTCACCCTGCATCCACGACTCGATGACGATGGCTTTCATCAAACCAGAAAGTCCGCTCTCTGGTGAGACCATCGACTTGCCGGAGAAGCCAAAGTCACCGCCACCATTCGTGACGAGAATCAACGATGACTCGCCGAATGTGCCTGCCTTGAGCTGCGAAGTCATCCAGCGCTGACAAGTGCGGTAAGGAACTTCGAGAGCTTCGAAGCGACGCTGTTTCCAGGCGTTCAGAGCGAAATCACGAAATGAAGCAGGATCCCATGGACTCGTGATGAAAATGTGAGGTGTTGATTCCCGTGCCCAGATGCCATCGAGACGGGCTTCGAGTTCGTCTCGCGATTGGACACTGTGCAGCTGGTGAGCATTTACCCCGCGTGACTTCAATCGAGTCATCAGTTCGCGAGCAATCGCGTTATCGCCGAGGACAAGCGCAGGGCCGTTAAAAGTGGGCTCTGTCGGCATGCCAGCCCGATGTGGTGCCTTCACGGTTCTCATCACCAGACGCATGGCATCGTCTGGCAGAAGAGGGGCGCTGGTGAAAGGGGCAGACGATTTCTCGGCTGTCAGCTCAGCCTTTTTTTTTTCGAGTGAGGTCTCGTTCTGCGATCGCTGGAGGAACCGTCGAGCCAGTTGAATACTCTCGGCTGGAACTCCTGCTCCACGAGCCAGTGAATTGACTTCGATAGAAACTTCTTCGGTATGACCATTCGCCGCTGAGGCAAGGTCACCACGTTGAAGCATGTTTCGGAGTGACTTCTGGATCTGCTCGCGATTACGGAAGCCATGTTCGTACGCAATGCGCCCGATCTGGTCATCAGAATGACCATTCACATACACATCAAAGATCGAGCCGTTTGATTTTCCGGAGTGACCATTGGTCTCAGGCTTGGCAACAGAGACTGGCGTGCTGGTGTGTGTCTTCTCGACAGCCATCTCTTCGCCGCTCATCTGATTGAGCAGAAACTGCTGAATCGACCGCAGGGTTTTGAACTGCGACAGCGTGCTCCGTTCTGCACGGAAGGTTGAGATCTCATAGTGCTGCTGAACTTCGCCCAGGATCTGTGCCTGCTTGATGCTGTCGATTCCAAGGTCGGCTTCAAGTTCGGCATCCAGATCAACCAGGTCACGTTCGTAACCCGTCTGATCCACGACCAGCGTGACCAGAAAATCTGCGATCGCCTGCGGGCTTGTCGCAGAAGCGACTGTTGCATCCGATTCGACAATGGATGACTCTGGAACAGCGCCCGGCTCGTGAACCGTCGCTGCTGATACGACATACGTCGCGACGGGGGCTGGCTCATCAACCTGAGCATGTTCGACGATCAATGTCTTGATGTCTGCCAGTGTCTTGAACTGATCCAGGCGCATCGTGGTTGCATTGATAGTAATACCGTAGCACTCGACGGCTTCGCCGATGACTTGTGCTTTCTTGATGCTGTCGACACCCAGGTCAGCCTCAAGGTCAGCATCCAGATCGATCACAGAGGGTTCATAGCCCGTCAACTCGACGAGAAGTGCTTTCAGATACATCTCGATTTGAGCAGCATCGACTGTCACCGTTGGTTCGGCGCTCGGCTCATCATTCTGGACGCTTCGAACAACTTCTGCCTCAATTTCAACCCGCGGTGCAGAGGGAGGTTTTGCAGAGACGCCGTTCGAATGCGGCAGTCGTTCGCTCGCGAGCGGATCGATTTTGGCAGCTCTAAGTGCTCCACGTCGGAGATCAATCACCTCGACATTGGAAATCGATTTTGGCTGGACCTGAGCCTGAGGTTTGAGCGTCGAAGCAGCTGTCACGGAAACAGGCCGAGCAGTCGCAACCGTGACTTCAGATCCGGCGATCGTGAGAACTTCCTGGATGAATTCCAGACGTGACGAGAAGCTTTCACCAGGCAGATCAGCACTGACACAGAGGGCTTTTCCGCCGCTGATCTCATGGTTCATGCGAGACAGGACGTTATTGGGACCGACTTCGATCAGAACATCGCAGCCATCCCGCATCATGCGTTCGACGGCAGGTTGATAAAGCACCGGGCTCGTCAGCTGAGCCAGCAGGTTGCCCTTGAGATCTTCAGGTTCAGACAGGTATTTCAAACTGGTCGTCGAGAGAAACGCAGAACTTATCGGACGAAGGTTCGTCCCCTTCATGACCTGAGCAAGATAACTTTGCGCATCACTCAACCACGGAGTGTGATAGGGAACCGGAATCGACAGACTCAGGCTCGCCAGACGTCGATCCATCAGGGCACCGACGACACGTTCCGCGTCATCGCTGGAAACAGCAATGACGGTCTGGCTCGGAGCATTCTGATGAGTAATGAGACAAGGCAGATTCGCTTCTGCGATCGCGCGCTGAACCTCTGCTAAAGTCCCACGAACGGAAACCAGTTTCCCGCGCTGAGTGACTCGCATCGTCACGGCATCCGTTCGCCATTTGACGAGTTGCACAGCCTGTTCGATCGTGATGGCACCATGTGCGGTAAGAGCCGCATAGTCACCAAAACTGTGACCAAGAACAGCATGCGGAGCTAAGCCGGCCTGTTTGAGAAGTGACGATGAAATCAAGCTGGAAGCAAGAACCCACAACTGGTTCATCCAGACATCTTGCGGGCGATATTCTTCTGCCCCTCGTAACACTGGTCCAATCGCCTTGGCGCCGATCGACTGGCAGGCACGGTCAATTCGTCCGATGATTTGTTCGGCTATCGGCTGATCAAGAAAGCCCAGCGGCTGGTCATAATACGAGCCCTGGCCTGGATAAACCCAGCCAATTCGAATGCTGTCGGCGGACGTCTTATTCCAGAGGATCGCCTGGATCGATTCGAAAACACCCCCCGTCTTGCCGCGACCGATCTCTTGCAACAATCGACCGGCTCGGCTTTTCAGCTCATCATCAGACGCAGCCGTGATCGAACAGCGCCAATTCAATCCCGCGTAGGACGAATCTGTTTCCGATCCAGCCTGACGACCAGCTTCCACAACAGCACGCAAAGATTGAGTCAGTCCGTCCAAAGTTGTCGATGACAAACGCAGTGGAAAGACTGCTCCTTTGACATGTTTCTTGGCAGGGGTAGTCACAGGTTGAATCATAAGTGGTTTCGAGGCAGGTGCTGACATGGGGGAAGGTTTGGCAGTCTGGGCAGGTCGTCGCTCAAACTGGTGGGGATCTGTACAAGTAACGCAGTATGTCGTTTTGTCATGAGCTGTTGCAACCAAATTTACATCAGCCGAGGTAATTTGATCGCGCCAAGAGCCCTGTTTCTCCCATTTTGACGTTTCAGCGGCAAGTCGTACGAATTGTTGGGAACCAACCAGATATCCGAATTTTCGGGCCAGTCCGCGTCCCGCGTCATCCTGTTGGGATAATCTTTGTTGAGTATCTGGCGGAACTCCAAGCACACCAAAGACTTTCAGACCGCGTCGTTTCGCTTCGGAAAGCTTCTGAAGTACAAAAACGACCACTCCTTCGCCCGGCAGGATCGATTGATCGTCTTGCAGAACTTCAGAGATGTCTCCACTGCGGACCAGTCGTCCGTTCGCATCCAGCTGTTCAAAGGATGCCAGATCGAGAGACCGCTGTGCAGTGCCGACAATGGCCGTCGACCACAAACCGGCCTGCAGGTAATCAACGGCAAGGGTCAATGCTGCAAGATCCGAGGGATCGTCCGCATCGATCGAATAGGCTCCGCCCATGCAGTCGAACGACTTCGCAATCCGGGACGAAAGCGTGCTCGCTGTGAAACTGCCGGTCTCATCCAGCAGTGCAGGACGGTCTTTCAAATAAGCATCTCGAAACTGCTGACAGATTTGTTGAGCTGAACGGGAATCGAACCCCTTTGCCACCAGAGACGCGAAGAGTCGCTCGCAAACTTCGGGCAGTCGCAGTCCAAACTGCAGCTGATTCGAGAACTCGCCTCCGAAAACGGTTCCCACCACGACACCGGTCGTGACGGTATCGATGACCTTGCTCACAGAAGGGAGATCTTGAACACCCATCTCCGACAAAGCCTGTCGGACGGCATCCAGCAGCATCATCTGAATGGGATTCGACTGCGAAATCTGCTTGGGCGGAATGCGGAAGTCGCGACTTTCAAAGCGATAGTTCTCGATCCAGCCCGCCTTGTTGTGGGGAACATAATGTGGCTGATGATTCGTTCCACTACTAATCCCAGCTTGTCCACGCCAGCGATGCTCGGGCATCGGACGAATAAAGCTGGTATCAGTACTCAGCGCCTTTGAGAATTCCTGAATGTTCAGCGCACCGGGCAAAACGAGACCTCGTCCTACAATTGCGATCGGCTCAAACGCCTTCCGCTCCGGGAAGTTGGAACGAGGATCACTGGCTGTTCCCTGTCGGATTGTGACGTGGGCATTCAACCCGCCAATCCCAAACGCACTGACAGCGCCGCGCTTCGCATTATCTTTCGCGGTCGATGTTTTTTGCGGCCATGGTGTCGGCGTGCGGACAATTTCAACGGTCTTCTTCGACCATTCAAATCGATCCGTCAGCTGACGAACATTGACCGTCGGAGGAATCGTCCCCGAGGTCATCGCGAGAATAATCTTTGTCAGACCGACCATTCCCGCAGTTTCCAGCGTGTGTCCCAGATTGGACTTCACACTCCCCATCAGCAGGGGACCGTTTCGATTTGTTCGTAACTGCGAAACCGATTCTAATTCGGTCGCATCGCCGAGCTGTGTTCCGGTCGCATGCCCTTCCAGGTAATCGATCTCCAGCGGCGAAGATGGCGGGTAGGCCCGCGAAATAGCAAGAACCTGCCCTTCCTGGCGTGGTGCCCACAACGATTTGCCTCGGCCATCAGAGGCTGTCCCGATTCCTTCGATCACCGCAAGTACGGGTCGTCCGAGTTTTTCTGCCAGGCTGCGAGTCGTGACGACGATCGCTGCGTATCCTTCAGAGCTTACAAGCCCACTGGCCTGCTGGTCGAAAGGATAAGATCCCTTGGGGCTACATGCCTGGGACTGCGAAAACAGGATCAGATTATCGACACTGTTACTGGTCGCACCTCCCACAATCGCAGCAGGGATTCGCCCCGCCCAGATCGCAAGAGCGGCCTGCTGCAAGGCGTACAGCGATGACGCGCACGCTGCATCAACGACGATCTTCGGCCCCTGAAGTCCTAACTGGCCAGCCGCGAGAGAGGCAGCGATGTATCCATCATACAGACGCGGCTGAGACTGACTTCGCGTCCGTCGCTTCGAACGAATATCGTTGGAGACCTGCTCGATCACTGCCTGCTGCGAGTTCTGATCGAGGCTTTGAAATGCAGGCAGTTGACGAAGTATTTCCAGACCTTCGACGACCATCGTCGCCATCGAGACATCACCCGCGTAACGAGTGGCACCCGAATGCCCCACATAGACGCCGGCTTGTCTCAGCAGAGAATCCTGTTCGTTCAAACCAGAATTTCGCCAAGCGCGCAGCGCGGTCTCACAAAACCTCAAGTGAACTGGGTCATAAGTTCCCAGATCGGTGTCAGTCAGACGCATGAAGTTCAGATCAAAGGGCTTCTCTGCAACAAGGCCACCCAGCGTCGTGTAAGTCTTTCCGGGCTGTCCCATCCGCTCATCGAAGTGGCGGTCTGCCTGAACGCGATCTTCTGGAAGCTCTTCATACGCTGTCTTGCCGCTGACAAGCAGCTTTTCAAAAGCGCGCACATCTTCTGCTCCAGGGAGATGGCACTCCAACCCCAGGATCACCAGTTCGTCAGTCAATGGCTTCGTCGTCTTGCTCATGCCGGAACTCTTAATTAAATGCGATCCTTCGACTCAACCAGTTGATGAGATCGTTCAACAAATAGACGTCTCAAATCGCACAGCAGTTTCTCATGCTGATAATCATGATCAGCGGTCTGACGTCGCTCGAACATCGCCTGCCCTGATCGCATCAGCTCATCAACGGGATGTTCGGTACTCAACCAGTTTTCCCAGGCCAACGATGAACTCGAGAGAACATCGTCTGCTGATTCTGCCCCACCTGCCGAGACAACCGGACGACCATCTTTTGCTTTAGCAATCAACCAGTCGCCACCACCCAGGCCATGCAAGATGAGACCGACTCGATATCCAGACAGTTGATGTCCCGAGGATTTCTCGACATGGCATTCATCAATGAATGCAAGCCACTGACCGGCAGCGCGGACACTTTGATGAAGCTGCTTTGGGGCGTTTGGCGTTGTTTTGGAGTCTGAAACTACCAGTCGACGCAATGAATCGACACCGACATCAGGAGCGAGTTGATCGATGTCGCCGTCGAACGCTTCCAACACATTTGTCTGATCGAACACCGGATCATCACGGAAGTAAGGCGCAAAGGTTTTGATAAACTGCTCACTCATGGCACTCTGAGTGATTTTCTCCAACGGCATATTCCCATTTCGGGGTCGCCCGATATTCTTTTCTTCCAGGATCTGACAAAAAGCTTCGTCGATCTCACGAATTGTCGTTCCCTGACGATGGGTCAGGTGAAAAGTCCGACCATGAAACGTGTCGTCGGCCAGAATATGAGCGATCGTCGAGGCAATCCATTCTGCTGTGACGAGGTTCTTCCTCTCATTTCCTGACATCCCGATAGCGGCAATCAGATCACCTTTTGCGGGACGACCAAACATCTTCGCAATGTATTCATAGACGGAATACGCCTGATAAATTGTGCGGTCACCCAGGTTAGCCAGTTTGAGGGATGGGTCGATCACAATCGATGGTCGGTAAACAGTCAGATGCTCGAAATAGGTTCTCAGCAACTCTTCTCCGAGAAGCTTGCTATGTTCGTAATCATTTGAAAAAGACTGCCCGTTG
>SXPC01000134.1 GCA_005778225.1 Planctomyces sp. | reverse complement strand
GCCGATGGTCGAAATCGGCGGCATGCCCATCCTGTGGCATATCATGAAACACTATACTCACCACGGGTATAACGACTTTTACCTCGCCCTCGGCTATATGGGCGAATACATCAAACGCTATTTTCTCGACTGGTATTCTCTGTCGGGCCACCTGTCGATCGACTTCACATCGGGTGAAATTCACCGCGATCAACGTCCTTATGAAGCCTGGAAAGTCAATGCGATCGATACGGGGAAAGACACGCTGACCGGGGGGCGGATCCGTCGTCTCAAGCAGTGGCTGGGCAACGACACATTCATGGTCACGTACGGCGATGGGGTCAGCGATGTTGACGTCAAGAAGCTGTATGAATTTCACAAGTCACATGGCCTTCTCGCCACCGTTACGGCTGTCCGTCCGCCCGCACGTTTCGGTGGCTTGATCTTCGAAGGAGACCGCATCAGTCGATTTACTGAGAAGCCACAGGCTGGTGAAGGCTGGATCAACGGCGGGTTTCTCGTCTTTGAACCTGGTGTCTTCGATTACCTCCACGCGGATCAGCAGTCTCTCGAAGCAACTGCTCTCGAAAAACTCGCTGCGGATGGCCAACTCGCTGCTTACAAGCACGATGGCTTCTGGCAGTGCATGGACACAATGCGAGACAAGACTTACCTCGAAACACTCTGGCAACAAGGCAAAGCCCCCTGGAAGACCTGGGAGTGATCCCGGAAGGTTCACCACAGAGGACACAGAGAAACACTGAGTTTCACAGAGAAGAGTTCGAGACGTAACTAAAACTTATTCTAATAACTTTGAAGTAGGAATCAGCCACTGAATCATATCGAACATCACGCTCTGTGAGCCTCTGTGTTCCTCTGTGTCCTCTGTGGTGAAAAGTTCTTATGAGCAATAAATTCTGGCAGGATCGCAATGTACTCGTCACTGGCGCGACTGGACTGGTCGGAAGCTGGCTGGTGAAGCGTCTGGTCGAAGCAGGCGCATCGGTTGTCTGTCTGGTGCGTGACTGGGTCCCTCACTCGGAATTCTATCGTTCCGGGCTCGATAAGCACTGCCGAATCGTCAACGGCGATTTGTGCGATCAGCTGCTGCTTGAGCGGACAATGGGTGAGTACGAGATCAAGACGGTGATGCACCTGGCGGCTCAGACGATCGTCGGGATCGCCAACCGCAACCCGGTTTCGACGTTTCAATCGAACATCGCGGGGACCTGGAGCCTACTGGAAGCCTGTCGTCGCACGCCGACGATTGGAGAAGTCGTCGTTGCGTCGTCTGATAAAGCCTATGGCGACTGCGACGTTCTCCCTTATACCGAAGAGACGCCTCTGGTCGGGATGCACCCATACGATGTCAGCAAGTCGTGTGCAGACCTGATCTCTCAGGCATACGCCAAGACCTATTCGCTGCCCGTCGTTGTCACTCGCTGTGGCAACTTCTATGGCGGTGGTGATCTGAATTTCAACCGCATTATTCCCGGGACGATGCGATCGCTACTAAATGGTGAAGCGCCGGTCATCCGCTCGAATGGCAAATTCATTCGTGATTACTTCTATGTCGAAGACGGAGCCGCGGCTTACATGCTGCTGGCGGAGAAGCTAGCTGAGAAGCCTGAACTCAAAGGCCACGCCTTCAACTTTTCAAACGAGATTCAGCTCGATGTTCTGCAACTGGTCGAAAAGATCCAGGCTGCTCTCGGGACTGATATCACGCCGGTCGTTCTTGGTCAGGCCAGCAACGAAATTATTCACCAGTACCTGAGCGCCGCCAAAGCCCGTGAGGTCTTAGGTTGGTCCCCCCTGTTCGACTTGTCCGAAGGATTATCAAGGACGATTGCATGGTACCGCCACTTTTTGAAGCCTTCACTGGCACATGTCCCTACGGCCACACACACAACGATTCCGTTTCCGATCAGCCCAGCTGCCGGTCATGTGGCCAAGTCGGCCTGACGCAAATCCTCTCATTGGGGAAGACGCCTCTGGCCAACGCGCTGCTGACCGATGCACAACTTGGTCAGCCCGAGCCGACGTTCCCTCTCGAGCTGGCGCTGTGTGAATCGTGCTCTCTGGTGCAGATCACGGAGTCTGTTCCTCCCGAGCAGATGTTCCGCGACTATGCCTACTTCTCATCGTTCTCTGAAACGATGCTCGAACACGCACGCACACTGACGGGCAAGCTGATTGCCTCACGTAAGTTGAACGCCGATTCTCTCGTCGTCGAGGTCGCGAGCAATGATGGTTACCTGCTGCAGAACTACCACAAGGCCGGCATTCCGGTCCTGGGTGTCGAGCCGGCGGAGAACATCGCCCGCGTCGCTCGTGGCAAAGGGATCGAGACGGTCAGCGAATTCTTCGGCATCGAACTCGCGAGCATTCTGGCTGATGAAGGTCGGAAAGCGGACGTCATTCATGCTCATAATGTGCTCGCTCACGTGCCGGATCTGAATGGCGTTGTCGCTGGCTTTCATGAGTTACTCAAGGATGACGGCGTTGTCGTCGTCGAAGCTCCGTACGTCAAAGATCTGATCGATCATGTCGAGTTTGACACGATTTATCACGAACACCTGTGTTACTTCTCGTTGACTGCTCTCGATGAACTCTTCCTGCGAAACGGGCTGATTATCGTTGATGCAGAGCGGGTCGCGATCCATGGCGGGACGCTGCGAATCACTGCACAGATTGCTCATCCAAATTCGCATATGGAACGAACTGCTCCAGTCCAGAAACTGATCGATGAAGAAGCCCTCTGGCGTGTCTCGACGTTCCAGGCTTATCACCCGTTTGTCTCCAAGGTCGCTGAACTCAAGCAGCAACTAACGACCTTTGTTCGTCAGCTCAAGTCGGAAAACAAGCGGGTCGCCGTCTACGGTGCCAGCGCCAAGGGTAGTACGCTCCTGAACTACTTCGGACTCGGAGCCGACGAACTCGACTATGTCGTTGACCGCAGCACGGTCAAACAAGGCCGCTACACGCCGGGCACGAAGCTCAAGATCTTCGCTCCCGAGAAACTCGTCGAAGACAAACCGGATTATGTTCTGCTGCTGACCTGGAACTTTGCCGATGAAATCCTGCGTCAACAACAGTCGTATCGAGAACTGGGAGGGAAGTTCATCATCCCGCTGCCGGAGGTGAAAGTCGCGTAACTCGATCTTGCCTTTACCTGTCTCCTCCGCGCCCTTGGTGGTGAAACCTCTTGAACATCCAACCAACAAAAATCGATTCTCTCTTCGTCATCGAGCCGACCCGGCTGGCTGATGAGCGAGGTTTTTTTGCCCGGACGTTCTGTGAAGCGGCCTTTCGGGAGCACGGCATCGATCCGACGATTCGCCAATGCAACGTCTCGTTCAATCACAAGCGAGGCACGCTGCGTGGTATGCACTTGCAGCGGGAGCCTCATGCGGAAGCGAAGCTCGTCCGTTGCACGAAGGGGGCGATCTATGACGTCATTGTTGATGTTCGACCGGAGTCACCAACTTACTGTCAGTGGGTCGCATTCGAACTCTCCGCTGACAACGGCAGGCAGCTCGCAATTGGCAAAGGACTCGCCCATGGGTTTCAGACTCTGACAAATGACGCAGAAGTCTTTTACCAGATGAGCGAATCGTTTCATCCAACATCGTCCACTGGCTACCACTACAACGACCCCGTCTTCCAGATCGAATGGCCACTTCCCGTTGTCTGTCTGTCCGACAAAGACAACGCCTGGCCGTTGATCCAACTTCAAACCACATGATTCACCACCAAGTCGCATAGAAAAGTCATCTACATCCCATTCACTTAACCCCGCATCCTCTTTGTGCTCCATTGAGCCCTTCGAGCCTTCGTGGTGAACTCTTCTCAGGACCGATCGCATGCAGCCGCATATCCAAACTCAGTCAGCCAAGCGGACGCTCACCCAGGAGCAAATCGACTTCTTTCATGAAGAGGGGTATCTCTACCTCGAAGGTTTTTACAACCTCGATAAAGAGATCAAGCCAATTCAATATGGTATCTATCAGCTCATTAAACTGCTCATCGCCAAATACGACCTGCCGATTGAACAGCTTCCGTTTGCTCCAGAGACCTTCGACGATGGCTATCAGGCGTTGATCAAAGCCAGACGATCGTTCGGCGGGGAGATCTATGACGCTGTCAAGCAGATCCCGGCGTTCATGCGACTGGTCGCCAGTGAAGTCCACGAAGACCTGCTTAAGCAGATTCGTGGAACGGACATGCCCGCTGTGGCAGCAGGTGGTTATGGCATTCGCATTGATAATCCAAATGAAGCCAAGTTCCGTGCTCCGTGGCATCAGGAATATCCTGCTCAGTTCCGCAGCATGGATGGCATCGTGTACTGGGCACCTTTGGCTGAGATGACCGAAGACATGGGTCCGGTTGTCATGTGCCCGAAGTCACACAAAGGCGGTCTGGTTCGCGTCCACACGAAGGATCCAAAGAACCCAGAAAAGACGGGCGCTTATGCTCTGATCCTTGAGAACGAAGAACAACTGGTCAACAGCTATGAGCAGATCGCTCCGCTGTCGAAGCCGGGTGATCTGTTCCTGATGGATTTCCTGACACTGCACCAGTCAGGCCTCAACAGTTCGAAGAGGTCGCGCTGGTCAATGCAATCACGCTTGTTCAATTTCCGCGATCCGACGGGTATGAAAATCAAATGGGCCGGCGGTTTCGCTGCGGGCACCGATCTGAAAGCCATCCATCCTGATCTTTACATCGATTGAAAGACATTCACCACCAAGTCACTAAGGGCACGAAGGCTCACAAAGCCTGAATCCTGTCCTGTTTTTCTTCGTGAAACTTAGTGTCCTTTGAGCCTTCGTGGTTAAGGATTTCTTCTCGCCATGTCTCAGTGTAACGTCTGTCAAAACGAACTCACCAAGCCGATTTATTCGTCGGGGATGCCGCATTCGCTGACCAGCTTATGCGACATTATCCCCGGCTATACGATGGTCTATTTCTGTACCTGCTGCGGTCACGTCCAGACCAATCAGCTGGAAAATACCGATCAGTTTTACGACACCGACTACAAGATCCTTATCGACAGTGAAGACGAAGATCAGCTCTACGCGATCAAAGATGGCGTGAAGATTTATCGCGGCGAGCATCAGGCCAACACCGTTCTCTCGAAGGTCGATATCCCTCGCGGTGCGAAGATCCTCGATTACGGGGCCGCCAAAGGGCACACGATTCGTAAGCTACTCGAGAAGCGATCGGATCTCATTCCACACGTCTTCGACGTCAGCGATATGTACAAATCCTTCTGGGACAAGTTCGTGCCTTCCTCGAATCAGGCCTGCTATGAAACGCCTGCCAGCTGGAACGGCCGGTTTGACTTGATCACGTCGTTTTACGTTGCCGAACACGTCGTCGATCTCGAGAGCTATTTCCTTGCGATCACGAACCTTCTCGCGCCAGGTGGAACGCTGTTTTTCACGGTTCCGAACATTCTTGCTAACGTCGCGGACTTCCTGGTTGTTGATCACGTCAACCACTTCACATGGGCTTCGCTGCGAAATCTTCTCGCGGGGCTGGAGCTTGAAAACATCACGATTGATGACAAGTCCCACGACTCGGCGTTCGTCGTCACGGCTCGCAAACCACAAGAAGAATTTTATCGACTCAAAGTCTTTGCTCCAGAGAATCAGCAGAACCTGTGGACCGCGTCGGACGAAGCGGGCAATCCTCACCTGCAACTGAAGCATACCATCGACCGCATGGCGAACTACTGGCGTCGCGCTCAGCAGGAAATCGTCAACTTCGAACGTTCACGTTCCAAAGCAGAGCCAGCCGCCGTTTATGGGTCTGGTTTTTATGGTGCCTACATCACTTCGTGTCTGGAGCAGCCTGAGAGCGTTTCTCACTATCTGGATGCGAACCCCTACCGTCAGGGGAAGCAGTTGTTCGGAAAGCAGGTCATCGCACCGGGGATGCTCCCCGATTCGACCCGGCTTATCTACGTCGGCCTGAATCCACGCATCGCGAAAGAAGCGATGGCGCGCGTCCCTGGCTGGGAACATCGATCTCCTGATTTCTTCTTTCTCCCGGAGCTGACCATCGCATGATTGATGGCAATATTGTGACTTTGCGCCCGCCGATCGATGACGACCTGCCAGTTCTGATGGAGATGCGCAATGACATCGACCTTCAGAAATTGCTTCTCGCCAAGCCTCGTCCCAACACCATGCAGCGGGTGAAGGATTGGCTGGGACGACGCATGTCCGACAGCACGGTCTTGTTCTTCATCATCGCAGATAAGAACGACAACAGCTGTTTGGGCTTCATCCAGTTGATGATGATCAGCACTCACCACGGCACGGCTCAACTCGGCATTGCCCTGCGTCCTGGCGCGACCAACAAAGGAGCGGGCCGGGAAGCGCTCACGTTGTGCGAAGAGTTCGCCTGGAACCGTCACCACCTGCGTAAGATTACCCTCGAAGTTCTCGGCTCCAACGCCCGAGCCCTGCACGTCTACGAAGCCCTCGGCTACCGACACGTCGGCGTCTTTACTGAACACTACTTCGCCGAAGGCCAGTACCACGACGTCATCCTGATGGAGAAGCTTCTCAATCGTAACGCGCAGGTGCAGAACCGGGCTGCTTGAGAAGAGTTCACCACCAAGTCACGAAGAACACAAAGGCTCACAAAGATGTGTTCCTCATGGCTGTCGATCCCCTTTGTGAAACTTTGTGTCCTTTGAGCCTTAGTGGTGAATGCAGGCCAGCATGACCAAGTCGATCGTCATCTCTCAACCGATGTTCTTCCCCTGGATCGGGCTCATGGAGCAGGTTCGGTTGGCGGATGTGTTCGTCCATTATGATGACGTTCAATTCTCCAAGGGGAGCTTTTTCAATCGCGTTCAGATTAAGACCGCGACGGGCGTGAAATGGATGACGGTCCCCGTCCAGCACAACGGCCTCTCGACCGACATCAACCAGACGTCTCTCGATGATGCGACGAACTGGCGAGCCAGTCATCTCGGTCAGCTCAAAGGGGCGTACCAGAAGGCTCCGTATCTGAAAGATGTTCTTGAACTCGTTGAGATGGTCTATGCAGCGCCCTCCAGGAACCTCGCAGAACTCTCGATCCGCTCGATTGAAGCTTTGGCGAATTACCTCGATCTGTCGAAAGACACCTCATTTATTCGTTCGTCTACTTTGAACATTGGCGGACAGAGTACGCAGCGAGTGCTCGACATCGTCAAGCAGCTCAACGGCGATGTCTACGTCACCGGCCATGGTGCCCGTCATTACTTCAATCACGACCTTCTGGAGCGTGACGGGATTCGCACGGAATACGTCGATTACAAACTGACTTCCTACCCACAACTCCATGGCGATTTTACGCCCTACGTCAGTACGCTCGATGCGATCGCCAGTCTGGGGCGCGAAGCCAAATCACTTCTCGTTTCGCCCGGCCTCTATTGGAAAGACTTTCTCATCAGAGCGGGGTTGCCCATTTTGCCATTTGATGATAAGAGTTTCCTCGAACAACGAACCGCCGCGTGACATTCTGTTCCTTCTCCCTCGGGGAGAAGGTGGTCGAGTCTTCGAGACCGGATGAGGGAAGTCTGCAGATAACATGTAGACTTCACAAGTCGTCTTGACCACAGGCATTCGTTTCCCACAACTCCCTCGAAAGCCCCCCAGTCCCATGTCGACTTCCCCCCAAGATGCCTTTCAGGAAGAAGTCCGCCAGAATATTCGCGGGCTGATGGCTGATAAAGATGTTCAGGCTCTCTCGCGCGTCTGGATGCGTGAGATTACGCCGTACAAATACGCTTACAACTTCACCTGGATGGGTCGACCGATCATCCAGTTTCCTCAGGACATGCTCGCCCTGCAGGAGATCGTCTGGAAGGTTCAGCCAGACCTGATCATCGAGACCGGCATCGCCCACGGCGGCTCATTGATCTACAGTGCATCTCTGCTGCAACTGCTCAATGGAAATGGCAAGGTCCTGGGGATCGATATCGATATTCGTCCTCACAACAAAGAAGCGATCCTCGCTCACCCGCTGGCTCACCGCATCGAGATGCTCGAAGGGTCCTCAATCTCTGATGAGATGGCTGAGACTGTCCGTAAGCGAGCCGAGGGATGCAAGTCCGTTCTGATCATTCTCGACTCGAACCACACGCACGAACACGTTCTTAAAGAACTGCAGATTTACGCCCCGCTGTGTACGACGGGCAGCTACGTTATCGTTTACGATACCCTCGTCGAAGACATGCCCGCCCATCTCCAGCCAACCGACCGCCCCTGGGGCCTGGGCAATAATCCCAAGACGGCTGTCCACGAATACCTCAAGTCGACCGAACGGTTCGTCATCGACAAAGAACTCCAAGCCAAACTCCTGCTGACCGTCGCCCCTGACGGCTGGCTGAAATGTATTCAGTAATTCCATCACACCGCAAAGACCGTCCTTGAACAACGGATGTTCCAGCCGTGCTTTGTGACCCTTAGTGCTCTTCGAGCCTTCGTGGTAAAACCTCCCCCCGAAAGCGATCCCACCTCATGGAACGGATTCCAGTTGCAGGGCCCTCGATTACTCAGCGCGAAATTGACTACGTCACCGACGCCGTCACTCGCTGCTGGTACTCCGAACACAACCACTATCATGCGAAGTTCGAAGCGGAAGCAAAGTCCTACTTCGGACGCAAGTACGCCGTTGCTCTGCCCTCTTGTACGTCGGCCCTTCACCTGTCACTGGCTGCCCTGGGGATTGGACCGGGCGATGAAGTCATCGTTCCTGATCTGACGTGGATCGCGTCTGCTGCTCCGGTCAGTTATGTCGGTGCACGACCAGTCTTTGCTGATGTCGATCCACACAACTGGTGCATTTCTGCTGAGACGCTTCAGGCCTGTATGACCAAAGCAACTCGCGCCGTCATCGTCGTCGACCTGTATGGCAATATGCCGGACATGCAGCCGATTCTCGAAGTCGCCAGACAGCACGAGATTGCCGTCATTGAAGACGCCGCGGAAGCGATCGGCTCCGAGTACAATGGTCACATGGCGGGCAGCTTCGGCATCAGCAGCTGCATCAGCTTCCATGGTTCAAAGACATTGACCACTGGCGAAGGGGGAATGCTTCTCACTGATAACGATGCCTTCCACGCTAAAGTTCAGCACCTCCGCGATCATGGACGTGAGCCGGGAGATACGAACTTCTTCAACACAGCCGTCGGCTTCAAGTACAAGATGTCGAGCATGCAAGCCGCCCTTGGTCTGGCTCAGATGGAACGCGCTCCCGAACTCATTGAAATGAAACGCCAGATCTTCCGCTGGTATCAGGAGCGCCTCTCAGGCATTCCGGGGCTGACGCTGAACCCGGAACCCGCCGGCGTTCGTAACTCGTACTGGATGGTGACCGCGATCTTTGACGAGCAGTATCGCCTGCGTAAACACAAGATCAAAGAAGCCCTCACAGCCCGAGGCATCGATACTCGTCCGTTCTTCCATCCACTGAGCAGCCTGCCTGCCTACCGGGATACTTTCCCCGGTCGACGGGGACAGCTTCATAACGAACACGCCTACAACATCAGCCCCAACGGCATCAACCTGCCATCGGGCTACAACTTGACCGAGTCCCATGTCGACCACGTTTGTCACGAACTCAAGTCGCTGTTGGGGTTGAACCGTCAACGCATGGCAGCGTGAGAGAGGAGATTCACCACAAAGGCTTGAAGTACACGAAGCCTCACAAAGTGGTGAACTCTCGGTCGTTTTAACTTTGTGAAACTTAGTGCCCTTTGTGTCTTTGTGGTGAAGTGTTTTCGATGTCAGATAAAGTCACCATCGGCGTCCCTGTCTACAACGGCGAGCAGTTCCTCCGCGGGGCGCTCGATGCGTTGATCGCGCAAGATCATCCGCATATCGAGATCATCATTTCGGACAACGCCTCGACGGATGGCACACAGGCGATCTGTCGCGAATACGAGAACCGCTACTCGAATGTTCGCTACCACCGCAACAAGGAGAACATTGGACCCTCTGGCAACTTTCAGAAGGTTCTCTCGTTAGCCACGGGCGACTACTTCATGTGGGCCGCTCACGATGACAGCTGGTCGACAAACTATGTCTCATCACTACTGGCTCAACTTCAGGCGAAACCAACGGCAGTCCTCGCGACGCCGCTGACCAAACACGTTCACGACGACCTGTCCGACAGCAAACACTCCGACGACCGCCCTGCACCCGGCAAGTCGCGACTTTCAAATCTGAGACGCTTCTACAAAGACCACGCCTGCACCTGGATCTACGGACTTTACCGCACCGAATGGGTTAAATCGCACGTCGCGGAACTCGATCATTACGTTTTCTACGGCGGCGACATGCTGTGGATGGTCGATATCATGCTCCGCTTCGACGTCGTCGGATCGGAAGAGGCGATCATTTCCAAACGCGTCCGTAAAAGCAGCTTCACTCCCAAAGATCCCGTCGCGGATCGGGCTGCCTGGAAAAAGATCTTCCGCCAACTCACCCACCTGTCCTGGCACCGACCCCCATCGATGCCAGAACGTCTCGGCGCCCTGTTCGCGAGCTGGCGCTACGTCTTCCGTAAACACATCCGCAAAGGCGGTCCGCTCACCGTCACTCGAAAGATTGCTGACCTGATTCCGTTTTCACAGCCGGTCACACAACGCAAAGCGGCTTGAATTGACGTCCACGTCACACGCCGGCGTTATCCCAGAAACAACTCTGTCGGGACGCCCACGTCCCAGCTTGCCGTTGGTTCGTATCGAATCGTCTTCATCGCGTTGGACAGGATCTCGTCATGAGGGCGGTGCTTCATTGGTCCATCGACGGCGTAGATCTTCGCAGAGGAATCGACTACCTCTCCTTCACTGTCCATACGAATCATCTCGTCGAGGACAATCGGATGCCACAGTCGAGGGCGTTTCTCAATAGCGACGTAATGTGTTCTGGCCCACTGTCGTAAGCGAAGTTCTTTGACAACGTCAACGGCGGCAGATTTGGGTAAGGCGTGGAGCGTTGGACGTTCCATGATGAAGTCTCCAGACGAAAGCATTGCCGGCAGGACAAAGTCGTCGACATTCGCGTCACGCTGTTGCCGGGCCATCTCCCCTCACATCGAGCGTCTGGACGCTTTCAATCAAGCCTATCCCTGCTTCAACATCAAACTCTCCTCAAAAGTTGAGCAGACCACCTCAGTCCGCTCAAACCCCTCGTAACCGTTACTCGCCGAACAACCAGACTTGGGGTATTCGCCCTACCGACGGTTCATCCGATCCGCAAGCGCGAGAACAATGACTGCTCCAAAGGTTGCCATCAAAAGCGATCCCAGGAACCCGGTATCGGCCAGCCCAACCAGACGGAAGATGAATCCACCAACCGCAGCGCCGATAACTCCCAGGACGATGCTTCCCAGCGTGCTGAAGTCTCTGCGGTTTCTAAACCACGCAGCCATCCACCCCGCCAGGCAGCCGACGATGATCCAGTAGATGATTTCGAACATGTAAACTTTCCTGGATGCGAAACGATTGAAAGAAACCCGCGAAAAACCCGCAAGACAGTCTATTCGCTGCCTGACACATTTTCTTGACGCGAGTGTAATGAATCACCAGAAAAATCAACAACGGCAAGGCGAGGTTGTCAAAACGCGGGCAAAGAGCCACGCGATCGACTTTTGCCAGCACACGTCTTCCCCCCTTAGATCTCATACAACTCAATCGGTAGCCCGTCAGGATCTTTGAAGAAGGTGAATTTCTTGTTCGTGAATTCATCAATTCGAATCGGCTCGACGTCGATCGATTTGGTTTTCAAATACGCGACTGATTCCTCAATCGAAACGACGTTAAACGCCAGGTGACGCAACCCCGCGGCTTCCGGGTTGTTGACCCGTTTGGGAGGATTCGGAAACGAGAAGAGTTCAATCTGATTGCCGTTAGGAAGGGCAAGGTCCAGCTTGTAGGAATCACGCTCTTTGCGGTAGTTCTCTTCGAGGATCTTGAACCCGAGGAGGTCGACGTAAAACTCTTTAGACTTCTCATAGTCCGAACAAATGATGGCGACATGATGAATGCGAGTCAGCACAGCGTTCTCCTAATAAAGTCAATGTTGTCCGAGAATAGCCCAGCAGCAGTCGGATCGCCAACGGAACGGAGAGAAAGCCGACTTGAGATCCCGTTTGAGCCTCGTCTCTGCACACAGTACGATTGAATGTGTAGTCAGTACATCCACTCCTTGCGCTCGGAGGCGACAGTCATTATGCGATTCCTTCTCACAGCTGCTTTTGTTCTTATGGGTTCGATGGTATTCGCTCAGGAGCCAGCCTGGATCAAAACCGGCGAATTTCAATGGACCTGCTCTCCTCCCTACATCTCCGCGCGGACGGACGGTCATGATCCCGATGTCGCCCTCAAAGATCCGACGATCGTCTTTCATGATGGTTACTGGCATTTCTTCGGCACCCATCGGATGCAGTCCGGGAAGGTCGCCATGCAGTACCTGAAGTTCAAAGACTGGTCCGAAGCTGACAAAGTCGAGCGACACACCCTCAGCTTCATGGAACATTATCACTGTGCTCCGCAGGTCTTCTACCACACCCCTCATCAGAAGTGGTACCTGATCTATCAGGCCGCCAAGGACTGGCACAAAGCGGGGGCGACTCTCCCCGAAGACTTCGACCTCGTTCCCGTCTATTCCACCACGACCGACATCGCGGACCCCCAATCCTGGACCGCTCCGCAAGAGATGTTTCCGGAAGGCCGTACCCCCAAGACCCACTGGATCGACTTCTGGGTCATTTGCGACGACGACAAAGCTCACCTCTTCTACACCAGCGATGATGGCCACTTCTGGCGACGCGAAACCGCCAAGGAAAACTTCCCCGTCCGATGGGGTCCGGAAGAACTGGTATTGAAAGACACCAAAGAAGAACTCTTCGAGGCGTCTCACACCTACAAGCTCAAGGGGCGCGATGAGTATCTGACCATCATCGAAGCCATGGGTCCCGGCTTCCGCTACTACAAGGCTTGGCTGGCCGACAAACTCGAAGGCCCCTGGCGTCCCCTCGCTGCGACTCGTGACAAGCCGTTCGCTGACACGCACATCAACGTCACTCAGCCTGACCCCGCCTGGACCACCAGCATCAGCCACGGCGAACTCATCCGTAGCAGGAACGACGAGACCCTCGAAATCGACCCCGCCGCCCTCAAGTTCGTCATCCAGGGAGCGACGACCGAAGGTTACCGAAAAAAGTACAGCCACATCCCATGGAAAATTGGGGTTCTGGAACTTGCTAAGTAATCCTCAATTGGGTGGCACTGCTGGCTTGCCCAGCAGTGTGAGGTTCAGAGTCGAGAATCAAATGCTCCACTCTTTGACTCATAACTGTCAGGCGATCATGAAGACACTGCTGGGCAAGCCAGCAGTGCCACCCGACGCGTTGGCTATGTTGCTGCCAACTCGACGTTGGTCATCTTCTTTACTTTTCTCTCAGGCCTGAAGGGCCGTTATCAGTCAGCCCAGGATGAAATCCTGGGTTAGCGAGACGATTGATGGATCACCACCCTGAAGGGGTGGGTTCATCGTGGGATTCGTGGTGAGCCGTCCCTACAGGACGGGAAAGATTTCTTGACCGTCGCTAACCCAGGATTTCATCCTGGGCTGGTAGAATCGTCCCTTCAGGACGAAGAATGAGACCACGAGGCCATGGAATTCAAACTTGCAGTTCAAGTTCTGCAATGCAAAGTAGCGACTCGAATGGAGTCTGTCGTCCGGTCGCGATCTTTGCAGACCGGTGACAATCGAACGCGGACAAATCCTGCTAAAACCACGTTGCGGGGTGATTTCTCGTTCACCTTAACGCAGGATTCATGAACTCGTCTGGTCAGACAATTCAAAAATCGGCATAATCGCCGGTTTACGCACGGCTGGGAGTCGGGCGAGAATCATCAAGGAAGATGCGATGCCACGGTCGCTGGATATCGATGTTGTTATTTTTGGTGGCGGTGCAGCGGGACTTTGGACGCTCGATGTCCTCTCTCGCCAAGGCTATCGCTGCGTGCTGATCGAAAAAACGGCTCTTGGGACTGGTCAGACCGTCGGCTCTCAAGGCATCATTCACGGTGGCCTCAAGTACTCGCTGGATGGCCTGCTGACCCAGTCCGCTTATCAGATCCGCCAAATGCCCGGCATCTGGCGTGACTGCCTCAACGGGTCCTCTGAGCCGAATCTCTCTGATGTGGCGCTCCGCTCTGATGGCTGCTATCTGTGGCGGACTGATTCCCTTTCCTCGCGTCTCGGCATGCTCGGGGCCCAGATCGGCCTGCAGGTCACTCCGCAGTCGATCTCAAAAGAGGCCCGTCCGTCGATTCTCAAAGACGTTCCCGGCCACGTCGCGATCATGCCCGAACAGGTCATCTCGCCGACCAGTTTCATCCACTCCCTGGGGATGCGCTGGGCTGATCGCCTGATGCACGTCCCCAATGATGACGTGATCAAATTCGACAAAGATTCGACGGGACGCGTCACATCAATCCGAATTACACAATCGACCGGCGAGTACGAACTGCGTTGCCATCAAGTCATCTTCTCGGCAGGGCAGGGCAATGCGACTCTGCGTGAAGCTGTCGGACTCAGTGCCGACCGCATGCAGCGACGTCCTCTGCACATGACGATCGCCAAGGGGAACCTGCCTGTCTTCAACGGCCACTGCGTGGATGGCTCGAAGACCCGGGTCACCATCACGTCTGAAGTCACAAGCGATGGAGACGTCGCCTGGCAAATTGGTGGACAGGTCGCAGAACTCGGCGTGTCTATGATGCCTGAGCAGCTGATCCAGCTGACGACCTCCGAACTCAAAGCCGTCATCCCAGGGTTCGATCCCTCTTGCGCCCAGTGGTCGACCTACCGCGTCGACCGTGCGGAAGGACTCACCCCTCAGGGAAAACGGCCTGATCAACCCGTGATGCATTTGGATCACAATGTCATCACCGTCTGGCCGACGAAGCTCGCCTTCGCTCCCAGTGTCGCATCTCAGCTGCAAAGCCACCTGTCGGCTCATGTTCCAATTCGTCCTGGATTCACTTTATCGGATCTAGAGTTGATGAAGTCTTTCGATAAGCCCAAGGTCGCCCCAGCCGTCTGGGAATCCGCGACGCAATGGTGGTCTATTCAACCCAATCAACAACCCGTTTCCGTTCGTCGCGTCGCCTGAGTTCCAAGGAAGAACACTCATGGCCTACTTACCTCTTGGCAACACAGGTCGCATGGTCAGCGCGATCGGCTATGGCGCGTTCA
The DNA here is from genome assembly GCA_005778225.1 of Planctomyces sp. Lineage (GTDB taxonomy): Bacteria > Planctomycetota > Planctomycetia > Planctomycetales > Planctomycetaceae > SXPC01. The sequence goes on along the minus strand of SXPC01000134.1, from coordinate 14,804 downwards.
AAATCGGACGCAATGAGCAGATCAAGTACGCTCAAGGATACGACCTCCCCAGCGTCCAGGAAACCAGTACGCTTCTCAACTTGATTCTCGACGCTGGCATCAATGTCATCGACACGGCTCCCGCATATGGACTCAGCGAAGAACGCATCGGCGCCGCGATCAGTCACAGGCGCAACGAGTTCCTGTTGTCGACAAAAACCGGCGAACACTTCGAGATGGGGCAGTCGCATTACGACTTCACCGAAAAAGGGACCCGCGCCAGCATCGCCCGCAGTCTCAAACGACTCAAGACCGATCACCTCGATCTGGTCTATGTTCATTCCAACGGGCGAGATGAATTCATTCAGGAAAAAACGGACGTCGTCGCGACTTTGCAGAACCTGAAAGCAACGGGAGCCATCAGCCTCCTCGGCTTCTCCGGCAAGACGGCTCGTGGCTTCCAGATGGCTCTCGAATGGGCCAACGTCATCATGGTGGAATACCACCTCAGCGATCCCTCGCTGGCCGACGTCATGGCGGAAGCAAGTCGCAGAGGCATCGGCGTCATCGTCAAAAAGGGCCTTGCCTCAGGTTGCCTGCCCCCTTCAGAAGCCATCCGCTTCGTCCTCGGCAACCCCGACGTCAACAGCCTCGTCATCGGGGGCTTGAACATGGACCACCTGCGCGCCAATATGGCCATCGCCGACAGCATGCTCGACAAGAAGGCGGCGTAACCCGCAGGTCAGCTGCCGCAGCCGACATCTCCGAGGAGCCTGGACATACCTGTCCATATTCTGTTTTAACGTGATCCAAGACAACGGTCGCAACAACCACGCCACACGACTGCCAGCTGATCTTGCAGACTCACGGGCACAGCCAGTGGCACCCGGAACGTGCTATCAAAATCGCTAGAACGATCGCCTTCCAGAGTTTCGTCTTTCTAGCGCCCAGCGCCTAATGTCTAGCGCCTCCCCACCAATCCCTACATTCGGACTGCTTGGAAAAACGTGCCTGACTGGTGCGTCGGGCGTGATGCATTCAAGTGGTCCGTCGCGTTTGGATTGTGACGGAAAACAGGCGTTCGATTAAGACGCAGGAATCGCGGCTGCCGATTGTTTGTGTTGCAGCCAATGTTTGTCTTCGCTTGATCATGCCAGAGGCAGTGATCGGAAGCGAAAGACGGGTTGCAAGCGGCGACATGACGAAGCCGATGAAAGGGATTATCGCAGGGACGCCGGGGAAGGATCACAGCGAACTCGTGCGCCTGGTAAGGGTGCATCGTTCGGGAAGGTGTCGCATGAAGCGTCCATATAACGTCGATGTTGCAACGAACGCGGGGTGGTCGCGATTTGTGTTGAGCGGCCTGATCGGAACAAGTCTCGTCGGGATTCCGGCGCTGACCTCCGGCTGCAAAACTGGTGCAAAGAACCAGGAAACCATGAGTAGCGGTCCTGTTGGGACGTTCCCGCAATCGGCTTATGAAGAACCTCAGCTTCGTAATAAGCCAGTGATGCCCGAAGGCGAGCCGCAGTTCCTCGAACCACTCCCGCCATCCGGCGGTCACAGCACTCCATGGGCCACGGAACAGCCTGCTGTCCCCGCCGTGCCGATGCTGCCACCACCTCCTGCCTTCGATACCAGCGTCCCCGAAGAAGCAAAAGCAGACGTCGAGAATGACCTGATCGCCCAGCGTCGCTCGATCCCCCTGCGAGAGGTCATTCCTTCGAAGTCACTCGTTACTCTCGGGGCCATCGAGCCAATGACCGACGCTCTTAACGTCGCCCAGAAGGACGAGTCACTGCCGACTTGGGGAATGGTCGCACCCAACCTGGAACAGCCGAAGCTTCTGAAGGTTTCCGCCTCAGAGCCCAAATTGATTACACCCTGATGTTGCTGATGAGCTTGATTGCGGATCGGTCCCCCAACCGGAACGCGATCGAGTTCAATCCAGTAACTCAGTTCATCATAGAAAAGCCCGGACTGCGAGAAATCGTTGTCTGGGCTTTTTGTTTGTCACCATCAGAGCCGCGACCGAAAGGGAGCGCATCTTCTTTTAATTTCTCGCTACTTCTAGCGCCAATCGTCCCATCGTCCATCGAGCATTGATGTCCTGCAGTGGCCGAAATGCCATCGTGCCATCACGCTTCCGATAGCGCATGACATCGATTCCCAAAGGCCCAACATAGCCTGTCCGTGACGCGTCCCGGGCAGCGTGATCCGTATGAGACAGGACGCTTTCCCATTCAGCATATCGTACCTGCTGGTCTTCCAGCGTTCCGACAATGGCCTGCGCAAACTGCCCCCGCGCATCACTCGTTAACGCCACGATTCCGACTCGATGAGTGACACCATCAGGCTCCACATCGTAATGCACACTGACTTCATCGAGGCAATCCAGCATCGGTTCGATGACAACCGCTCTTCCTGCTGAAAACTCGCGTTTCAACCAGCCAAGTTGAGAGGCATTCAACAGCGACCCCTCGACACGAATCCGCTCGCGCCCCGACATGCCGAATTCGCCTTTGATCAACCATTCTGAAGCAGCCGATTGATTAAGGAATGACGTCACGTCATCAGTCGATCCTGCTAACAAACTCGGCTCAGGCTGCAATGTTGTGCTCGATTCCAACTCGAATGCGTATCGTCTCGAGTTGACCCGCTTCACGACATTGATCGAGGGAGCATTCATCGTCCATCGATTTTTCTTCGACAACTCAATCATCGACGTCGTCCATCCCCACGGCGTCGCAAGCCACTCAGCCCCCTGCGGGAGTCGATCACCGCTCACGACGTCCACACCCTTCGCCGCCTCGCGTACGTTAGCAACAATATCGTCTGCAGCAGCGACATCAGGCAGGACAATGACATCGCCTTCCTGAGCCATCTTCGCCCATGACAACGCATTGCGGGCGTTGATCTCAAGCAGCTTACGCGTCGGCACAAAACGCGAGTCGGCGAGTTCGTGCTCGAAGTGAAAGTTCGATAGAAAGATGCGTGGCATAAAACGACGCCATCACCACGCTTAAAACTCGATATCGAGATCCTGCTCTTCATTGAGAAGCTTGGATCTGATTTTGATAGTGTCTTTGACTAGGCGGTCCGCACCTGGGACCTTGACGATCAGCTGAGCCACGCCATCTTCAACCGGAAGATAGTTGGTACCACGCAGGTACTCCGGGCCAGGAATTGACTGACGATAGCGATCTGAGCCAATGACCATTCCAGTCAGGTCGGAGGCACGATATTTACTGATGCGATCCGGCAGCTTCACCAGAATGATAATCTTGTAATCTTCTCCCGGTGATGGATCTTCAGGATCTGTCCAGGCAGCGAAACTCCCCTTCGTAACAGCTCGCCCGGAACTCGGCATCCCGAACCCGCCGAAGCCTCGGAGCTTTCCCTCCTTCCCTTCCCCTTCGCCTTGCCCCACACCTTCCTTAAACATGGAAGCCATCTCGGACGTGAGTTCGCGAGCAAGAGCTTTGTCGCTGGTCATGACCTGCTCGGTCACGATGTCGGGCATACTTTCCAAGGAAGAAGCGGCAGAGCCCAATGAGAGGTCGAACATCGCTTCGCCCGAGACATCGATCGACTGCGTATCACCATCACCAGCAATCAGAACATTCTTCAGCATGTCATCGACCATGGGACTGCTAATCGCAATCATAGACAAGATGACCAAGATACTCCCATGGATCAGAATCGAGAAAAGAGTCGTTCTCGTCTCCGGGTGGTTGATCAGTTTCTCGTACCACGAAACCTGGACCGTTGTCAGGGACTTCGGCTTACGCGTATCGGATTTCTCACGAGCTTTCGCGAGAATCGCAGTCGTCGGCTTCGATTTGGCAAATAATGCAGACATGAAAACTCGCCGGCCCAGCAGGGATTTGAGAGAACCTCAGGCCTTTCATCGACCAGACGAAGCATGTCTGATCGTTACTTCCAGCCTCACTCATGATATTCAGGCGCTTGAACGCAAGGTCGAATAATTTCCTGCAAAACCGCAAAATTGAATCAAGTTTGCAGCTGCAGTGTACGTGCAGACAAAAGCTGACCATCTAGACAGGAATTCGCGATCTTCAGCCCTTGGCGAAGATCGAAACAGGCGTATAATACGGATTGCCACTCATGTCGAACCCGCCGCAGATCGATGTCCGTCACGGATATCAACCACCTGCGACAGGTCTGGCAACGGCTGGTCAGGACGGTTTCGTCCTGTTCTTGTTGACCATGTCTTTTAGAGACAGTGTTCTTTGACAATCGGTGTTTTGAGAATTGCTGCTGAGCAGGCAACGCGATAAAAATCGCGTCGCACGTTTCAGTGGTCATTCCACACCAAACGGGGGCGATCGGATTCGACTGGTCTACCGCGGGTTGAGGTGGCGTGTCGTTGTTGATCGGTAAGCAACGTTAAAAGCTGATCAAAAAATTATCTGCCAACACGCAGTATTCCCTGGCTGCCTAATATAGGCAACCCGAACTGAGGAGCTTCGCTTGAGAGGTCCAAAAGTTCGCTGACAATTCGAGCTGGCTGCCCGTCACCGCCGACTATCCGGGCAGCAAGACACAGTCGCCGGCTGGCTGAGGAGGGCCTTGTTTATTGAGCCCAAATCAGCGAGATTAATCAATAATCTACACACGTAGAGGCCAAGACTTAGGATTCACAGGACGGGGGTTCAAGTCCCCCCGCCTCCACTTTAAGGCACTCTCGGCAGAGAGTGCCTTTTTTTGTCTAGGTGCGTCATAAAGTGAAATTGTTGTAGGATTTGCGTCCGGCTCAATTATCTCATTCGAGAGACAAGTGATGTCAGAATGTGCGTCTTGCTGTCCTGATGAGTCGCCGGAGTTGCTGACAATACGCTGACAAGTAGTATTTTTCCCTATCGTAGATGGTGGCTGGAGTTTTGCTAGTGCCTTCGCCTGTTCTTCATGACCGATGTGCGTGTAATTCATCGTCATTCGAATTTCCGCATGACGAGCAAGCTTCCTTGCTTCAGGCAAGCTCGCGCCTTTCTTCAAAATTGTTGTAATGAATGTGTGACGCCCAGCAGCATGGAAGTCGGCATATCCTTCGTGATTCACGTACTCAATGCCTGCGATATTCAGATCTGTTTTGACCATCAGCCAGGTTTTTCGGGATGCTAATTTCGGAAACAAGGGTTGATCAGGTGGAATATACTGGGCCATTTCACGAACTTTTCCGGCCAAGTAAGGGTGCAATGGAACCACATCTTTTCGACGATGTTTGGAGATGCTGGCTTCGATTGTTACTGTTTCGCATTCGATGCCCAGTTGAAAACTTCTGGGTGTCAGGCTTGCGAGCTCATTCTTTCGGAATCCTGTTAAAAACGCGAATTCATAAATGTCTCTTCGTTGGCTTCCACTATAACCCTGAACTACTTTCTCACTGAGCAATGCAGCGCTGCACAATTGTGAAAATTCTTCTTCGGTTAAGGCGCGTCGCTTTCGTCGGATGTCAATTTGATTGTTTTTGCGTGTGACGCCCTTGAGTGAGTGGGTAGCCTTTCGACCAGTATTAACCAACCAGGTTTCCCACTGCTCGATCGATTGGATGTAATGGTTTAATGTTCGATTCGCAAGATTGTTGTTGGACTGAAGCCTTGCCAGTGCCTGCTCTACTTTCTCACGAGAGAGCTCCTTTAGTTTTCTGCATTTCGTCTCTTTCAGAATTTCTCGAATCCGAAATAAGATCTTTGCAACGTATTTTGCGGTGCCTCCCTTTCGCTTCAGGTGTTCTTCAAATCTGTCAACTAGCTCATTCACTTCGGCATTTCTGGCTTCGGCCAAAGTTTCTAAGTCTGGGTCAATTAGACCAGCCACGCGTAAGCGTACTTCTTCTTCTTTTTTGTTTGCCAGTAAACGCGTTTTTTCCTTGTCGGTGAAACCTTTAATCGTACGCCGTTTGCCTTGTTGATCCACATAGTCAATGTAATAGGGGCAACACTTTTTGCGTTTGTCGCGCCCTTTTTTGTAGATCGAAGCCATTTTGATCCTTTACTTAGATGGATTGATTTTTGAATTGAGCCACACCAACACTGTTTCTCTGGCCCAGCGTACGGAGCCACCGATTCGGATCGGTTCAGGGAATTCATGTGTGCTGACCAGGCGCCATATTGTTCTGACCGAGATGCTCGAAAGTACCGCTACCTCCTTAATGTTAATGAGTATTGGCAGATCACCGTTGTTGGAACTATTCGATCGCACAACAGGTTGACTAGACATACGCGCCCCTGGAATTCAGTTTCGAATATTGACAAAACCACAATAATTACGACAATGTTGCCGTCGACAACACTATCGTAGCCGCTCAATCAATGTTGTCAAGGACAACATTTGCGAATTGAAAGAAGTTTGTGCTCAGATTTCGACTCAACGAATTGATTAGTCAGAGCAACCAAGAAAACGGCGAGCAAATCCACATGCAGACTGTGGCGGATGCCGTGGGAGTAGCGAGGTCGACTCTTGCAAATTTAACAACGGCTAATCGTGAGCCCGTGACGAATACAGCTATTGTTGAATGCCTTTGTCGCTTCTTTGCATCGAAAATAACGGGATTCGAAGCTTCGATGCTGTTTGACTTTATCCCGCGGCTTGACCAGCCATCGTCGACTCACATTGATGAGCTTTATCCTCGCCGAGCATCAAGAAGCGGCCGAGGAGGCTGACTTTTTTTACGACCTATAAGCAAAGGTCGGCTCACATTTTATTGAATAACTCTGAGATTGTTATTCCGAGAGATCGAGCGATTAGTTCTATATTCTTGAGGGATGGATTTCGCTCTCCGCGTTCGATACCCCCAACATACGTACGGTCCAAGCCAACAAACGCTGCGAATGACTCCTGTGAATAGCCCTGAGCACGACGCAGCTCTCGGACCCTCTGGCCGAAACGCGTCTGGATGTTGGGCATTTTCTGAATCATGAGATTCAGAATGGATGATTATCAGTAGCATCTCCACGGACTATAAGTATCATGAGGTTTTGACCACCAAAGCTCATGTGGAGAAGTCGATGTCAGATACGGTCTTTCGGCAACTGCTCGAACAACTCCGTGGAAATCGTGGTGATGCCGCACACTGGACAGTAATTCTTCAGTCGCTTTTCGAGCATCATCTTCAACAGGAAAGAAAGATCGATCGAGTCTACGAAGGCCAGTCGATTTTGATCGATCGGCGTGAACATGGTGAATCCGCCGTAAGCCCAGAGAATAAGCTTGTTTACGGGTTGTTCCGCAATCTCTGGAAAGACGAGACAGGACCTCAACTGATCACCATCGGGCAAGATGTTTACTTCCCGCTTTCGTGCCAGGTTCCCAATCAAGGTTCTCATCGAGGCCGACGTATTGATCTTCTGGCGATGACTCAAGCGGGCAGCCTTGCAGTCTTTGAGTTCAAAGTCGCTGAAAATCAAAGTGACACTGTACTTGCTGCGGTTCTCGAAGCTCTTGATTACCTTGCGTGTTTGCTGGGGGCAGGCAATATGCAGCGGATCAGTGACGAATTTGGAAAGTTGAAGCACTATCGGCTAGGGCCTGATCATTCTTTTTGCAGTGTTCATCCCAATGAAGCCGCTGTCCCTGAGGTCATCGTAGTTGCTCCGAAATTATACTACGAAGCGGCTTCACGTTCTCCCCGCGGTACATCAGGGGAATGGTTGAGAAATTCAACTGCCGCAAATGAAAGCGATGTGGTCCGGATACGGTTCGCCGTTACTGAGGTCGAGAATGATCGCTTTACACAAAAGATGACATGGGTAACTGAAAACTCCTGGCCGGGTTTAGCCGTTGGCCGATGGCCTGTTTAGATCGATTTTACAGAACATGCCGGCATGCGAGTGCTGCGAAAGGTGAATCTTCTATTCAGAGCCCCAAGAGCTTTCGAATCCTACTGACATACTCAAGCATTGAGTGATCATCGACCGGACCTGCAGTGGGGTACTCCTCCATCTGAGTTGGGGTTCCGTCTGGTAGTCTTTCAGCAAGCTCATTCTCTTGCTTAAGCTTTGTTTGCAGTTGCCGAAATTCCCGTTCCGACAATGGTTGGATTTCTGTTTCAAGGTTCGAACCAACCGCTGCAGAAACTGGAACACCATCCGGCGAGGAAGCGTAGCTGATCGCTTTGTTCTTAGATCTCTTCAGTCCGCTATCGGTAAACCAGACCAATGAGCCACACGAATCATGATTGGGTGGTACCTTTGGGACAATGTCGTCGCGATTCACGAATCGTGCGTACTTGCCAACGAGGACATTATCCAGGTACTGGGCAAGATCTTTCCTGGCAATCATAGGTTGACCGAAGGTGATCACGCCATCGAAGGGACGAGATTCGTTATCCGCAAAATCGTAAGCACATACGAGTGCCAATGCACCCCCGAGGCTGTGTCCGGTAATCCAGAGGTGTTTTGTATTGCATTCCTTGAGTATGTCTTCGATCTGCCATTTCATTGCTTTGTAGGAGGAATAAAAGCCTTTGTGGATTTTTCCGTGGGGAGTTTGCAATGCCGATGTACTCAGGTTCGCCAGCCAATCGGACATCTCATTAAAATTCGTCCCGCGAAAGATGATTACCGTGACGTCCTCGCCGCTCACTATGTAACCAATCATAGAACCTTCGACAAATGGAAATACTTTGGTAAAACCAAGGCTCTCGAATTCCTTCATTGCCATATAAGGTGGAAGATAGGCCTTTTCACTCAGGTCAGCTAAAGTCTCCGCCGCCGGCCAGGTTACCGACTCTTCGGAGTTCCAGTAGGACTGAAGCCTCATGAGTGCCGTCTGTGTTGGCCGGATCGGCGTGATATCAAGCGTGGACTCATCAACTATCTCTTTGTTCTTTTCTGGAGGGTTTCTGAGTAATTGAACTCCCCCAAGCCCAGTCAAGCAAAGGAAGACAACGGCGAGAATGAGTAGTGCTCGATTTGGCCTAACAAACCGCACACGAAGGAAACTGCCAATCAAAAGGACTAGGGTAATAACAACAAACACTGCAATTTGAGATGAAAGCCACACCACGTGATGCCTTTATGATTTGGAACATTCGATTCGAGGCATCTCCTATAACATCTTCGCATTCAGGTTGCTATGTTCAGGTAAGTAAAGTTTGACCATCCTTGACACAGAGAACATTGTCGACACAGTTGGAGAAAACTTCTCCACCAAACGTGTGGATCGGCAGAACAGCCTTCGCATTGATGCTGCCCAACAAGCTGATCAGATCTTTTCGGACAATGTGTCCTGACGTGTGGAGCGTCAGCAGCTTGCCGACCTTCTCTGGTTCGTCATCGAACATATCGATGTATCGGTGTCGGAATTCAGCCCAGTCATTTTCATCAAGATAACCAGCCCAGCGGGAATGAAGGCAGACGACTCGGTCCAGTATGTGCTTGCCCCACTCATTGCTCATCATCGATGGCCGGAACATCATCACATATTTCTGAGGCTCAGTGAAGATCTCGTCCAGGTCGATTCGTGCGTGCAGGAATTCCTTGGCTAACGTTTCTTTGAGCTTATTCGGTCGTGACGTCAGGAAGTTATCCGGATAGTAGACCCGGATGCCGGATGACGGCTCCACTGACGGTAAATGAGCATCGCGTTGCAGCAGGTAGAACACGAATGCCGTGTAGACATCGGCAACAAAGACGCGACCGTTTCTCCGTGCGGCTTTGTAAAAGCTGACCAGACGATCGACGTGCAACGGAGAGAAGCACGCAAAGACGAGAGTGGCAGCATCCGCGATCTGCTTCGTGATTTGCTCTTCCAGTTCATATTCCGTGACATTGGAATCGTCATCGGCTTCGATATTTGTCCCTTCGACGATGATGAGGTCCAATTGCTTTTCACGGCAAGCTTCAATCAGCTTGTTCATCATGCCCGGTTTGCGACCATGATGTCTCAAGTCGCCAGTGTAAAGAATCGCTTTTCCATCAACCTCAACACGATAAGCCAGACAGCCGAAGATCGAATGGTCGACGTCGTAACCAGTGACTGTCATCTCTCCAATCTGGAATGGCATTCCGGGGATCACTTCTACGTGCCGTTCACGGGGAAGTTTCACCTGAGCCGCGAAGACACTGCTGGCCAACATCATTTTGCTCGTCCCTCGGGACGCGTAAACAGGGATCTCATCGGGTGTGTAGGGCAGCAATCCCGTGTGGTCCGGGTGAGCATGCGACAGCAGAATCGCGTCGACGTTTAGGCCAGGTGTGAAAAGTCCTGGGACTGACGGAATGTATCCGAAGGCGAGGAGTTCCTCTTTTGTTTTTCCGCGAGTCTCCCAGCGGTCGTAAGGCTCTCGGTTCGGCTTGAAAAGTGGTTGTCCGACATCCAGGATGATTCGAGTGGATGATGTGCGAATCTCGATGCAGTTTCCACCGATCTCACTGGTTCCCCGGTGCACAATCACTTCGACGCTCATTCATCCCCGCTATCATCAAAATCAGTAAAGAGATCGTTCAGTATGCTGCCAGTCAGATAATGCTCATCGAGCCGACTCGTCCATTCTTTAAGCTGAAACAGCCGTGCGATTTTCTTGAGTCGGATCGGCGATGTCGCGTTGCCGTGCAGAATGATTCCTTGTTCTTTTGTCCTGTCGAACAAGACTCGGCCACGAGGAATGTCAAAGTATTCTCGTGTCGATGAGATTCCTAACCCTCTCGCTGCCTGACACCAGAGATCGGTATGTTGGAGATTGCTGTCACGAATCGTTTGCCCCGAGGCATTCTCACCCCAAGGATGAGCAAAAATAGCCAAGTGTTGACCGCTGTTCCACCAGATTCCAATCAGGGGCTGTCGAGCCATTTGCAGCACGATTCAAAAAAGAGACGAGAGTCTGTCGACTCTCGTTGTGATGACTAAAGGTATCATTATGCTAACAGGCATGTGCGTCGGCAATGGGTTTTACGTCTATTGCTCTCGCATATGCCAAGCCTTTTCGTTCACATTCCAGGTCAGCCGATAGGCCATGATTTTTGTGATCGGAGTATCGGCCTGTGATCGAAACTCATATTTGACGTTCACCAGGTAGGTCGAGAATTCTCTGTAGTTGGCTGGTATCTCTTGAGTGAGGTCATGATTAAACGCAAACATGTCTGGTTCCTGCGGAATCACCGACTGCACTTCAAAGGCAGTGGGAGGCTTGTGCGACATGAGTTTCGCTCGAAAAGATTCGGCCTGACTTGGCTGACCGGCCAGCCATAAATTGATTTCGCTCTGCAGGAAACCTTTCGCGGCAGCGGCAGTTCCTTCTTTCCCTGGCACACAGCCAGTAACGATGAGTCCGAGAATGATCGCCGTCATTCGAATCTTGATTTGCATGGATACTGCCCTTGGATCAGGAGGATTAGAGATGTTCTCAACAAACTCTTTACCCCAACCAACTGACAGCAGTAGGTCAGTGCTCAGACGGCAATCAGCCGCGGCTGTTCAAATCCAGAGCTTCCTCCAGCCGTTCCCAGTGGCGGACTTTCAGTTCGTCCGGTGCCAGAACCTGCACCTTTCCGGCCCATCCGAGGATCCAGTTCAGAATCTCTTCGAGTCCGTCTACCTCAAAAGTCATGACAAGCGAGCCGTCCCGTTCAGAATGAGACTTTTGGGTGTGATGCCACTGGGTTTCCAGCACAATGCGTGAGGCGGGTGGCAGAAATCGTAGTCGGACGGCGTGGCGTTCGTTACCACGAAAGACGCTCCAGGCATGCCCAAAGTAGTCGTCGAGCTGAAAATTCCCGTCTCGAATGCACGCATGATTGAGCAGACGCAGAGATTTGAAGCGGGCGACACGAAAAGTGCGTGGAGTATCTTCGGATTCCATCCGGCCAATCAGATACCACGCGTTCTTGATCAAACAAAGACGATAGGGGTGAAGACGGAACTTCACCGGCTGTGAGTCATAGGGAGACTGATAGGTTGCAGAAAGTTGCCGACCAGCCAAAAGAGCCTGTTGAATAGTTTTCAGCTCTTGCTGGTGTTTGGAATGATCGACCAGTTTCATTCCCAGTACCTCGACCAGCTTTTGAGCATCATTGAGGGTCTGCTGAAGTGGCAGGCTCAAGTCATGTGTGAGCTTTTGAGTGGTCGAACGAACGCCGGGATTCAGGCCTAATTCGACTCGGTCCGAGAGTTTTGCCGCGACAACCTGACCCAGCACTTCATCTGGAGTCAATGACGGAACGGCGAACCGATACTCGGGTCGGAGTCGGTAGCATTGATCGTGCTCATCAAAGAACCACGGAATGCCCGCATATTCCAGAACTTCCATGTCTCGGTAGACTGTCCGCTCGGAGCATTCAAGCTCACTCGCGATGGCCTTCGCATTCCAGCGACCGCGTGACTGAATCAGTCCGAGGATCTGCAGTACGCGAGCCAGACGAACATGCTGTCGTAATCGACGTTGAGTATCACTTCGAACCGTATTAGCACGTTTCGGAGAAGCCTTCCGATTTTTGTATTCATCCATTATAAATTCCTGCAGCGATTATAAGCTTAATAAATACTACCCTGCTATACTCGTAAAAGTATGACATCTATACCGGTAGTCCCACAGTTTAGGAGATCTGAATGCCAAAAGTATTTTCTTTACGGTACGGTTTGGCCTCACAGCTAGCGAGTCAAGGAGAATCCGGCTATTGCCGTGCAATATTCTTCGGTAAAGCGTTTAAGGTGTACGTCGAATTGACAATGCCTTTGGGAATCCAACCTGAGATTCCGTTGTGTGATATTTACTTAACTGAACGTGCTGAAGTCGAAGACTCAGATTGGGAAAGCTTGCCGTGGGCCGACAAAGAAACAACAAAACTTATACAAAAAGAAATAGAAACTACATGAAACTAATGCCAGTGAACTTGAAAGAAGTTACCAATAACTGCTTTAGGTGTATTTAAAAAACATTACGCTCAAGCCGCTTTTTGAATTCAGAATACCATTCTAGCTTGCAGAAATGATAACGCCGGGTTCAATCGTCGCTTGACTGCTAATCTGTGCTTCGACTGCCTGATGAAGATCAACTTTCGTGTCCTCTGAAGAGATGCTCACAATTAGGCTGTATCTTGCCAGCTTCTCTACTAAGCTCGCATCCTTTCGATATCGCCACCATCCACCCACAGGAAAAATCGCGATCTGATTTGATGCCGCTAATTGCGCAGCTGTCCCTTGCCATGCATCTGAATGAATTGAGCCTCGCACGCTTACCCTCTCGGGCCCTAATTCCCAGTCGCGATCATCTGAGATGGTTTCATAGCGCCTTTTTTTTCGGCCATTTTCCGTTGGCCAATCTGCTGACGTCAGTCGGGTCAACATTCGGTCAACAGTTTCTTCTGGCCTACGAACAGAAAATCTCAGCCCATGAGAGGCATATTGATGTCGAGCAATATATCCTCGCCTTGGTGGATTTGGTTCGATGAAATATGACAAAGTTACTCGCATCTTAATACGTGTACTCCCCAATTCTTCTAGGACTTCTTTGGGGAGTGGGAGTCGATGCAGATGCATTTCGTGTGTGGAGTTGTCTCCGGTCGTCTTCTTGTACGGTTGCAGTTCATCCTGAATTACCATGGTCGACCAGCCTTGCGCTGAGCGACGTGCCCGTAGAAGATTTGGGACACCCATTCCATAGACACGCAATCGTTGTCGTCGCTGAGAGTAGGGAAATTCTTCCCACATCTGAGGAGTCCATTCGGCGGAATGTACTATCAAGCCACGTATGGTTTCTGGCCAGTACGTAGGATACTCGGCCTGAAGAATCGCTGCCATCCGAGCTGCCAATGCGGTCGCTGCACTTGAGTCACGAGAGGTTCCCAACAACTCAGATGTTTCGGGACGCGACATGGTGGTTAGCAATGCTAAATCGTCTGCACTGGTCGTAAATCCGCTAGCATCGCGAGCATAATTTCCACCTTCAAAGACAACATCAGGCTTATACGGCCAATTCTCATTCCAGCACAACGAAGTGCGGCTTGCAGGGGACAGGCTGCCTGGTTTCGCGATGGGCGAATACCCTTCAAGCCCTTTCTCTTCCAGCCAAGCCAAGTTCGTATAAGCTCCCACTGTCAGCGCATTCCAAGCTTGAGCAGGATCTTCAACGCTGGAGAGATGATTTTCGTGGGGATAGTTTTTGCCGATGTCTTCTCGCAGATTTCCAGTTGAGGTGATTAGCAACCTGCGATGACCGTCCAATGCACCTGCACAGGCTTGATCAATAGATGCGGACCAAAGGGTCGGACGCCATTGGTCATTCCCTTCACATGTGACAGCTAAGCAGAAAATTCGCTTCACTTCTGGATTTGTTGTTTCCGCCAATGCCATTGCACCAGCCGTGATCGGTCCATAATCAGGAGGATCATTCTTTCCTTCAGGCGGAAGTATTTTCACAGACTCAAGGCGGTGTGTTAAGTCAACTTTTTCACCATCGTATAGTGGTCCGGTAAGGCATCCAAACAAACACAGTCCTGCTAACTCTGTTCCATGCCCATCATGGTCGTCCGCCCCCCATTCTTTTTGCCACGCCTGAAGATCTTCAGAGGTTATCGAAGCTTCGAGCAAAGGATGGCCTCGGTTCACTCCAGTATCCAGGATGCACACTCGCACTGCGTTGCTCTGAGCAAATTTTGTTCTGGCAAGTAAGTCTTGAATAAATTCCGCTTGTCCAGACGGTGAAAGACGGATGAATTCACTTGATACAATTTTTGCACGACGAAATTCTGCAAGATGCAGCAGTAGTCCAGGAAATTTCTCCCACTGTTCTAGCGAGGCGGAAGCAAGGATAACTAATCGATCGGGAAAACGAGTTTGTTGGCTACTTAGTGTGATTCGTTGTT
>SXPC01000133.1 GCA_005778225.1 Planctomyces sp. | reverse complement strand
GCATACACGCTATAGAAGAGAACCTGAAAGATGCTGTTGAAGGCAACCAGCCCCGCAGCATACTGGCTGTTCCCTTTGGCGAGTTCATTCCACACGATCACCATCGCGATACACCTCGCCAGCCCAATCATGATCAGGCCCGCCATGTATTCGGGATAATCCTGAAGGAACATGATGGCCAGCACAAACATCAGCACAGGACCGATGAGCCAGTTTTGCAGCAGCGATAATCCAAGAATTTTCCAGTCTCGAAAGATTTCGCCCAGCTCTTCATAACGCACCTTCGCGAGCGGGGGATACATCATCACGATCAACCCGATCGCGATGGGGATATTCGTCGTTCCGAACTGAAACTGGTTGACCCACAATTCCCAACCCGGAAAAGAACTCCCCACGATGACCCCCAAAGCCATCGCCAGAAAAATCCAAACCGTGAGGTAATGATCCAGAAACGAGAGTCGCATTTGATATATCCGCTCAAGCGAATGTATAAGTCAAAAAAATTTCAGTTACACTTTGATCGCGAACAGGTGGCCACATCAGGAAGATCACACGCGGACACGCAGGCCATGACCGTCTTGTGGAAATCGGTCGACGCAGGAACCAGCTTGTAGTAATGCCACAAACCTTCTTTCCGCGCCAGAACGAGCCCTGTCTTCCGCAGGTAAGCGAGATGCCGCGAGATCGTCGGCTGTGGAGCATCCAGGGAGCTGACCAGGTCGCAGACACAGAGCTCTCCACCCTGGAGCAGATGCAGGATCCTCAAGCGGGTCGCGTCAGAGAGCGCCCGGAAGACTGCTTCAGGGAGTAAAGACCGTGTTTCCATATGTGCCTAAGCGAATGTAGCTGTGCACTTTCGTGTTGTCAATCAAGACTAGTAGAGCGACTGACTTCCGCTCGGCAACGACAATGCAGAACTAAAGAAAAACTTCATTTTCCGTCACATCTCTGCAAACACATACTACCCGGCGAATCGCGAAGGCAATATGCAAAGCCAACCCAGGCACCCCAAATTACTGCTGCAAACACACATTTTTGACGCATACTACCATAGCCACCCATTTTATGCCTAGAAAACACCCCGCCTGCGACGTATTTTGATTGCTTCTGACAGATTCACGCCCTACAATTGTGTCATTTTCAATCACTTTTCGCCAACATTATGCTCCTCGACCAACGACGTGATCAGATTCTGCAACATGCTCAGGAGCACGGATACGTCTCCCTGGGGCAGCTTGTTGCACATCTGGGGGTGAGTGAATCGACGATTCGACGTGATCTGGAGGCTCTCGATCAGGCGGGCCAGATTCGTCGAACGCGGGGCGGGATTGCCTATGTCGGCGAATCGCTACCTGCCCTTGAGACCCGTGTGACGCGAGCTCATCTCGAGAAGCAGAGGATCGCCAAAGCGGTCGCGGCCATGATTCAGCCGGGGGAATCGATCCTGCTCGATGCCGGTTCGACGACGCTCGAGATTGCCCGTCAGTTACACAAAATGGAACTGCAGGTTCTTACTACGTACCTGCCGATCGTCAATCTGCTGCACAGCGCACCGAACATCGAACTCATTTTCATCGGCGGGTATATCCATCCCAAGACCGATGTCGCTCTCGGGCCGATCGTGACGCAGACTCTTAAAGGGCTTCACGTCCGCAAAGCCATTATGAGCGCCGGCGGCCTGACCAGCCGCGGGCTGTTCAACAGCAACACACTGCTCGTCGATGCCCAGCGGATGATGATTGAAGCTTCGGAAGAAGTCATCGTCGCCCTCGACAGCCACAAACTTGGACACACCGAACTCGTCAACCTCTGCCCTCTGGATGACATTGACCGGCTCGTCACCGACGACGCCGTCGATCCCCAGTGGGTGCAGATGTTGGAACAACAGAATATCGCCGTAACGATCGCCCGCTAGTCATGAGTTTTGAGTCGTGAGTCATGAGGAAATCATGACTGTCGTCTCTTCCTCATGACTCAAACCTCACGACTCATGACTATGACCACAGCAACCAGCACTCTCAACCGCGAAACCGTCGAGCATCTGGTGCGCCAGATGCTCCTGGCGCAGCTTGGGCCGAATGCAACGGGTGACACTGCTGGCTTGCCCAGCGGTGGGGCTGCCTCTGCACCCAACCCGCTCGTCGTCAATATCTCCGCTCGTCACGTGCACCTGACCGACGAGCACGTCGAAGTTCTCTTCGGCAAAGGGCACAAGCTGACGGTCGAAAAAGAGCTTTACCAGAAGGGGTACTACGCGGCGGCGGAGACAGTTGCGATCGTCGGGCCGCGTCGAAGGATGCTGCCGAGTGTGCGTGTGCTGGGGCCGACGAGGTCGGCGTCTCAGGTTGAACTTGCCTTCACCGATGGGATCTCGCTGGGAATCGATCTTCCCGTGCGACTCAGTGGCGATATTAAAGACACGCCAGGCTGCGTACTCGTCGGTCCAGCGGGGGTCGTTGAACTCAAACAGGGCGTCATCCGTGCCATGCGACACGTTCACATGGGCCCGGCGGACCTGGCCCGTTACGACGTCAAACACGGCGACAAAATCAATCTGCGCGTCGAATCCAAAGGCTGCTCGGGAGTTCTCGAAGGCCTGATGGTTCGAGCCGAAGACAACATCAAACTTGAAGTCCACATCGACACTGACGAAGGCAACGCGATCGACCTGGAACACGCGACCAAAGTCGAGTTGATCAAACCCGAACCGTGCGGGTGCAAACACTGAATTGACATGAGTCGCGAGTCATGAGGACCTGACGCGACGACTCTTCAACATCCTAATGACTCACGACTCATACCTCATGACTACTGAAAGGCAACCCATGTCCCAACAAGCTCTCGGAATGATTGAAACCAAAGGCCTCGTCTGCATGATCGAAGCCGCCGATGCGATGCTCAAAGCCGCCAACGTCAAGATGACCGGCTGGGAGAAAGTCGGCTCCGGTCTAGTCACGACCTTCATTACGGGCGACGTCGCAGCTGTCAAAGCCGCCATCGACGCCGGCGCATCAGCCGCCAGCAAGATCGGCGAAGTCGTTTCCGTTCAGGTGATCCCACGCCCACACGACGAACTCGTCAGCATCCTGCCGAAAGCCAAGTCTTGAGCCACGAGGCATGAGTCATGAGGTCTTGGATTCAATACCTTCCTCACGACTCATGACTCACGACACCAATATCTCATCGACTCACAAATCCTGCACAAACTCACTCGAAAGCTCTCCCTGCAATGAATGATGCTATTGGACTGATTGAAACCAAAGGCCTGGTCGCCATGATCGAAGCCTCAGACGCGATGCTCAAAGCCGCCAACGTCACACTCGTCAAACAAATCCAGATCGGCGGCGCGTACGTCACGACCGTCATCAAAGGGGACGTCGGCTCCGTCAAAGCCGCTGTTGACGCCGGTGCGTCAGCTGCATCCCGCGTCGGCGAACTCGTCGCCGCCCACGTGATCCCACGCCCTGAGAAGGGGTTGATGGAGAATTTCTAGTCATGAGTCATGAGGTTTGAGTCGTGAGGTTCTTGTTTTCATGTCTTCCTCATGACTCATGACTAATGCCTCACGACAACACGTTACGAGTTGGATATCCATTCCACGCAGGATCCTCCCATGTTCATCGGCAAAATCACCGGCAGCATTGTTTCGTCTCACAAGGTCGACTCGATGAAGGGGCAGAAGCTCTTCATCGTGGAGCCGTTGCGTGTGGATGAGCAGAACAAGGATGGGTTGAAGTCGACGGGGCGTTCGTTCGTCGTCGTCGATACGGTCGGGGCGGGGGAAGGGGAAGTCGTCATCTGCGTGCAAGGGTCCTCGGCCCGCTACACACCGGAGACGAAGCCACTGCCAGTCGATGCTGCGATCATCGGCATCGTCGACCGCGTGACGCTCGGCCCAACGTCTGTTTACGACAAGAATCAGGCGTAGGGTGCTGGTGAGTCTTCGAACCGCACCAAATGGATATGAATCCGTTAAACGACAACGACGTCTCCATGGAGGTCACATGAGTGAGCAAATCAACTTCGAGCCGACTCCTGAAAACACAGTCAAGCTGCTGCGGATCATCCTTGGTGCGCTGATGCTGGGTGTGATTGTGACAGGGGTCTTCATGCTGCCGAGCATGCTGCAGAAAGTGCAGGGGGCTCCGGGAGCGATCAATCTGATCCCGATTCTGATCGCTGCTGGCGGACTGATGGCGAGCTTCATCGTTCCACAAGTCGTTCTTGGCAACGCGATCAAGACAGCCAGCCAGGGAGATCCCTCGCAGATCGATCGTGAATTACTGACTGCATTCACCGCAAGTCGAATTACGCGTGGCGCCCTTCTCGAAGGTCCTGCATTCCTCAACATCGTCATGATCGATCCTCATCGTCCTTATCTCCACCTGGGGATCGTTGCCATTCTGCTGGCGGGTATCGCCTTCAGCATACCTTCTCTCAGTGGTCTCAATGAGTGGCTGCGGATTCAGAAAGAATCCCTGTCGATGGAACCAGGATCGAAGGACTGATCATCGCCCGCCTTCCTCATGACTCACGACTCAAACCTCAGGCCTTCCCATGACTACCCTCTCTGAAGCCCACATCCGAGCCGTCGTCGAGAACGTCCTTAAGGAATTGAAGGGCAACTCGATCACAAGCGCACCCGTCGCCTTCAAGCCTGCTCCCGCTGTGAAGTCGGGCGACTGGGGCGTCTTCTCATGTGTCGACCAGGCGATCGATGCTGCGGGTGAAGCTTATAAGAAGCTCAGCGATGCTCCGCTGTATGCCCGCATGCAAGCTGTCAGCATCATCAAGTCGATCTGCGATTCACAAGCTGAAGAGCTTGGGCGTCTCGAATATCAGGAAACGAAAATCGGCCGACTCGAACATAAGATCGAGAAGCTGAAAGTCATGCAGCGGGTGCCGGGCGTCGAGTGGCTCAAGCCCGATGCCTACTCAGGCGACACCGGACTGACCATCATCGAACAAGCCCCCTTCGGCGTCATCGGCGTCATCACTCCCGTGACTCACTCACTGCCGACGCTGGCATCGAATGCGATCACAATGCTGGCCGGCGGCAACACACTCGTCGTCAATCCTCACCCGGGTGGTGCGAAGGTCGCCTGCGAAGGAGTTCGTCGATTCAATCAGGCGATCTACAAAGCAACCAAGCTCGAGAACCTGATCACCATCGTCGATAAGCCAACGCTCGAATCGGCTGGCGCGATCTTCAAGAGCAAAGGCGTGAAGATGCTCTGCGTCACGGGCGGTCCTGCTGTCGCGCGAGCTGCGATGGAGTCACGCAAGAAGGCCGTGGTTGCAGGGCCTGGCAATCCGCCCGTCGTCGTTGATGAAACAGCCGACCTCGACAACGCCGCCCGCTCGATCATCGCGGGGGCATCCTACGACAACAACCTCCTGTGCATCGGCGAGAAGCAGGTCTTCGTCGTGTCGAAAGTTTACAGCGACTTCCTGGCTGCGATGAGCCGCCAGGGGGCATACCGTCTGACACCAGCCCAAGTCGACTCACTGACCAAGGCCGCCTTCCCGATCTCGAAAGAGACCAACGAACCACAACTCAATCGCGACCTCGTCGGCAAAGACGCGTCCTTCCTCGCGGACCTCATCGGCTTGAAAGTCACCAGCCAGACCCCCCTCCTCTTCGGCGAAGCGGACGAAAAGAACGCTTTCGTCGATCACGAGCAGATGATCCCCTTCCTCCCGATCGTCAAAGCAAACGATTTCGCCCATGCCCTCGACATGTCCCTCGAATCAGAACACGGCTACCGTCACACCAGCGTGATCCACTCGCGAGACGTCAACCGTATGACCGAGATGGGTCGCGCAATGGAGACGACCCTCTTCGTCAAGAACGGCCCCTCCATGGCCGGCATCGGCATCGGCGGCGAAGGCTACGTCTCCTTCAGCATCGCCACCCCAACCGGCGAAGGCGTCACAACACCAAGTACATTCACGAGACAACGACGCTGCACGCTCTCCGGAGCGCTGCGAGTGATTTGATTCTGTCATGAGTCATGAGGAAAAGCCTCAAACCAGGACCTCATGACTCACGACTCATACCTCACGACAATTGGTTCCCCATGCAAACCGCCCTCATCATTGGCAAAGCCCACGCGACCATCAAACATCCCGGCCTACATGGCTGGACGATGTTGATTGCGCAGCCATTGACGCCAGCGGGTAAGCCCGATGCGGAGCCGCAACTGACGCTGGATCGGCTGGGCTGCCGCGTTGGTGATACCGTCATCGTCACTTCGGATGGCTCTCTCGTTCACGAACTGAGTGGACGTAAAGACGTTCCCGCCCGTTTCATCACCCTCGGGATTCAGGACTCCTAATACTTAGCCCCGGGTGAGTTACCCGGGGCAATCCGCACTCAACAACAATCGATCATGAACCCATCCCCCACTCTCATTGATGAAATCGTCCGGCAGGTGATGAAGAACCTGTCGACAGAGAGTGCGCGCGGTGAGGTTGCTGCGACATCAACTCCACTGCTGGCCAAGCCAGCAGTGCCACCCAGTATTTTGACGCAGAAAGTTATCACGGAAGAGATTCTTTCGAAACTGGCTTCGAGTATCAGAGCAGTCACAGTCGCTAAAACAGCAATCATCACTCCCGCTGCTCAAGATTACGCTCGCGATCGCGGCATCACCATTCACCGAGGTCAACCCTCGACTCAAGCCACTTCGATCAGTCCAACCAAAGGCCTGTGCCTCATCGACTCCCGCAGCGACAACGCAACGGGAGCATGGAGCGACGTGACTCGCCGCCTGACCAACTGGACCACCGAACGACTCACTGGTACGACGGACATCGTCGCACGAATCAAATCAGTCATCGGTGACGCCCCGCAGATCATCGTCCTCTCCACCGACCCCTGGAACGTGGCCTGTCTTGCCAATCGAAACGAATCCATTCGAGCCGCGGTCGCCTGTCATCTCGACGACATCCCAATGATTCAGAAGTCGATGGCTCCAAACGTCTGGTGTGCTGCGACAGATAAATCGTTCTTGGAACTTCGCCCTCTTCTTCGTCTCCTAGTCTCTGTGAACTCTGTGGCCTCTGTGTCAAATAGGATTGGAACATGAGAATCGGCGAAGTCATCGGCACCGTCACCCTGTGTCGCGTCCACCCACTCCTCGCCGGGGCGACGTTCAAACTCGTCACCCCTTTCGACTGGCGAGGACTAACCGGCGACGAAGCCGGTCGAGGCGAAGCCCTCGTCGTTTACGACGAAATCGGTTCCGGCCTCGGCTCTACCATCGCCATCTGCGAAGGAACCGAAGCCGCCGCCCCGTTCACACCGGATCTCAAACCCGTCGATGCCTACTGCGCAGCGCTGCTCGACAGCGTCGATGTTCAACCATTCCCGAAGTCATGACTCACGACTCACAACAAAACATTCCCCACAACGTCATCAATCCAGGTTCCCACTCATGGCTTACAACTCCGGCATCCACAACCGCCAACTCAAAGAACAGATCTGCGAGATTGGGCGTCGTCTTTACATGAAGAACATGGTCTCGGCTAACGATGGAAACATCTCCATTCGCGTGGGCGAGAACGAAGTTCTCTGCACGCCGACGATGATCTGCAAGGGCTTCATGACCCCTGAAGATCTGTGTGCCGTCGACCTCAATGGCAATCAGATCGCAGGGAAACGCAAGAAGACCAGCGAGATTCTGCTGCACCTGGAGATCATGAAGCATCGCCCGGATGCGATCGCCGTCGTTCACTGTCATGCTCCCCATGCAACCGCGTTCGCTCTCGCAGGCGAGCCGATCCCGCAATGCGTCCTGCCGGAAGTTGAAGTTCTGCTCGGCGAGACCCCGATTGCTCCTTACGACACGCCCGGCTCAACGGACTTCGCGAAGACCGTTGTCCCGTTTCTCAAGAACGGCACGAACACGATCCTGCTGAAAAACCACGGCACCGTCAGCTTCGGCGCGACCGTCGAAGAAGCCTTCTGGAAGACTGAGATCATCGACTCCTACTGCCGCATTCTTCTGCTGGCTCGCCAACTCGGCCCGATCGATTACCTTAATGAGGGCAAGCTCCACGAACTGCTCGACCTCAAAAAACGCATGGGCATCGACGACCCACGCTTCCACGAAAACTGCGACCTCTGCAGCAACGACGCCTACCGCGCCGGATATAAGGAGAACAAGCTGCAACCCAAAGTCTTCGCCGACATCCCGAAGTACGGCTCGTATCTGAAGAAGCAGGAAGCCCCGACGGCAACCGCTACTTCATCATCAGCGGACATCGACCAACTGGTCCAGCAAATCACCAATCAGGTCATGGCCGCGATGGGTGGTTAGTAGGGTCCGCTGTGCGGACCGTCAATCGGTACACAATCTCTGATCGCGGTTGATTACTCCAAGTTAAGCTGTCGATTCTTACTTACGATTTCGCGAATGAACGGTCCGCACAGCGGACCCTACGCGAACCAGCCAACCACGGCGCATAAAAAAGGCGGTTGCAGCAACCGCCCTACTTTTTGTTGATGAACTGCAACTGCTTACAGAGCCCGCACGATGCAAGCGGCGCTCTGCCCGATCGATGTGCGATTGACGCTCATCGCCAGTGAGTTTCGCAGTGGCATGGTCTGTCGGTGAACGACGTTGAGCTTGCAACCCGGATCAGGGAACTCGTAGTTCAGCGTGACAGGGAGTTCGCCGTGTCGCATCGCCATCAGGCTGCCCGCCAGTTCGACGGCACCGGTTCCGGCATCGAAGGTACCGAAATAACTGGAGAGAGCCAGAACAGGAATCTTCTCTGCCGCTGTTCCCAGAGACGAATGATACGCCTTGGCTTCGAACAGGTCGTCTGGTTGAGTGCTCTTGCCGTGAGCGTTGATGTGGCCGATTTCGTCAGGGCGAACGCCCGATCGACGAAGAGCCGCGTTGATCGCACGGACCAGGCCAACGCCAGCATTGCCAGTTTCATACCCAAAGCCATCGCAGCCCGCACCGACGCCGAGGAGTTCAGCGTAGATCTCAGCACCGCGACGCTTGGCGTGTTCGTATTCTTCGAGCACAAAGACAGCAGCCCCTTCGCCGACGACGGTTCCATCGCGCTGACGGTCGAATGGACGGCAGGCACGCAGTGGATCATCATCACGTCGAGACAGGCTCTCGAAAAGATTCAATCGGGCGATATCGAGCGGATCGGTCATCGAGCTGCAGGCCCCGACAATCATGACGTCAGCGGCTCCGCGTTCAATCGTTCGCATCGCCTCGCCCAGGGCAAGAAGAGCAGACGATTCGCGGGACGTGATCGTGTTGTTCGGGCCTTGGGCGTTGTGTTCAATCGCGACGTGGCAGGCCGGCATGTTCGGCAGTTGTTTGAGCAGCCAGAGTGGGCAGATCTTGCCCATACGGTCTTCACCCCAGCGGGTGAACTGATCATCGTCAACGTCTTCGAAATCGATGACAGCATCGACAAGTTCATCGGGAGTCGAAGAAATGCGACCAGCTCCAAACTCGACACCCATACGGATCGGATCAACCATCCCAGTCTTGATGCCGGAGTCTTTCATGGCGATCGAAGCCGCACAGACACCCAGCTGGATGTCACGTGACATGACCTTCAGGAACTTCTTGTTGTACAGGTAGTCCAGCGGGTTGAAGTTCTTGACTTCCGCAGCGAACTTGGACGGCAGCGTCTCGGAAGGGATCGAATTGACGAAGTCGATGCCCGAGCGTCCAGACTTCAAGTTGTCCCAGAAGGTCTCCTTGCCAATACCGATTGGCGAAACGACCCCCAGGCCTGAAATGACCACGCGTGGATAGTGATAGCTTGATGTCGACATAAACCTAGCCCCGCAACCTCACATCGAAGCCGTTGAGACAGTGCATCCGGCCCATGAAGGACTAAGCGCACTGCGAAACGAAATGTTGCAGCAACATCACTGTTGTGACGACATCGGTACTTCGAATTGGAATGGTGACCGTGGTTCGTAGAGGCAGAGGACTCAAATGAAAATCGACGTCTCAGGGTAAAACCCGAGACGGCTCACTTGAGATCTGTTCGACGAGTGGTCGGGAGTGTACAGGCTTAGCCAGAATCTGAATACGCGAACTGGAATGCGACCGAAGCATTTGACGTTTTGCCAAATACGACGATCACCCGGTTAGCGAAGATAGGCAGCCTGCAAACGGTGAGGAGGGAATCGTGTTCCCCCAGCCTAAAAACACGACCGAAAGATGTGATCTTCAGGTGTGTGCCGCGTCCCTTTTTATCGCCCGAAGGTCCCCACGATCAGGCGTAAAAAGTTAGCGAACGGACTATTACACCCGCTTCCCCCCATTGTGTCAAGCAAAATCAGACTCTTGACACAAAACTGGCCAGACCAGTCAACAATGACTAATTCGTGGACACTTGGTTTCCGAGAGCGTACGAACCAGCCCGAATGAGTCCGCGACATCCCAATTCCGGGCGTTTTCTTGTCGTTTCTACAAACTCAGCCCCACTTTGCGCGTTGGCCTGACGAAACGGATAGGCACGTTTCCCCCTTTCGAGTAGGGTCCAGAGCCAAACACTGACCCGCAATCCTGCGAGTCACCCTCCTTTGTCACGTCTCCATCTCACGTCTCGAGGAAGTTATGAACGGGCCCACGTCACGGTCGCATGCCGTGAACTCTCAGGGACAGACGTCGCCTCACGCCGTCTATGGCCCTGCTCCCTCGCATTGGATCAACCAGACGATCCGCGTGGACGGTCCGCACCCTCATTACAACGCTGCCCCGGAACCACCCGCCGTCGAGCCGGATGTTCTCTCCTATCAGGTCGAATACCGCCCCACGCTCCCCGAAGACAACCTGATCGGCGAAGCGGGAAAACTCTTCGCCCAGCTCGAAACCCGGATGGCGGACCTCTCTCGACGGGAAGAGTCGCTTCATAAACAGCTCGCGTCCTTCGAACAGGAACGACGTCTGTTTCGTCTGCAGATGTCGCAGATGCAGCAGAAAGTTGCCCGCGTCGAGGCGGTCCCTGAGACCGAACTTGACCTCAGCTCCCTCGACCAGCAATTCAAAAACCAGGCTCCGACCTCCCCTCTGCAGGTTGAATTCTCACGCCTGCGCGAGGAGTTCCAGCAGAGCATCGAAGCCGACCGCGAAGAGTTCCAGCGCGACATCGCCGAAGAGCGTCTCGCCCACGAAGAACAACTCGCCCGCGAGCGTCTCGCCTTCGAGCAGGTGAAGAAAAAGGAAATCGAGTCACTGCGCCAAAGAAAAGCAGATCAGGACGACGAGCAGAATCAGTTCCACCAGGCCGTCATGGCTGCTCAATCACAGTTCGATGAATTTCAGCAGGAGCTGACCCGCCAGAAAGCCGCCCTCGACGAACAACGACACGATGTCGACCAGAAGGCTCAGTACGTCGCTGATTACGAACTTCTCATAGACAACCTCGCAGCTCAGCTGACTCGAATGGAGGAATCCTCTATCCATCAGCAGCAAGGCAATGTCGCGGAACTGACATCGACTCGTCAGCAACTCAGTGGCCTGATTCAACTGCTCGAGATCGAAAAGAGTTCGCGTGAAGATGCGTTCTCACAACTCGCAGCCGCCCAGCCGGAACTGGAAACCCTTCGGAAGCAATGCGAACACGAGAAGGTGCTCCGCAGTGAAGTCGAAGCCGAACTGGAGATGCTCCACGCGGAACTCCTCGGCATTCATGGCGAACTGATGAAGGAAGCCTCACACCGCAGCGAAACGAACTCCGAGATCCAGCGTCTTCGAGACATGCTTTCAGCAACAGAAGCTCAGGTTATCCAGTCAGAGGCTCGCACGACCGCCATCGCGCAGGAACTCGTCGCTGCGAGAGCAGATCGAGAATCGCTGGCCGAAACGCTCACTGCAAAACTGGCCGAGCCCCCCGTGACTGTCACCGAGACCGTTGTGGAAACCGTCGTCGAGAAGGTCATTGAAAAAGTCATCGAGACCGTCGTCGCTGACGCTCCCGAACCAGTGATCGATCACGAAGCCATCGAGGCCTACCAGAACGCCAAAGCAGCCCAGCAATCCTTGATGATCGAGCCGGTCGAAGCAACCGCTCTTGTCGAAACGATCGACGAAGAGCAGGCCAAGCTGATCGAGCGTCGCATCGCGTTCCAGCAAAAGCACCTCGACAAGCAGCGCCAGCAACTCGAACAGGCCAATCACCGCTTTCTGGTCGACTACCAGCAGGCACGCATGCAGTTGCAGCAAGAACGCGAAGTCCTCGAACTCCGCTCATCGCAGCTCCATCAACAGCGCGATCGCCTCGACACCCGCGAGCAACTTCTCGATGGCCAGCTCGCGCGAGTCCGCAGCGCCGTCACCGAATGCCAGACCCTCGCCGATCTGATGAAGAACATTCACAACAGCGAACGCCACGCCGAATTCGAACAGCAATTGCTGATCGCCAACAGCTTCTCCGTCGAACTTGAAAACCGACGCCAGCGTCTCGAAGAACTCCGCGACGAACTCTCAGGCCTGCACCGCGTTGTCATCGAACGCCAGGTGCATGTCGACCAGGCTCATCGCGCCCTCGTGGAGAAGTTCAGCGAAGACGACGTCGAAGCAGAACTGGCGATCCAGGAAAAACTCGTCATCGAAGACGCGGCCAAAGTCTTCCTCGCCGAACAAGTCAGTGAACTCCACGACGCTCAGGCCAAAGCAGAAGCCGTCTGGAAGAAAGCCATGTCCCAGGAAGCATCGCTATCTGCGATCTCCGACAAGATCGCCCAGATGCTCGACGCCCTGCAGACACAGTCCAGGGAATCCCTGTCCTCCATCAAGACATGGCAGGAAGAAAACATCCTCCCTCTCCAACGTCTCCTCCACGAAAAGTTCACCGCAGAAGAACTCATCCGCCAACTCAGCCGCGACGCCGCTTAAAAAGGCGAGCGGGGGGGGGATCTGCGAAGATGGAGCGTGAATTCTCATGATCATGCATGCGTTCAGGGAGGGATGTCGATGGCAGGGACAGCCGGGGCAAAAACAGCCCGGTGGGTGGAGGACGAAATGGCCGCACTGAAACGAGTTCCAACTCATTTCTTACAACGAGGTCCGACCTTCTGCACTCTCCGACACGCCCGCTGGCTTCGTCAACCAGTGCGGGCCTGCGAGTAGATCACTGCCGGGAATCGATTCCTCCGGCAGGTTTTCGGGAACGTCTGCTACGCGAGTAATCTTCGCACCGAGCTGATTGAGGGTCTCGTCAAGTCGCTGGTAGCCGCGGTCGAGGTGGTAGATGCGTCGCAGGACCGTCTCTCCCTGTGACGCGAGAGCTGCGAGGATCAACGCAGCACTCGCGCGTAGATCAGACGCCATCAGCGGAGCGCCATTCATGGGACGACAGCCATTAATGATCGCGGTATTGCCATGCTGCTCGATCTGAGCCCCAAGTCGCACGAGCTCCGAGACATGCATGAAACGGTCGGGAAAGACCGTTTCGACAATGCGACTTTTGCCCGGAGCCAGCGTGGCTAGTGCCATCAATTGAGCCTGAACGTCAGTCGGGAAAGCAGGGTAAGGGCCCGTCGCCAGATCAATCGGGGACAGCTTTTCGAACGTCCTGATCGTCATCGAACGATGTGTCTTCTGGACCGTACACCCCATGCGAGTAAGGGCATCGACGACCGATGTCAGATGATCCGCTCGGACTGTTTCGAGTGTCACTTCGCCGCCGGTGATCGCGCCCGCGATGAGCAACGTCGCGGCTTCGATACGATCAGGGATGACTTCGTGCGTTGCAGCGCCGAGTTCTGTAACGCCGTGGATGGTGAGCGTGGACGTCCCGAGACCCTCGATCTTCGCTCCCATCTTGATGAGCAGCTCCCCGAGATCGATCACTTCCGGTTCGCGGGCAGCTGATGTCAGAACCGTTGTTCCCTTGGCGAGAGTCGCTGCGCACAACAGGTTGCACGTCCCTGTCACCGTCGTGCCATTCGGGCCCGCCAGATCGATCGTCGTGCCGGTCAGGTGTTCCGCCTGGGCAATGACATAACCGCGTTCAATGCGAAGATCAACGCCCAGCGCCGCCAGGCCTTTGAGGTGCAGATCAATCGGACGATGCCCGATCGCACAACCCCCGGGGAGCGAGACAATGGCCTTCTTGCGTTTGGCAAGCAACGGCCCGAGGACACAGATACTCGCCCGCATTTTCCGGACAAGGTCATAGGGTGCGATAAACGAACTCGGATCGTCAGCCTGCAGCGTCAGCCTTGAGGACGCGAGGTTCGCCGACATCGACACGCCCAGACGATCCAGAAGCGCCAGCATTGAGCGGATATCAGCCAGATCCGGAATGTTCGTCAGCGTCAACGGAGCATCCGTCAGGATCGAAGCCGCCATAATCGGCAGCGCCGCATTCTTGGACCCATGCACACGCGCCACGCCACCAAGCCGCGTTCCTCCCTGAATGATGAATAGATCCATGGGACATCCTTGTCCGTGTCGTATGTCGAAAGAATCTCAGAAGATTTTACCACCGAGGATACAGGGTAACACGGAGGCTCACAGAGAAATCATCTCTCCTTCTTCCCTGTGTGACTCTGTGTTCCTCCGTGACCTCTGTGGTAAATCTTCTGGGATTTATTGGCTTAATCGTGTCCGTAAATGCCGAATTTGTCCAGAGAGGTCTTTGATCCACTGGGTTTCGCGGTAGCAACCAAGGCGGTCGAGGACAGATTGAATCGAAGGTTGAAGCTCGGGCGTGAATTCCATGAGCAGCCAGCCGTCGGGGTGGAGGTGCTGGGGCGCCCGCTCGAGAATCGGCGTGATGAAGGTCATGCCATCGGGGCCGCCATTGAGCGCCAGATGCGGCTCGTGATTTTTGACGTTGGGTTCCAGCGTCGCCATGTCTGCTTCGACGATGTACGGCGGATTGGTGACAAGGACGTGGAATTTCCTGTCAGCGGGCAGGGACCCAAAGAGATCGCTTTGAAGAAACTCGACACGAGATTCCAGTTTATGACGAGCTGCATTGCGTTTGGCGACTTCGAGGGCGTCGGGACTGATATCAATCGCTGTCAAATTCGCCTGCTTGAGCGTCGTCGCGATCGCCACCGCGATGCAGCCTGAACCAGTGCACAAGTCGAGAATGTCCACCGACGCGCTGGCATAGAACTGGCGGGCGATTTCAATCGCATGCATCACGAGCAGTTCGGTCTCAGGACGCGGGATCAGGACAGCTTTATTGACTTCGAACTCGAGACTAAAGAATTCCTTGTGGCCGACCAGATAAGCAACAGGCTCGTGATTGGCACGACGTTTGACGAGATCCCGCATCGTCGCCCGGGACGCATCCTCGAGGACGGTGTCATACATTGTGTACAGCTGGATGCGAGACTTCCGCAAGGAATGCGCGAGCAGAACTTCCGCATCGAGCCGCGGATTCGGGGCGCCGCTTTTCTTCAGGTAGTCGGTCGTCCAGGTCAGGATCCGACCGACAGTCCAGGGTTGATCATCAGGTTTGGTGGACATGCAGTATCAATTGAGGGGAGAATCGCAAAAGGACAGTTGTAACTGTTGTGGCCCGCAAAACACAGAGGAAACAGCGTTGCCAGGTTTTCGGCGCGAAAACTCTTCTTGGACGAGGCCTGTTGTCTACAATAATGTAGGGTGCTGGTGAGTCTTCGAACCGCACCAAATTCGCCCACAATCCCGGAGCATCGTTTTCGATGGGTTTAGCGCCCATCTGGTGTGGTTCGCGAAGCCTCACATGCACCCTACAAAGTCACGATCAACCCCCATGAAGATTTCGTTCATCACAGCTGGCGGCGCGGGGATGTTCTGCGGCAGCTGTATGCAGGACAACACCCTCGCCAAAGCCCTCATCAGCCGAGGCGAAGAGGTCACGCTCGTCCCGCTGTATACCCCGCTGACTCTTGACGATGACTTGTCCGAATCAAGCCCCGTCTTCATGGGCGGCATTCGTCTTTACATGCTTCACCAGTACCCGTGGTTTCGCAAAATGCCACGCTGGATGACAAAATGGATGGATGCCCCGTCAGTCCTGAATTACGCCACAAAGATGGGCGTCAGTAACGACGCCAAACAACTCGGCGCGCTGACGATCTCGATGCTCAAAGGCGTCAATGGCCCACAGAAAGAGCTCGTTCTCGACCTCGTCGATTATGTCACCAACCACCTCAAACCCGATGTGATCATCCTCAGCAATATTCTTCTCTCCGGCATCGTCCCGGCCCTCCGTCAGAAGTATCAGGGCAAACTCTTCGGCTTCCTCCAGGGTGATGATTCCTTCCTCGATCAACTCATCGAACCCTATCGCAGCGAAGCCATGAGTATCCTACGTTCCAGTTGGCAGCACTACGACGGCTACTTCACGTATTCGGATTATTACCGACGCTACATCGCCAACTACCTCTCGATCGATCCCGCGCAGATCAACGTCCTCCCCCTCGGCATTGATGCGACTCCTCACAAAGGCCAGCCCAAACTGCTCAAGGAAGACACCTTCACCCTCGGCTACTTCGCGCGGATCGCCCCCGAAAAAGGCTTCCACGTCGCCCTCGAAGCCTTCTCACATCTTCACGCCAAGCACCCTCACACCAAGTTCCGCTACGGCGGGTATCTTCATCCATCACGAGAAGCCTGGATGAACGACGAACTCAACAAGTACCCTCACTTGAAGGCCCACATCACCCACATCGGCAGTCCGAAGGGGCTGTCTGAAAAAGTCCGCTTCTACAACGAAATCGACGCCCTCTGCGTCCCCGCCACCTTCGAAGAACCCAAAGGGCTATACGTCCTCGAAGCGATCGCCAACGGCGTTCCGGTTGTGCTCCCATCAAAAGGCGCCTTCCCTGAACTCGTTGCGTCCACACAGGGCGGAATTCTCACGCTCGATCACGACCCCAGGAAAATCGCAGAAGCCGTCTCCTCATGGATCAACGACCCCAACCTCCATCGCCTGCACGCCCACACCGGCCACCAGCGTCTGAGAAGTCATCATACCTCCGACAAAAGCGCTGAGGCGCTGATCGGATTTCTGAATAAAGACGTCTCCCGCCAGGACGCAGTCAAAAAATGACTCTTCAATCGCGCTTCTGGGCATGCGGGTGAGCGGCTTCATAAGTCTCTCTCAGGCGTTGAGCAGAGACGTGGGTATAGATCTGAGTGGTCGTCAGGCTCTTATGGCCGAGCATCTCCTGCACGCTGCGCAGGTCCGCCCCGCCATCAAGTAGATGCGTCGCGAAGCTGTGACGCAGGGAGTGCGGGCTCAGTTGCTTATCCAACCCGACCTGCAGAATGTACTTATCCAGCAGCCGCTGCAACGATCGAGTGGTCAGACGGGTCTTCACGCGACTGGTGAACATGGCTCCGGAGTCCTTGCTCCGGGCCGTGGGAAGACTCTTTCGATCCGCCATCCAGCGCAAGAGTGCCTTCGATGCGAAACTGCCGACCGGGGCGATGCGTTCCTTCTTCCCTTTTCCGCGGACGCGGATCACGCCGCTATCCTGATCCCAGTCTTCGATGTTCAATCCGACCAGTTCCGCAGCCCGCAAGCCAGCCGAATAAATGGTTTCCAGGATCGCGCGGTCACGTCGTCCCATCACCGTATTGCCCGGAGGCGCTTCAAGAAGTTTTGCGATCTGATCGCTCGTCAAAAACTTCGGCAGCTTGCGTCCCGTTCGAGGTGTACGTAGCGCTTGAGCAGGATTCCCCGTCATCAATCCTTCACGACGACAGTAGCGAAACAGACTCCGCATGCAGGCCAGTCGACGCGCAATCGTCGTCTTCGCATACTGACACTCATGCAGATACGAGACATACCCACGCAACGCCGTGATATCGATGTTTTCAGGCGCCGGCAAGCCGCCGAGACGATCCTCTGCATAGTCAGCAAAGCTCTCGAAATCATCCCGATACGCCTTCACCGTCAGCTCAGAGGCGTTCTTCTCAATCTCCAGATAACGCTGGAATCCCACAAACGCTGATCGCATGATTGAACCTGCCAGTTTTCGAGCAGCCGGATGTTCGTTGAAGAAGTCGAACCTCAACGCACTGCTTTATCGCAGAAATCCAGATCGCTGTGAATCTGTGTTGATGCACGATCGTTTTCAGCCCGCTTTTTTCTTCACTGCCTTGTTCACTGCCGGCGGCGCAGGCTTGGCTTCCTGCTGCAGGCGTCGAATTTTCTGGCTCAGCAGCGCAGCATCATACCAGTTGAAATTCAGCTCTGGATCAGATGCATAGCGCCCCAGC
The DNA here is from genome assembly GCA_005778225.1 of Planctomyces sp. Lineage (GTDB taxonomy): Bacteria > Planctomycetota > Planctomycetia > Planctomycetales > Planctomycetaceae > SXPC01. The sequence goes on along the minus strand of SXPC01000133.1, from coordinate 30,883 downwards.
GTCTGCATCAACTGTGAGATCGATTTTTCATCAAAGACGAACACATAACGCTGGCCGTCTTTGACCAGCGCGACGAGATTGACATGTGAGTTGGATGTCGGCATAGATGTGTTCCCTGAGCGCAGGCGACGGACTTCCGTGTTCGCGGCTGACCTCAAAAGTATCGGCAACGATTTACAAACACATGCACACAAACTTTCCCAATGTCTCATGAGAATAAACATTTCCGGCCGAAAGAAATCTCACTGCAGTGAACAATTATGGCACTACCGATAGCGTCGGTTCGTGAGGAAGAAGCGTCGCTTGGCTTCCCCGCCATGCAGCTGGAACATTTCCAGGATCATGCGGTGCATACAGAATCGCACATAGTCATCCGAACGCTGCGTCCAGCCTTTGAATCCCCCGGAGCGTAATTCGCCATTCAGCTCAACATAGTCCCGCATAACGCCCGCCAGATCAGGGTCGGAACTGTCGAAGATCCGGGTGTAGGACATCACCGGCTGCGGTTCCGCAGAATACTCCAACGGCGTTTCCTCGGGAATCATCGGACCTTCGACGACTTCAATCATTGGCTGGCCAACGGGCGACTGGCCACGGATGTCGAGTGTGCATTCCTCGCATCGCGGAGCAGTCAGGCATTGTTGGCACTGACAGCCGACGGGATGTCCCTCGGGGCATCGGGTCTGACATTTTTCACAACGCTCGTGTCCATGATGTTTCCAGAATTTTGCCTTCTCGACCATGTGGTCTTTGTAGACCTTGTTCTCATGATGTCGCAGCTTGGGATCGAGCGGAATGCCAGGGAAAAAGTGAAACTCGCGCGCCGCATACCAGGAAACCTGCAGCCCCAGACGCGGCGGCTTATACGGCGAATACTCCGTCACGGCCCCAAAGACGACCGCATCCACGTCCAGAATCTCGGCCAGCTCGAGGATCTCAGCAGGGCGTTCCAGATTCAGATTGTGCTCGCGTATCGCGGTCTCGGTGATCCCCAGCGGCAGCACCTGGAATCCCGGGCACTTCTGCAATTCCGAAAAATAGATCTCGGCAAAGTGGCGTCCATCGACGGCTCGCTCGCTGGAGAGATTCACAAACGGCACAATCGCGACCCGGCTCATCTCAGGCATCGGATTACTGACCGTCAAGTCAGTGATCACACACCCCGAAAGAGTGAAGCTAGCCAGAATAAGCAGCTTGAGTAGTCGCAACGAATCAAACCTTGTTTGCGCGGTCACACACCGGGGACAATTCCTCTTTGGTATGATCGTCACAATCGTTAAGGTTTCTTGAGATCAAACATCTTGCCCAGTTTGAAACATCAGGTTCGGTTCCGCATGACTGACTCCGTAACTCCCCCAGCTTCTCCCGCCAACAAGCCACTCTGGACGCGTCGGCGTTTCCTCGCAGCCGCGGCTGCTTCGACGGTCCTGCTCCCGACTGGGACCGCAGCCTATGCCCGCTACTGGGAGCCCTTTGCCTATCGGGTTCGTGAACTCTCAATGCCGATCCGAGACCTGCCGAACTCGCTGCAGGGGAAACGTCTCATCCAGATCAGCGACATCCACGTCGGCCCGATCGTCGATCAGAATTACCTCCAGTCCGCGTTTGCCCATCTCCATGAACTGCGCGGCGACCTACTCGTCGTCACCGGGGATTTCATCAGTTACTCCGAGCGTGATCAGCCGTGGGAAAAGCTGCTTCATCTGTTTACCAACCTGCCCGAGTTCCCCCTGGGCATTTACGGAATCACCGGAAATCATGATTGTGGCGAAGACTGGCAACAACCTGAGATCGCGCACAAGCTCTTTGATGTCATGTCAGAGACACGATTGGCGTTTATCAACAACGATGTTCTCGACATCGAAGGCCTTCAACTCGCGGGCGTCTGTGATCTCTGGACCCCAATGTATGACTCCAGGCCAGTCTTCGAGAAACTCGATCTCACTCGCCCCAAACTTGCACTCTGTCACAATCCCGACGTCATTGATAAAAAAGCCTGGGCCGACTACGACGGCTGGATGCTCTCCGGTCACACCCATGGCGGGCAATGCTGGTTCCCCGGCGTCGGTGCCCCCATCCTGTCCGTCAAGAATAAACGCTACGCGCAAGGCGAAGTCATCAGCGACAGCGGCAAAGCCAAACTCTACATCAACCCCGGCCTCGGCTACGCCCGCCCTGTCCGCTTCCTGGTCCCACCCGAAATCACCATCTTCACGTTGACCAAAGACGACGCCCTGACTGCCTGAGGAGACTCCGTTGCCCCCCTTCGAAATCCGCCCCGCCATCGCCGGCGATGAAGTCCATATCCTGCGACTCATCCAGGCGCTTGCTGACTACGAAAAACTCTCGGGCGAAGTCGTCGCCACCGAAGCGACGTTGCGCGAGACCCTCTTCGGCTCAAAACCGGTCGCGGAATGCCAACTGGCTCAGACCAATGGCAAAGTCGTCGGCTTTGCTCTCTATTTCTATAACTACTCGACCTTCCTCGCCAAACCCGGGATCTACCTCGAAGACCTCTTCGTCGAACCCGAGTACCGAGGCCAGGGCATCGGCAAAGCCCTCATCAAATCGGTCTTCATCAAAGCCAACCAGGAAGGCTGCGGCCGCGTCGAATGGTCCGTCCTCAACTGGAACGAACCTTCCATCGAGTTCTACAAATCCCTCGGCGCCAAACCCATGGACGAGTGGACCGTCTACCGCCTCACCGGCGACGAACTCGCCAGATACGCCTGATCTTGTCCCCAAGGCGAGCGGAATGCAAATTCCTTTCGGCCCCAATTCCCCGGCCTGAAGGGCCGATTTCTGTCAGCCCAGGACGAAGTCCTGGGTTTCGGATCGTGATAGACACCCACCCTGAAAGGGTGGATTCATCGACATTCTGCTGCTCACTCGATCAATCCCAGACGAAGCGTTCGTCCCACTCGATTTCGTAGCGTTTTAGCCATGTCCTTAATTCGTCCTGGAACGATTCTTTGATGTGATGTTCTTGCTGACGCTGTATGTATTCTCGCACCTTTTCCACGTTCGACTGGCTGACGGAAAAGGCTGCGTAACCAGCTTGCCAATGGAATTGAACGGGAAGGCTGCGTGTCTGATTAATCCAGTACGAGGACTGTGATTTGAGCGATTTCACGACCTCGGCGATGGAGATTGTTCGTCCGAGCTGAAACAGCATGTGAACATGGTCAGCGATACCGCCAACGATAAGAGATTGGCACCCGATCCCATTTGCAGAACCGCCGAGAATCTTGAACAATTCTTCACGCCAGTCGTCGTGAAGGATCAGTTCGCGATTTTTGGTAGAGAAGATGATGTGAATGTAGATCTTCGCCAGCGATTGAGCCATGGCGTGATTCGTGGTGAGCGACCCTTACAGGGTCGGAGTGAGGAATCGCGATGGTGATACCCAGGATTTCATCCTGGGCTGATAGATATCGTCCCTTCAGGACGAAGAAAGTGGGTGGCTCTCTCGGAATATTTCATGTCAGGTGTGTGTGCATGTCAATCCCATCTTTTCAACCTCCCCGCCCCGGTTCGTTTTTGCTCTCCATCCGCGTAACATAAAGAAATGCCCTCGGAGAATTACTACGACCTGTTCGGCCTCGATCCGTCTGCCAACGACGAGCAGATCCGGGCTGCCTACAAACAGCTCGCCTCCGAGCATCATCCCGACCGCAATAGCACTCCCGAATCTGCGGCGAAGTTCAAAGCCGCCTCCGACGCCTATCACGTTCTGAAAGACGAATCACGCCGCGCGAAATATGATCGCCTTCTCGTTCGGGTCCAGGAACGAGTTCACCACAACACCCAACGACGCTCCCCCTCAACCCCACACTCCCGAACGACCGCCTCCCGTACGAGAGCAACTCCGCCCGCCGCTCCGATTGATCCCGTCGAAAAAGCACGTCGCGAGAAAGCGGTTCGCGAACTCGAACGCTGGATCGCCAGCCTCGGCAACGACCGCAAGTCCGACTTCGACTGGATGCCCATCCTCTCCCGCGTTGGCGCCCTCACGATCACGGCTTACTTCGCGTACGACTGGCAAAATCGGGGACGCGTCTTTGCAGAAACCCGAACCGTAGGCGGCATGCATGACCGTCTGCTGCTCGTCATTCTCATGGCGCTTTTAACAGCAGGGCTCCTGCTCGTCTTTCGCTCCGGCAGCATCGCGGAACACGATCATCGCAAAAAGGACCCCGTCAAACACCGCACCGACGAGTCGTTCTACTGGCAGTCCGGCTGGATGATTCTCCTTGCAGCCCCTTTTCTCGTGAACCTTGTTCGCAGTTTCATCGTTGGATAATCAACGAATCAGGCACAACTGTAGACCTCTTCGTGATCCTTGGTGTACTTTGTGACCTGGTGGTGAGCTTTCTTCCCTCCACGAACCGGAGTCACTCGTGCCGAAACGCGCAGCCTTTCTCAAACTCAAGCCCGAACTGATCGTCGAAACGATCGCGCAACTGGAAAAGCGAATTCATGAACGCTTCCCCAGTGCCGGCCTTGCCAAAGTCTGCAGCGAATTAAAACTCATCGGCCAGCGTGCCCGCTCCACAGCCGCAGACATTGCCGCCCCCAGTATCAAGCTCCGCATCGCGATTTTCACACTGATCGCTTCCCTGATCGTCATGTCGATCTACATGGTCAGCCAGCTCGATCACGATCCCAGCGAACCCTGGACCATCCGCACCGCCGCAGAATTCCTCGATGCCTGCATGAACGACATCATCATCGGCGGCGCTGCCTTACTCTTCCTGATGACACTCGAAAACCGCTGGAAACGTCATAAAGCACTCACCGCGATTCACGAACTTCGCTCGCTGGCACACATCATCGATATGCACCAGCTGACCAAAGACCCCGAACGCCTCAACAACAATCCCACTCTCATCGGCGTCGACACCGCTTCTTCTCCCAAACGGGTCATGAACGCCTTTGAGCTCGGTCGCTACCTCGACTATTGCACCGAAATGCTCTCCCTGACCGGCAAGATCGCCGCCCTGTACGTCGAACACTTCCCCGACTCCCAATCAGTCGCCGCCGTCAATGACCTGGAAGACCTCACGACAGGCCTCTCACGAAAGATCTGGCAGAAAATCGCAATCCTGCATAAAGTTGTCGGCTGACCTCTTAGGCGAGCGGGGGGTGTCAACCCCCTGTCTTCTGTATTTATCTTCAAAGTAAGTACCAAGTACGCCCACCTCGCCATCCTCTCCGTCTCACAAAGGTTCCCGACCGTGTCATCCCGCTTCACAGTCCCAGCCATCGCCCTCAGCCTCGCCGTCACCGGCTGCGGCGACAAGCCCACCAGCACCACACCCTCGTCGGCTTCCCCCACAGCGACCCGCCCTGCTGACCCCGCTCAACCACCAAAATCGTCGACCCTCTCGCCACCGGTTTCCTCACCGGTCGTCAGTTCCCCAGAGCCAACGATGGCACCCATGGAACCCAAAGTCGATCGCACCAAGCAAGCAGAAGAACTCTTCCAGGACCTCGTCGCTGCCTACCAGGAACCCGACCCGACCCGCTGGGACAAACGCTTCAGCGAACTCCTCGAGCTCAAAGCAGATGTCGTCCCGGCACTCGAGAAAGCGCTCGCTTCGACGGATGACATTCAGCGCGAAATGGCCTCCACAATCGCTGCCGCGGTCGCTCACGAAGCAGACAGCCTCGAAGCTGCCCTTCGCAAAGGCCTCGACGATTCCTCCGAGTTTGTGAAGGTCAACTGCGCGGCAGGCCTTGCCGTCATCAAACCAGACGATCAAACCGCCCGTCAGGCCCTCATCAATCTCCTCGATAGCGCCAACGAAAGCATCGTCCTGACCGCCGTCTCCGCTCTGGGCAACTGCGGCCCTGCTGCCCAGGACGCCTTAGCAAAAATTGAGAAACTCGCCACAGAAGGCAGTGACCTCATCAAGGAAGCCGCTGCCAGTGCCGCCAAACAAATCAAAGGCGAGATTCCCACAGCGACCGAGACACTTTCTCCACAGTCATAACAAAAACGAATTCTCAGATCGCCTTTGCAGACAAAAAGCCCGATGACAAAGATTTGTCATCGGGCTTTTCTTTTAATCTGCGTCTGCCTGGTTTTCTCTGAGGTTCAATCCGCTTACAACTTCCCCAGATCTCGTTTTGCCTTGCGAATCCCCGAGTGGAACTTGTTATACATGTTCGTGAGCTGTTCCTTCATCGTGCGTGAAGCACCTTGCTCCTGGAACGAGGTAGGGACTCGAATCGTCATCGGCTCAGCTTCCAGAACTCGTAGGTACGACTTTCCAGACGGATCCTTGGGATCCTTCACGAACGCGAGAAGCCGGAAGACCATGTCGATATCCTGAGCAGCGGCAGGCGATGTCAGGCCGGTCGGATCCAGCGGCAGGGCAGGAACCTTATAATTAATCACACACATCAGCACGGCCGCCTGATCTGCTTTTTCAGGCGTCGCGATATTGACCTCGGTCTTCTCCAGACTCTGACGCCCCAGCGTGTTCATCATCCGTCCCAACAGCGTCGGCGGTGATGGTGACCCGACATTCATTTTGACCAGCGTTCCCAACTGAATCCAGCGAATGGACGTCAGCAGTTCGGCTCCTTTTTTCGTATTGGCAATCGAGGGGGCAAAGAGCAGCTGTTGAACTTTGCGCACAGCCTCATCCGTTGGCTGCTGGTCCAGTGTCATGCCTGGGCCCATCCCTGATTCCACGGCGGGATTCATCGCAGGAGGTACCCCAGAGCCTTCAGCTACCATTTCGAATGCGGGCCGCTGAACTCCAGACGACGGTGGTAACCCTGTGGAGGCAACATCGGGTGTCGCATTACGATTCATCAGTTGAATCGTCGCCAATGGACGAATTGACTCTGCCCCGACGGCAATGACCCCTGTCTGATTATCCAGTGAAGGAGCAATCGTGTAACCGACCAGCGCCCCCGTCGAGTTGAAGATCGGCTTGCCAACAGATTCAGCGGCGTCACACGTCACGTCCAGCCACGATCCTGGAACCGCGATCGCGGTTTCACCTGCCAGAAGCTGGTACAAGATCGGTTGGGCCTGAACTTCGGTCCGTTCAACCTTGTTATTTTTCAGACTGACGATCGAGACGGACATCGGTCCTGCAACCGTCGGCAAAGGCATCCCCAGCAGGGCGTTTGATGCATCGCCAATCGAAACGACAGGCAGTTGCTGCCCATCAGTTGGCAGCTTCAAAAATGCCAAACGAGTCCGAGGATCACTATACCCGACTTCGATTTCGGACGTCTTGAATTTCTGGTTCTGAAATTCAACAGTCAGGTCGACCCCATCCTTGAGAGTCTCTGCCGGCACGATCAGCCCGCCATCGGGATGAATCAAGCATCCCGTTGCCGTCGCGACATCACCATTCGATTTCTTGACCGTCACAACAGCTAGAAAGGACTGAATGGAATTCGCATCGAACTGGCTGGCCATCAGCGGACTTCCCAGGAGACTCGTACTGCTATTGCCGATCCGCTCAAAAGTCGGATTATCGATCGAGAAATTCCGAGATCGGGAGATCAGCTTTTCGATCTGCTCTTTCTGCAGTTCTCCACGAAAATAAGCCTGATGTTCCTGAGTCGTTACCGGAATGTGTTGACCATCTTCCAGCGTGATGAACAGCGTCGCATCAGCAGATCCACTACCCGCTGTACCCAGTCCCAAAATGGGCCCTACCCCCCCTTTGATCATCGCGACCAGTGGGTTTCTTCCACCTTTGACTGCGGGCGGCTTTGGGGCTTCTTCGCCAGTCAGAGGGGGCATTCCGTCTGAATTCAGCCCTGGCGGTTTCATTCGCTCTGGCGTCATGAGATTCGTCGTAGACTCGGTCGTCGTCGCGAGATCAGGCGAGCGTCGTTCCATGGTCTCGCCCGGAGCCGGTATCTGATTCGGTGGGACGACCGGAGTATCCGCAGGCGGATTCCCAGGAAGCGATGTCGGCAGGTTCGGATCAACCGCAGGAGGGGCAACGACGGGCGCAGGATTGTTACGAGCAATCGGTTGACTGACCGAATTCTGAGCCGCATTCTGGTGTTCGTTGAGCTGGGTGACCCCAATGTACCCGACGATCGCCAGCACAACGACACCACCAACGATCCCCAGAGTCTTGGGGTTCATTGGCAGTTTCGCCGCGTCAACGACAGGGACCGAGCCACTCGATCCCCCGCTCTTTTTCTTTTTCCGCGGCGGAGCAGCCATGAGCACGAACCCACCTCGTGGGGTCTGCTTCCAGCAGCCAAAAATGCCACCTTGTTTCTTTTCCGCAATTGGACGTCGAGTCATTGCGTCTGTCGGATTGACAAAAGGCGGCATCGTCAGCTCACTCTTATTTGGAAATCGTTTCTAAGGGGACGACTGGCAAAGGAAGATCATGTTGCTTCTGCAGATCGACAGCTTCCTTGTCATCAACGTAGTCGCTGTGACAGTTGGCTTTCCCTGCTTCGGCGCCCATGACCTTTTTGGTCTTACTGGCCAGTTTATGAATTTCATCAGGCGAAAGAACGCCTCGTTTTTCGAGAATCGCCTTCTGCTCGTCAGACAACGCCGCGGATTTCTTGGCTTTGTCCCACGTGTAGTTGGCGTCTTTCCCCGAAGCGAACTCGACGATCTCCTTGGAGATCCGCACGCTGCACCAGTCATGGCCACACATCGCGCAGAAATCGGTATCCACATCGAGGTCTTCATCGTGATACGCGCGAGCCGTATCAGGATCGAAGCTCAAATCAAAGTGCTTCTGCCAGTTGAGAGCCGCACGAGCTTTCGTCAGCTCATCGTCTCGATCGCGAGTTCCCGGAATGCCGAGCGCGACATCCGCAGCGTGCGCAGCGATTTTGTACGCAATGCAGCCCTGCTTGACATCATCTTTTTTCGGAAGTCCCAGGTGCTCCTTCGGCGTGACGTAGCACAACATGCTCGCCCCGTGATACGCAGCCGAGGTCGCCCCTATGCAACTGGTGATATGATCATACCCAGGAAAGATGTCAGTCACAAGAGGACCCAGCACGTAGAACGGTGCCCCGTGGCACAAAGTCCTTTGCAACTTCATGTTATATTCGATTTGATCAAACGGGACGTGTCCTGGCCCCTCGATCATTACTTGGACGCCCTTGCGCCACGCGCGTTCCGTCAATTCTCCCAAAGTGCACAACTCAGCCAGCTGTGCCTGATCGGTCGCATCCGCCAGCCCGCCGGGACGCAGCCCGTCCCCGATGCTGAAAGTGACGTCATACTCACGCATCACGTCGCAAATGTCTTCCCACAGCGTGTACATCGGGTTTTCGTCATCGTTGTCGATCATCCACTTAGCCAGCAAAGACCCGCCACGTGAGACGATCCCGATCAGACGATTCTTGACGTACTGCAAGTGAGCACGCTGCACGCCAGCGTGAATCGTGAAGTAATCGACCCCTTGCTTGGCCTGGTGCTTGAGCATATCGAGAATATGCGTGGCATTCAGATCCTTCAGCTTGCGGCCAATGATCATCGAATAAATCGGCACCGTCCCGATCGGAACCAGCGAATTACGGATGATCGCATCACGACACTCATCCAGGTTCCCCCCCGTCGAGAGGTCCATGACGGTATCCGCGCCCCATTTTTCTGCCCACTTCAGCTTCTCGACTTCTTCGTCCGTGCTCGACGAAACCGGAGAGGCTCCCATGTTCGCATTAATTTTGGTCTTCGAAGCACGACCGATACACATCGGATCCAGCTGGTAACCCAGGTGAACTTTGTTGGCGGGGATGACCATGCGGCCGGCGGCAACTTCATCGCGAACCTGCTCAGCCGTCAGATGCGACTCGCGCTCGGCGACTCGCGTCATTTCACGCGTGATGATTCCCAGACGCGCGAACTCCAACTGCGTTGATGGCTCGAAGCCGTGCGGAGCCTGCCAGGCTGCGGCCTGGTGGTAATCGTTCTCAAAGCCTGGCTTGATGCTCCAGCCATCCGGCATGAAGTCCCAGGCCGTCTTCTCAGACGCCTTCGGCATTCCCGGCGTATCGGGCGAAGAAAACGTGTATGCCCCCTGCGGTCCCGGTGCAATGGCTGGCTTATTGGCGAAGCTTCCCGGAGTTGTGCCCTGACGTTCTGTCGATGGGTTCAAACCAAGCGGAGGAAGGTGATAGGCGTGTGATTGACCGTTACGACTAATCATTTATGGATGTCTCCTGAAGAGAACGACAGCATTGTCGCTGCAAACAGTGTCCTGTCCGCAGTTAAGGCGTTGCAAACAACCTTCAATCGTAGTCAAAAGGCGAAGGGTTGCCAACTGGCTGTCTCAGGAAACAACACGTTCTCCCCACAGCGGCACGGTGCGAGTGAGATTGATCTGGACACATTCTTAAACCAGCCAGCCGGCCAGAAAGTTCATCCACACTCACAGATTTCCAACAAGAAAGCAAAAATAATCAGTCACATCACCACAAACGGACACTGAAATTCATCTGACTTTCGATTCAAAGCCAATTGCCGCCCGCCTGGTCGCTTACTCCTGCGATTTGAGCCACCCCAGTGAAACCAGGAAGTCATCTGCTGCTTTCAGAGTCTGTTCCTGATAGTTCTCCGGCGGTTTGTCCGAATTGAAAAAACCGTGTCCAGCCCCTTCATAGAGCACTAAGTCGCTTCTCACTCCGACATCCTGCATCTTCTTCTGAAACGCCTGAGCAGTTTCCACCGTCACCAGCTTGTCCTTCGTGCCGAAGAACACAATCGTCGGAGGATCATCAGCCGAGATATTATGGGCTGGAGAAAATTCCAGATAGCGATCACCCACTCGTCCTGCTCCCCATTGCCCGGGACCATTATCGTAAACCGGGTTGAAGAGCATCAGTGCTTTCGGTCGAGCCGCAAAAGGCTTCCCCTCTACATCAATCATCCCACACGCCGCTGCAAGATGCCCACCCGCTGAGCCGCCGGCTCCTGCAATTCTTTCTGGATCGATTGAGTACTCATCCGCGTGAGATTGGATAAACCCAAAAGCATCTCGTGCATCCTCAATGCAGATCGTCGGTGGATGATGATCGTCCTTATCGAGCAGGCGGTACTGCACTAGAAAGCAGACAGTCCCACGCGACTGAAAATACTTCGCCTGCATCGCAAACTGCTTCAGCGGCCCACCAACCCAGCCGCCGCCATGGAAGAACACAATCGCAGGACGCTTTTCCGCCGGCGAGCGCACCGGCGGAACGAGAACGTCCATGAAGAGCGATTTTTCGCCGACTGTTTTATAGACAACCGAAATCGAATTCGGCTGATCTTGATCCTGGGCATTCGCGAGAGAACAGATCACAATCCCCAGGAAGAGAGCTGTCCCTCGCGTCATCATTTTACTTACTTCGTCCACCGGCTGATTGCCCGAGCCAGCATCACCAGATCGCGGTTATTGCGCATGATTCCCAGCAACTGGTATTTGTCGATGTTTCGGTCGGTCAGCACACGGTCGAGTTCTGGACAAACATGATAAATAAAGCGTTTCTTCAGTTCTGACCGTTCATTGAGAATGTAACCAGACACAAACAGCAGCGCCATCCCCGCGACAACAGGAATATTCACTGCCGACCAGCCCATGTAGTAATGCACCCCAACGCTGACGGAGTAGATCGCCAGAAGAGTGAACAGGAAATTTTTAATCGAATAATGCTGCAGTCGCTCGTTAGCCTGAACGAGGTGGCCGAACAAGGTCTCTTCAGCGACACGTTGTTTCGCAGCCAGCATGCGTTCCTGAATCACGAGATCTTGTTGCTGCTTTTGGTGAAGCGAAGTGTCTTCGACAACCAGCTGCCCTTTACGGCGGGTCAGCGTGACCGTTTTCCCTTCATCAGGGAGAAAGTCGGCAATCGTTTCGATTTCTTCGTAGGGCGTCATGACGTGAGCTCCGCAATCAACGCAGGCAAATTCTTTGATGTATTATGGCGCCATCTCGAAATCTTGGGAAGCCGAACAGCGTCACAATCGGATCAAATTTTGAATAGCAATTGATGGGCCAACAAAAGAGATGCAGACAGATGTGTGACGAAATCTTATGTGTTGATATGATTGATGCAAGCCATAATATCGTCAAAATTATTAGCAACCTGAATTGGTGCATTTGAGAACGGGAGTTTCTCGTGCCCTGTCATGTGGTAGTCAACAGTTGCGTTCGGATCTTTCAACTGGTGACCGGTCAGAATACAGACGACTCGATCAGAAGGCGCAATGATCCCTTGTTCTCTAAGCAGTTTTGCCCCCGCTACGCTCGCTCCGCTCGCCGGCTCACAACCAAAACCATGCGCGCCAATCTGGGCTTTTCCGTCCAGAATTTGCTCATCTGTGACGTCCCGGACAACGCCATTCATGAAATCGAGGGCGCGTAAACATTTTTTCAGATTCACCGGGCGATTGATTTCAATTGCCGATGCGAGGGTATGAGCACGCTCATTACGGGTGTCCAGATCAAGATAATATTCGGAAATGAGTAACTCGCTTGGTCGCCCATCGTTCCATCGCAATCCCTTCTCGTTATACAGCCGATTGAGCGTATTTGCCCCTTGAGCATTGATCACAGCCAATCGCGGCACCCGGTCAATGAGTCCTAACTGCTTGAGCTCCATAAACGCCTTCCCGAACGCGGACGAATTTCCAAGATTCCCTCCTGGCACAACGATCCAGTCCGGCACTTCCCAGTTCAGGCCTTCCAGAACCCGATACATGATCGACTTCTGCCCCTCAAGGCGAAACGGGTTGACGCTGTTGCACAGGTAAATTCCCGCTTCGATGGCTACCTTTCTCACTTGTGCCAACGCGTCATCAAAATCCCCCTGGATCTGCAACGTCACCGCCCCGTAGTCCAGAGCCTGCGACAGCTTCCCGTAAGCAATCTTCCCACTGCCGACAAACACGATCACCTTGAATAACCCTGTGACTCCTCCATAAATCGCCAGCGAAGCCGACGTGTTTCCGGTCGAGGCACACGCTGCAAACTTCGCTCCGACCATCCGGGCGTGCGTACTGGCAGCTGTCATGCCATTGTCTTTGAACGACCCGCTCGGATTCAGCCCTTCGTACTGCAGGTACAAAGAACCCGACTTCATACCCGCATATTTACCAACATGATCGTTCTTCTGCAGATAGGTCTGCCCTTCGCCGATCGTGACGATCTGATCATCCGGAGCAAACGGCAGCAGCTTGCGGAACCTCCACACACCACTGTAATCCAGCGGGTGACTGCGATTTGACCAGGCCTTCTCGAACTCCTTCAGCGATGACGGCACCTCGACCCGGTCCCAGTCATAAGAAATATCCAACAGATCTCCCCCTGGACCTGCAGAAATCACATCACCAACGCTGTAAGTCTGAGGATTGTCAGGAGACAGGCAGGACTGGTAGGCAAGTTCGGTCGACATGGCAATAGGCTTCAAACACAAAGAGTCGAGAAATACCGAGGTCAAACTCGCAGGACAGTTCAACACAACAAAGTCTGTTGACCTGAAAAGATACGACATTGACACCGTTTCGACTAGCATGTCGCGCGCAAACCACCTCAACTTTGCATCTTCATTGAAAAATCCGCGGAAACGCCCCATTCGTAGGAACTCACTTCGAACCCCCTCCCGTGATTCGTTGTCCCTTGGCATGACTTGTTTGTTTCTGTAAGATCAGTCCGCCCGGAGAGGTGGCAGAGTGGCCGAATGCGCTAGATTGCTAATCTGGTGTGCTGGGAAACCGGTACCGGGGGTTCGAATCCCCCCCTCTCCGCTTGGTTTTGCTTGGTCGCCGTAAACCGAGAAATCGGCTGTGCTTGCGGTGGATGATTCCAGTCAGCGGAGGTCGCTGTCCTCAATTTGTCCTTTTTGGACGGGATTGCAAAAACGAGAGTCATGGTGAAGTCCTTTCGTTATGACTTTGAAACTGAAACGGAATTTGAAGTTGTTGTGGCGCTAGCCAAAAGTAACGGGAGCCGATTGATCAACTGCAGTTCTTTCGTGTCGTCGCGATGAAAGTAGATTTCTGCGGTCGAACGATCTGAGTGTCCCATCCACGCATTGGTCACGTGCTGAGGAACATCAGAATAGACACTGGTCGATTTGAAGTAGTGGCGTAAAGAGTGGATGGTAAATCCTTTGTTTTTCAGACCAGCCGGCAGTCCGCAGGCTTTGACAGCACGTTGAAATGCTTCATTTAATTTTTTGGGAGAGATCCATCGCTGCCCATCTGGATATTCGCTGGAAGCCGGCGAGGTAAAAAACCAATCGCGGCCACGCTGATGCTTCCGAAACAGAAGGAGCAGTTCTTTGTGGATCGGGACACGTCGAGATTCGCGAGTTTTGGTTTCGAGGCCTTCGCGCGATTCAACTGCGAACCATCCAGCCTCAACGTTCACGTCGTTGGGCTGCAGTCTTTGCAGCTCTCCGACTCTCAACCCGGAATGGGCCAACGTCAGGACGACCAGTTGATGGTGGCGTGGCAGCTTGCGGACAATCTCAACAAGTTGCTCGTGTTTGAGCGGCGTTCGTTTCACGAGCGGAGGTTTGGTAATGCGAACTTTGATTAAAGGGCTCTTCAAAAGATAGCTGCGCGACTCGCACCACGTGAGAAACTGCTTGATGACAACGGATTCATGGTAGAGCGTCTTGGCAGCAACTTCTGAAGTGCGATCACTTCGGTAAGCGTCAAATGTTGACGCCTTGATCTGCGACAAGCGAAGAATCTTTTTGATGCCACAGAATACGTGAAACGAATTCAATTCCCCTTGGTAACGTTGGATAGAACTCTTGGCTCGTCGTTCCGTCCTTAGCCAATCGATGTAGAGCTCGATGGCTTCCACAAGAGAAAGGTCGGTCGTTTGATTGGACTCGCCATTCACCAAGGCGTGATCAATCTTGATCGCCTTTTCTTTGGCGACTTTGAGATTTTTGGTGGATAGCGAAACACGCTTCTGTTTGCCGTTTTCATAGTATTCGGCGTGGTAGATCTGCCCGCGTTGGCAAACGGTGACGCGGGCTCCTATTTTCAATCTAAACTTGGTCATCTTTTTTTTCCTTTTCTGTCGAATGAGTGATCAACGAGTTTCAGCAACCGCCGGCGATGGAAGACGAGGTGCTTGCCTTGTTTCTTGCAAGCACCTTCGTAGTCGCCGCGAGCAACATGCTGGTAGAGAGTTTTACGCTTGACCCGAAGCAGCTCCGCTGCTTCTAGGGTCGTGAGGAGATAGAGTTCGTCGTCGGCAGACGTTCGATCGCGATTGTGATAAGTCATATCTGTGCTCCTTCAGGTAAAGATGGGCACAGACTATTAGGGATCCAAAAGGTTGTCGGGGGCGCATTTTTGCGCAAGACTTTCGTCGCAATATGCAGAAGACGAGTTCAGACAGAAGATGGCTGGCGGTAGGCGTACCGCGACCGAAGTAGCGGAATGGCGACCGCGATAGGGCGTCAGCCAGCAAAAAGTGAAGCATTCGGCAATGGCCGAGGATTAGCGCACCGCATCTAATTTATTATGGTGCGAATTGGAGCAAAATTTAGTAGTCAAGCAGCCAGCAAACGGCGGCTCCCCGACCTCAACGCATTCCCTTTAGGGTCGACAATGATCCTGCCCGGAATTGTGCCATCCTGTTCATCAATTTTTTGATCCGGTCTCCAGAGAGGCCACAGAGCTCTGCAATGAGGAAATTGCGTCGAGTAACGAAATCACGAGGACGCTCAAGAGTTGGATAACGTAAATCTAAGACTCGTTGCCAGTGATGAATTCGCATGAAAGCAATATACGTTTGGATATAATTATGATCATAGATTCCATCGGCTTCGGACCGCGCTCGATGGTCGCGATAGATTTTACCGCGAGAATGGGGCGCCACGGAACTCAGTGAGAAAGCCGTCGGAAGTTCTGGACTGGCCCGTAGTGATTTATACATCACGTGTAGATCCTTTTTGGGAACCAGGAACACAGGATCGAGATCAACCAAGTGCCACATCAGGATCTGCTGGATTCGCCACCGTCTTGCGAACGATTGAAACTGACTAATGAATCTATTGGACGGCGAGCCTCCCAACGTTCGTAAGGAGCGGATATTCATAGGAAAAAGCGGGCGGCTGCTTTTGGGAAGAGCACCCCACGCGAGTCGAATTCTTTCCATCTCGCGCAGGAAATTCGAATTGACAATGAATCTGCCGTTAGCCGCCCAATGCCCTTCGGCGAGCTTCTCGACTCCATCGAAATTAATGGTTGCGACGGACTGTACAAACGACGGCTCCATTTCCAAAGCCTGGAATCGTTCAACGCTTCTGCCGCTCGCCGGACGAGAAATTTTCAAGGGATGAGCGACAAACTCATAATTAGGTGAATGCCCGAGAGTATTGTATCGGGAGTACTTTTCGGCGTGCTGTCGCTCGTGTTCTAATTCAATTTCGGAAATGCCCTGGAAAAGAAAACGAAGACTGTCGGCAGTCTCAGCGTCCTGCAGGTAGTAGCAGATCCCGTCTGGATGCTCCGCACAGCGGGCCAAGAACCAATCATTTGCGTCCATTTGTGCCGAACCAGTCTTGCCTTCGCAAGAAATTGAAATAATAGAAGCTTTGCGATACTTGCTTCCAACATTCACAGCATCGAGCAATGAGTCTTGCTTATAATGAGACTTTGCTAATTCGTAAATGTAACTTTACGTGCAGTGCATTTGCGGTGATGGAGGGGGATTCGAACTCCGCGGAGGAGATCTGCAAGCTTCTGAACGGCATAGATTTACAAAAACAGCCCATTGCCGAGTCAGTAAAAGCTCAGCACTTGGTTTGCTCGAATTGTCGTGGTTTGCCATCTGAGAATGCACAGCTTGCTTCTGTCGCAGAAGTTTGGCCATCACTGCAGCAGCGTCAGAAACTGGCGATTTTGGTAATCGCTTCAATTCCCATCAGGTGATGTTGTAGCGGCTGTTGATAATGGTGAGTTGTTCGGTGAGGGAAGTGCTCCTTCCATACTCGGGAAAAATCAGGCGGCGTAGCAGAAGCGGGTGGTTGAGAGATACCGAGATGATTGATCGCGTCTTGGGGAACGCGCGGTTTGCCGACGCTTACGAGTAATGCATCATCAGACTCAGGTTTCTGGCTGCTGCTGTAATCAGAAAACGCATTTTGACCTTCCCGATGCCATCGCGTAGCCAGGTCCACCTCGCGCCGCCGGTATCACACACGTGCACGAAGCTGCGTTCCACCTGTTCACTGCGTAGACGCTGTAACTGCCTTCCTTTCTCGCGCGGAACGCCACGACGGTTCGCGCGGAAGGTTTGCTCATTTTCTTGAAACTTGTCCTGCCGGTGGCGACGGCCATCTTTGGCGTTACTTTGACGCTTGGGGAGTACGTCCGCACGCCTGTTTCTTGGCAGTCGGTAAAGGTCAGCAGTGACTTCGGTGATTCAAGGTCCACGACATGCTCGACTTTATGGCCCCAATAGTATGACGTTTGCTGATGCTCAGCTTACTTCCGTAAACAAGACTTTGCCGGAACTAAAGGAATACCAAAACTGGCGTCTTTAGCGATTGTTAAGCTACTACTCGTAAAAGTCTCCCTCTCGAATAAATGGAATAGGTCACCAAATAAAGTTTGCTTCGTTGCGACCATCTTTAACATCTGGTGACTGTGTTCGAGATTGCTGAAACATCCACGTCAGGATTTCGTCCGAATCGCGAAACGCTGGCTGCCAGGCACCATGCCCAGCGTTAGCATATTCCGTATATTTCGGATTGCCACCAGCTTTTTTCAAGGCATTTATAAGATCCCGTGATTGCGTGACTGGAACTGTTTGGTCGTCTCGGCTGTGAACGTTCCAGATCGGTGTCCTGGAAAGAGCGTAGACTCGTGCAGCGTCTCCGCCGCCAGCAATTGGGACGAGTGCAGCGAAACGTTCTGGATACTGGGTGGCCAAATCCCAACATCCGTACCCGCCCATCGAGAATCCACATAGGTAGACCCGATTAGGGTCGGCAGGGTGATTTTGGAGGACATCATTAAGCATCGCCATGATGGGATGCTGAAAGTTATTGGGAGGTTTGAAAATGTTGTACGATTTCCAATCATGAGTGTTAGGGCACTGTGGTACGAGTACATAACACGGAAATTTACTGCGATACGGCTCTTCCTGGAGCAATAGTGGTAAGGATAGTAGTTGTCGCACGTTATCCGAGCCACGAGCTCCTTTGCCATGCAAAAAAATTAACACTGGCGCCTTTTCAGCGGATAATTTAGCAGGACTCATCAGACGGTATCTTAACTGGACTAGATTATTGCTTCCTGATAGTTGAGTTGTGAGTTTCCTCGCTCGAAACTGGTAGAGAGAGCTGATCGGTACGTTAGTTTCCAATGCGAGGCAAAATTGCTTTAGGACATCGAGCCCAACCACAAAAAACGCGACCAACGCCCCCAGACATAAAAATGCGACAAGAACATATCTGAAAGAATAATTATTTCGTTTGCTTTGGAATAAGATAAGTTCTTGCATTCCTTAATACTCTCACCTCCTCTAACTTGTTACTTGAATATCAAGAGTGAACGCGATGTGGAAGCTCAAAGTTATTGTTTATGCATGAATATGAAATCGCGTCGACTTTCTCGATATGTCATATCGAGACTTTATTCGCAGATTCCGTAATACCTTCGATCATTTTCTACCGGCTTCAAGATGTTCGTGAGAAGCCAAAATATTGTCTTGTATCTTTCGGATGCAGACTTCCCAGGACGCGAAAAGCAATGTCCCATCTTAGCCCTTGAAAACTCTGAGGCTTCTCGCATGTAAACGACATGCCCATCCCCGAAAGCCTGATAACCGACAAACACGTCCGATGCTGGCGTGTCCTTCAGTTCCGACAATCCCTCCAGAGAACTATGAACGTGTGGTTGATTTGAGGCCGTAGAACTCACTGTATATTTGAGATGCACGCCGAAGGTCTTCAAATAATCTCCGGCGCTGCCGCTTCCGCCTAACCTGCCATCATCGAGAATAATTAGCATCCCCCCTTCCTGCACGAAAGATTGGATCCGAGACAACGTCGAACGAGGTGGATTCATCACTGGAGCAATCACGAAAAGAACTCGAGTGTCACTAGTAAAAAGATCTTTGTCATAGGTATAGGCCACTCGAGGGACAAATCCTAAGCGTTGCACAGAAACAAAAAGTGTGTCGAACGCGCGATCCATAGGAAGAGAACCTGTATCACCAAGAACCGGTGGAAAAGCACAGCTACCGCCTTGCCAAAGAAAGGCTACTTCATGAACTGGTGATCGAGATGGCCCCAAGTCATATAAGTCTGCATGAACTCGATCGGAAATAAGCACGCCACCCCATCCACCTATAAATAGTCCAATGAGGCCGAGCCTGGCTTCAGTTAATTGCACACTACAGTAGCAAAATGACACAGTCAGCACCAAGGTGATTACAGCGATCACTCTTAGAACAGGGCCCGCTAAACTATGGTCCCGATTAAGCAAATTGACAAGATCTGCCGCTAGCTTCTCCCTGTCGAACTGGAATACGGCAAACGAGGACCAAACTGTACTGTCGGTAAAGGCTGCTATTGTACCCTTTCCAGCGCGCGCCGATGCTGCCAAGACAGTTGAGCCATGAGAGAGTTCAGGGTGCGGGCCGCTCCTGCCAAAAAAGCTCGGATTTGCATAATCATGTGGGTCACGTCGACAACCCGAGGCTACAATTATCGGCTCCGCATTGATACTCACTTCAAGCGAACATGATGTCATAAACTGTAAATGTTTTACGTGAATTGCTGAAGGACTTTTTCCTATGCTTGGCGCAAAGAAATTTACAAATCCGCCTGAAGTTGCATCGCTGACGGAGTCATAGCGAAATGAGATGCCGTATTTTTCGCAAAGTGAGTTTAAGTGGGTTCCCATACCTAGTAAATTCGTGTGATCGCCAACGAGTAGCAGACCACCACCTGATGTGACGAAGCGATCAATTGCTTCACGCTCTGATGCAGGGATAGGCAACACCGGAGTTTTTATAACAAGAACATCATACTGTGCCAGAAAACTGTCAGTATATTCATACCGGGTGTTAACATCGACAACAAACCAATGTCCCAGCCACTCCGCCAAAGAGCTAAAGCTATAGGTGGAAAAGTCCCCATACCACTCTGTATCAAGTTGTCGTGCAGTCGGCTCCCACACACCGCAGAAGCGATCGTCGAATAAAACTCTTCCGGACTTCTGCTTCCCAGGAGGGGTGAGCCAAATCGTAAAGCCCATTAAAAGCCCTAGTCCCAAAAAAACTGCAGAAAAAAGCCCTAGTCGTTTGAAGGAAAGACTCTGATGCGGAATTTCGATACTTGTCACCATTCGTGATGCTATGAAGTCAAGAATAAAGCCAGAGGCTACTAGTGTAACGGAATCTACTATGTGACTGTTGTAGATCGATAAAGCTGTGAATCCGTTCTGCCCGGTCAGGACATTGTCATACTCCAAAAAAAGCAGTGAGCAGATGAAGAATCGAACAAGTGCCACTGCAGGAAATAATAAAACTCCAGTAACCGCGATATCGAAAAGTCGGCGGCCATCCAAAACGACTCGCAACACCGTCCAAAGACAATACAGTGACGTTAAAGAATACAGCCCCAGTTTCTCGAAAGAAGGAAGTATTTGTACGAGGCCATCTGGGTGTGTGACGCTAAGATGCTCCCCGTGGATACCCGCTGGATAGCCTGTTAGTTCAAGCAACGGAGCAACAATTTGAGCATAAAATCCTAGAGGTCCAATGCGAGCCTCCATCGGCCCGAGAATTCGATCCAGAGTTGTTAGGCAAACCGTACTAATCATTCCGATAAGTAGCATCCAGCACACGAACTGAAGTCGAGTCCGATGTCTAATGAGGCTCGGCGCAAGAAGACTTATTCCTATAGTCGCTGTGCCTCCTGCCAAATAAGGCTGTGATGGCCCATAGAGGGGGTCAATGAACGACCAGGCAGCAGCAATCAATGCTGCCGCAACTCCAAGCGGGGGGGAATACAATTGCCATCGGTCGTTAGAATTAAAGATGCTGTCGACTTTCGAAGACTTGGTGGCTTGCGCGCGGATTGCTGATTGCATTTTTTCGCTCACCTGTCATTCAGGTTTTGTCGGAGAGTTGAATAGTGGCTGTACGCTATCGGGGTCAGCAGCCAAATATTTCCTGAAGACTTCGTAAATGAATGCAAGATTTCCCATCCAATGTCCTGCCACGTCTTCGACGTTCATTGAAGAGAAATACCTGCTGTCAGAAATAAGGAGTAGTCCTCCACTGCCCTTTCTGCAGAAGAGCGCGGTAATATCATCTTCAGTACGATATAGCACTTCGATATCCGAACTTACTGTCAAGTCGGCGCCTGAAGTGCTGACAATAGGCCAAGCATCAAGGAACCGTGGTCTCTCTTGCCCCTGATTATCGATAACTTTGGGAACGGTGCCGAGAGGGCGGCCCTCCAACTTCAATCCGTGAGCACTCAAAAGAGATTGCGATGGGGGCGATTCGGCATGGCCTACAGCGAGCAGAACAATTCCCCCGCTTTTTTCGAATTCAAGCAAGCTATCCACTTCGGAACGTGTGAACGGTCTCTGAGGAGCGATAAATGCGATACCTTTCGCTTTGGAGATTTTAGCAATGTCCCAACTATCGAGATGAACTGTGCGTAAGCCACATCGGAGCAAGTTTGTTTCGAGTGGTCCTGAAGGATTGAATCGTGCTGCATAGTGACCAACAGCCGGGAGATGTGTGTTATCAATAAGAACGCAGTCGGAATCGATACTGATTGGAGAGCTTAAAGTGAATCGATTTATGCATCCACTTATGCTCATGCTTAGAAATAGCGAAAATAAAATGATAGAAGTCGAGAATAAATCCAAGCAAAGTACCCACAAGGTGAGAATCATAACCAGCCAAAGCATCGCAACCCAAAACCGAACAATGTTTTGCTCGAATATGGTGGCGGGACGAGATAGCAGACTGAGAATTGGTCCAACAGTCCGAGGAAAAGAATAGCTCTGGCTCCCCTGGAAAGGCGATGTATCACCAAACACGACTATTCTTCCACGGCCGTGAACCACTGATGCAATCATTGCAACATCACCAAGCTCTTCTCCAGGGTCGTAACTGTAGTTTCCCAGGAAACTACCGATGACGTTTGACTCGGATCCGATATCTGAATGAGCATAGCGTCCACTCAGAAGAGGACGTGACCATCCCTGAAGATCCAAAGAGGCGCCAATTCCCATTCCTGGCCCCTCGAGACTCCAACCAGCAGCGACCGCATCAGGTGCAGCAGAATAACATCCTCGCCATGTTGAACGCGCATGGTACGCAGAATCGAATTTAAATTGGATTCCAGATTCTGCTAGCAGAGTATTAAACCCATCCATCAAGCCGAACACATTAGTGTGATCGCCAAGAATTAAAAGGCTCCCTCCATCTGCCACAAAGGCCATTACTGTCATTTTCTCAGAACTCGTCCACTTCTTTGGAGAATTGATCAAAACGAGTGTTTGAAATCCAAGGAGATCCGTAGATGTTATTTCTTCTTTATCTAATACTTCGAACTGGTAGCCATTTGCCCGCACATAAACCGGTAGCAATCCAAACATTCCACCGCTGAATGCGCCAAACTTTCCGAATACAGGCCGATCCCAATCTAAGCCTCCTCGGTTATGCACAAGGATGCTCTTAGCTGAATAGAAAGGATTAATCACTCCAACAAGTATGGCTCCGCCAAGGATGCAGGTTGCACACGAAAATGAGACAACTAAAAGCATCTGACTTTTATTTGATTGAGCTAATCTAGGCTTGGATGACGCTAAGGCGTCAATTAATACGGCGACTGCGAGTCCTAGCAGCCCTAAACCAGCACCTCGCGAGAAAATGTCCAACGCTCCTGGTGATTTAATGACCAGAATAGGCAACGATATAAACCAAGTCAATAAAAGCATAAGCATGGCAATGAGCCTCGCGCCTGACGCAGAAACTCGCCATCTCCAAAATAGATATATTAATGCGAGACTGATTGCAGGGAATCCCAATGCCGTCATTCCCAAATTATGCTCAGTTCCTGTTGCAAAACGAAGATATGCTTTCACTATTTCATAAAGCTTCTCGTTTAACACACGAATTGGCGGAAGCAGTTCTCCAAAAAACCGAAATCCAATATAAGCAAAGCAAGCCTGTGCCAGTCCATTTGGTAGATAAGCAACATCGATATGGTAAGTTCGGCTGATGGAACAGATTGCTAAGACGTAAGCCAGCAGGACTAAGGGTATAGTCGGTGCGATAGCAATAAAGCTTAAGATAATCGCGAGTAGTACCGCGTTTATAATCCTGATTTTCTCTCGAATCACTATGAATGAGACAGCTGCTAAGAGTAAAGCTGCTGAGAACCGGCGCAAAAGGAACGTCGTAGGACCAAATTGACCGTCGAGCCAGAGCAGGCCCACAAGGACGACAAACGTTATCAAAACTCTCAAAATGTAAGTTTGAGAACCCTCAGCTATTCTAACAACGAAACGTTTTGGTCGCTGCTCCAGAATCTCGTCGCTAGTTGACGGCGGCATGAATTTCCTTGGCCTGGTCCTGAGTTAAAATCCCTTTCAGGGCAACATGTTCAGCATGCTTGATGAATGACCTTTGCGATTCTGAGAGTTTCTGCGCAAATAGATTGTTCTTGCTATTTGGTATAGGGGTGTCAGTACTGGCAAGGCTCATCCAATAAAGACCTTTGCGAACCACGTCTTCTAAATCGAGAAGTGCTTCCTGTTGCTCTTTGGCAAGTTGGAGACCATCTGCCTTCTTCTTTAATTCGCGAAATACCGGCGAAATCTGGGCCAGCTGAATTCTCGACAGAATTTCGGCAGGAGGAGTCGGAATCTCAGGTCTCTCTAGCGGCAAGGAGCGTTGCTCGGTTAATTTCGACCATGTCGCTAGCTGCTCGGGAGTCAAAACCGCTTTGGCTGCCAATTCTCCCTTGGCCGCCGCTTCTTCCAAAAAGGCTCCTGCTTGTTTTCTGATCTTGTCGTCGGGAGACATTGCCGCTTCGATGAACTTAATGTCGCTCGTATCGGCATTCTCATCCATTGCCACTCGAGTCAACTGCCTATTCTGCGCTGCCGTAATAGCCAGAAGTTCCTGAATATTTTCGTCGAACAATTTCTGCATTGGTCGTCCCTGCGTTAAATACCGTTGCAGAACAAATGAGGACTGACGCTCTGTAAGTAGTCCGAGAGATACCATTCGCTGTCCATGCCGGATAGAAGAGCTACGTCTTTGATCGCTACGAGCCAGATAAGCTTTATACGATTCAAGATCGTCCACAGGATGATCAGCATCGCCTTTCCACATGAACTCACGAGCATTCTGAAGAACGTTGTCTAGTTTCTTGATGGCTTCGGCTTGATCTTCGTCAAGCTGAAGAACTTCATTCCAATGCCGGTTCGTTACGAGTGCTCCAATTAGATCAAATGGTTCATGCGTGATGAATAGTGAATTCACACGCCGCCCTGCCCTAAGATTCTGCATTTCTTTCGAATCAGTTTTTTTATAATCTTCATTCCAAGGACCGACATGTTCACGCGTGCGACTCAACAAAGCTATATTTATAATTATTAAAGATAAAACGGCTCCACTCCAAAGTACTTTGGACATATTTTTCTCCTGTAAGTAGTTTTAACTACGCTCCCGATTCATACAAAGAATCAAAGGCATGTTTTGTTTGTGTATTAAAGAAGTGGCTGGGAACATTAATCCACGCCATAATTTACCAGGAGCGTCATCTAGCCCAAATACTTTATATCTTAGTGACCGTGAATTGGGCCTCCACAAGTCGGTGGCGTGCCGGTGGGTCCCGTAGCTGTACCATCTGCTTGAATCACACTACAGCTATTTGCTGCAGCTCCAGCGGTTGCACTACAGGCATAGCCTGCCGGCGGTGTATTGGAGCCGAAAGGTATTACAGTACAAGCGGTGTTGTTCTCTCCTCCGGTATTTCCTGCGGCAACTGAGCAGGTCGCGTTGGTTGTTCCGCTAGTAGAGCAATTTGCCGAACTCGAATCTGTACCTCCAGGCGGTAGCGGAGGGTTGTACGCAACAGCGGAACATTTGTTGTTGTGGCCTCCTGATGTTGCCGAGGCGCTCACTGAGCACATCGCTGTTGCTCCGCCGGTCGAAGTTCCGGTAGCTGAACAGCTTGCTGAATTTGTACCGGAAGTCTGGCCTGCGCTGCATGCCTGATGTTGGCCCGCATTCGTGGAACAGGTTATACTTGCTCCACCTGCAGTTGCTGAGCAACTATTGCCCGAGACTACAGCTCCAGTTGCACTGCAAACGACTGCACCATCCGAATTGGTTCCATTGTTCTGCCCCCCCGCAGTGCTGCAGCCAACTGCTCCAGTCGTTCCGCCGGCGGAGCAGTAATTCACCGCTCCCGGAATCGAAGAACCGTTGCCTGCCGCAGAACAGGGAGTGTTATCACTTCCTACACCGACTGGCGGTGTAGGAGGTTCATACGCCGAGCAAACGGCTGTTCCTGTTCCGGCAGGACCGGCGGCAGCAGTGGAGCACCAAGAGCCATATCCATCCACCGCTCCCGAGTCTTGATTTGTAGAACATGAAAGCGTCTGGGCTGTACTTGCCCCTGACGCTGAGCACCCAACCGGACCGCCAGTTCCTGAGGCTGCCGATGTTGGTGGCTGGGCCTGTGCGTAGGCAACTGAATTGAACGATACCAGACTTACCAATGAACCAATTCCGTCAAGAACTTGATCACCACGAGTCCAGCGGTCTACTGCTGGCTTAACATCGAGCGAACTGGCATTCATATGAATTGCTGCATTTGCGTGGCGTAGAGAACCATTGTCGAATAGTGATGCTTCGAGTTCAGAGGTTTCTGTGGTTCGACTCTCCGAATCCAAAAATTGGATTAAAGATAAAGCTACGAGGCCGATAGCAGTCACACGTAGAATGAACATTCGCATTTGCATTACGCTCCAGATTCAGGGGAAGAGGGACACGAGACTCTATTCAGGCCAGCGAACATTTGTGCTTGATTCTTGAGCGATATCAAAGGGGAGAGATATGACGTTTGAGGCATCGCTTTCTCCGATCGCTCTTATACTATATTTTCCGGCCAGGACATTGGAAATTTCAAAGTCTCTGTTCTTGATTGGGGAAATCGTCCATACGACAGTTTTCTGATCTTCTTGACCCTCACGAAGCAATTCAATACGCTGCCAAAAGCGAGTATCTGGAAGCTTCCCAACGATGCGACGATTGGAAACAATTAGATCAGCCCATTTTTCACGCGGCAACTCATTGACGTCAAAACTGACGAAATTCTTCATAGCTTGCTCGTCATCTGGAGGCATAGCAAAGGCGACATATCTTGATGCAGGAACCTCGGGGACATAAAAAAAACCGTTCCGATTCACGTCCACTTTTTGTAGGAAACGACGAAAACTTGCCGCGTCCTGCAGAAAAACATTGGCTCCAACTGCCGGGCTCCCATCTTCCCATCGAACGGTACCCATCACTTCACGACTTCGTGGTTCATCGACAAGAACGTGGGCGATAGGCCGAACTGCAAGTTCTGTATCAGGGGAATTGTTAACGACAGCACCGCGAGCAAATGTCAAACGGCCAAACGAATCCAAAGCTCGAACACGATACGTACCATTAGAGATGTTTTTCAATTCGAATTCTGAAGCCTCGCTTGTGTATTCCAACCAGGCATCACCACTTTGCGACTCGATGAGCATGGGCACATATGCATTTGGACCAAAACCTCGCAAAACCCTGTTTTCTTCTAGGGTGAGCGAATCTCCGTGTTGCCCGTTAGCAGCCTTCCGAAGTAAGCTTTCAGGATTACAAAAGAGTGCGACGGGAGTCAGCAAGCCAAAGAACAATCGCTCTGCCTCTGAGATCTCCGTCTTCCATCGCAACAAACTCGTTGTTTCAGGAACGCTCAAAGATGACATAGCCAAGTCGTCATCAGCTAACACGACTGCTTCGTCCGATTGCTCTAGGTTGTAAGCAAACTTGGGAAGCCAGTTTGACTTTCCATCGAGATCAGCGACCACTATCAGCCCCTTGGCAAATGGTCCTCCGATTTCCGTGAACATGAGTTCTTGCTCAGTTCCAACAAAGTCTCGTGATAAAAGTTCGGGCCACCATCGGTACGGAACTAGGTAGACACGCCGCGGACGCTTATCGAAGCCTTGCAGTACTACGCGTAAAGTCTTGGGATGGGTTAGATTGATATCCAAGCTGGCGCCACTTCCGTCTTGAACAAGCACTAAACTCTGCACGTCTGGGGCAAGACCAGCTGCCGATGTGCAAATGGTCCAACAGCCTTCATCGAGATGAGTAAATTCAAATCTGCCATGACTGTCGGTCCGCGTCTCAGCTTCAACAAGATCCGACCACAACTCCGGAACCGGCGGAAAGTTGCTTGCTTTCAAGAGCAATGATTTCGCTCGGATGCATCGGACCAAGCTATCCTCTACCGGCTTCCCATCGGGACCATAGACTGCTCCACGCACCGCACGCGAACGGTCAAGATGATATTTAGCAGCCGGAGCTTGAATGCAGGCCCGTCGGTGCTCTGCCCATGCAGTAGCAGCCATGTCATCCACCCCTCTCACTGCTAGCAGACTCATTGCTACAAAAGCTAATGTCACAGGCATCAAAATAAGAAAATACACGAACGCAGCGATCTTGATAATTCGATACGGCACATCATTGTTGCAGCCTTCAAGCATAATTGCACCACAAACAGCAACTGCACATATATTTCGGATATTCAGATTACTGTCGCTCTGTAAATTTGTCAAATTTATTTTGTGTTAATTTGATGGAGAGAAGGGTGGGTGTGGCGGAAGCAAGTTTCTCGAAATCATTGTATTCTTGGTGCCATGCGATTCACATTCCTTGTCTGCGGTGTTGATTTCGATGAGCCATTGATTTCGTACACATAAATAGAATAGCCAAGGTGGGAGCGAGGCTGGTACTGCGCAAAATAAGCATACCAGGGCTTATCATGCTCATTATGCCGATAGCCGTAGACATGGTTGACGCTGACCGCATACCAACCCGGCGGTGGAGGGTTGCCGTTCAACTCATCAGCTTTAGGGGCGGGTTCAAAGGGAAATTCAGCCCATTCTGGTTCGGCCATACCGAAGTATGCAAGGCGAATTGTTCCGATCTCAGAATGCTTACGTACAAAGTCTTTAAGCAAGAGTAGATCTTGACCCCAGTCGATGTTGGCGTCTAGCAAATGGGAAGGTCCGCCAGTGGGGCCGCCAACGGCCCGGTTGAAGAACGACATCGAGTGCGGGTAAACCCACAAGCTCTCAATGGCGGATATTATCACGACGATCGTCCCAACTAGGCGGAGCAATTTGTATCGCAACACGTTCTCGTTGAAAACGCGGCTGGCAAAAATCAGGCAGAACGGAATGATCGGGATGACATACCGTAAGTATCGGTTGAAGCCAGTCTGGGAACTTACAAATACCAGGACCACGAGTGCTGGTAATATGAGCGCAAGCTCTTCTCGCCATGCGACCCGAAAACGACGTGAGCAAAAAAGGACCGAAGCGACCGCGAGTAGAAAGAGTGTGCCCAGTGGGGATTTTACCAGCAAAGCATAGATGTACCAATACCACCAACCACCGTGTTTGGTTTCTCCGCGAAGATAAGACCATTTTCCGACTTCGAAGTCATACTTTTGAACATCAATTCCTTTCACATAGTTCGCTGGAAGCGGAACCGGAATCCAGCCAAGTGATGTGTTTTCAAATCGGCTCCCGGGTATCTCGTGCGCGCCAGTTCCACCGAGAGATTCTGAAATGAATTTGAAGCTGTCGAGGCGAGAGAAGCTTCCTTCAAATCCATAGCCGAGATTGAGAAGATAAAGACCCAGAAGTAGGACGCCCGCCAACTGGAGAGCAGAGGGCTGAGGAGAGCTGGAATGTCTCGAGAAAATACGCCATGAGAGCCATGCCAGTGGCCATAGTTCGAAGAGAATGATCCAGGTTGACTTTGTCAACTCAGCAGCTCCCAAGCACGTGCCGGCGAGGGAACAGGTGGCCCAGGATGGTCTCAACAGCCAGTTCCGAAACGTGTAAACGGCTGTCACTCCGAAAACAGCCGCCCCTACGTCGGGTGTATTGATGGCACCCCAACCAAGAATGTTGGGAGAAAAACACCAGAGGGCAAGAGCAGCAATTCCGGAGCGACGGCCGAAAAGTTCACTCGCCCATAAGTAGCATATCCATCCGCCAAAAAGGACTATCGGAATGAGCATCCAGCGGCAAAGCGTGTAATACCAGAAAGCGTTTAGGTCATTGGCGTCCATAAAACGTCGGCCAATGATGAATTCCGGCCTAGCATAAGGATCTTCGGAGTAGCCCTTCCAATCAGTTTTCGGCTGAATAGCAAGTAGGGGTATAGTCGCTAACATACGAATCAACGGCGGATTTACACGGTACAGAGAGAAATCTCCCGTCGCCCAATGACTAAGCCCGGAAGGCACATGCGCGATTTCATCGAAGACAGGTGCTTTGATCCACCCAATCCACGCCAATAAAAATGCCTGACAAATGAGGAGAGAAGCGACAGTCCGGCGATGCCATGTCGGTGTGGCGTGTGGCGCGTCACTTTCCTGAGTTTGGGAGGGAGGCGGCACTATCGGAGTATCAAACTGCTGGTCGTTCTGTTGACGTTTATTGATCATCTCACTTCTTCAATCTATGCAGGGAAAACGCGAGTGTGATGCTGCTCAGCATGCTGATCACAATGATTGTGAGAACGAGCCAAGCTTGACTACCGTATAGATCAAAAACGATTATGGAAACGAAGAGCAGTACCACGCCCAGCGCGTAGATGTGCAGAGAATGTTGTCCACAGACTACCAATGGCTGCAGAAATTTGCTTCGCCAAACCGGTGAGTTGGAACTGGGGGCTAGGCAAGAGAATACGAATGCAAGACTCAGAAAATGAACAATCCGCAAAGGACCGAGGCAACTTTTATTACTCGCTACATTCGCCCAAGAGGAAATCTGACTGATTGAGAAACTCGATAATATGGATTCAAGCCAGCCTAATTTAAGAGCCATGGAGAACAACAATACCGAAGATGCAAGAGTGAATCTGATATTTTGGCTTCGAAGTTCAGCCTTTTTGGGCTGCACAGCGTAGCAAGCCAGCCCAAGGAAGAAGAGGAACTGCCATGCGAGGGGATTGAAATTCCAAACCGGTTCTCCCGGGAAGCTAGGGAGCGATGCATAAGGAAAGGTTTGCGCATACAAGTAGCCTGAAAATGATACTACTGTCGCAAGAATTGGATGAACAGAAAAAAACCAAAGCATGAGTGGCATCCAAGGCAGTATCAAAGCGTAGAAGCAAAGAATACCAATACCGTATGGTTGATAAGCCATAACAAGGGACGAACACACACACTCGCTTCCGCCCCTGTAAAGAGCAAGTCGCATTTTCAATAATGGCGAGAGATGGCCGAAGCAGTATCCGATGTCCAGCAAGACTAGTACAGTGGCAAGATAAACAATGTAGATCTGAAAGGAGCGGTATAGTGCATGAAGTCCGGACTTCCTTAACCCATAAGAGTAAACACGTGGGTAGTAGACTAATCCAAAAACGTAACCAGACAGGAAGACAAACAGATCTGCTCCATCGGAAAACCCGAACTCTTTGAGTGACCATCGACTAATTAAGCCCGCGTCAGCATGCGATTCGATGTGGTCGACCAGCACCATCATCAATGCCAGCCCACGAAGCAGATCCAGATTCAAGTTCCGTGTTGCATGCGGTTTAACTGCGGCTTCCGTCATACTTGATACTAGCTATTAATAAGATCATTTAACAATTTG
>SXPC01000132.1 GCA_005778225.1 Planctomyces sp. | reverse complement strand
TGGCACGTTCCGCGAAGACCTCTTCTTCCGCGTAAACACGTTCGAAATCAATCTGCCGCCACTGCGTGAGCGAAAGGACGACATTCCGCCGATCGCCCGCACGCTGATCGCTCGTCATATGAAGCGTGCATCCGTGCCCGATGATATCATCACTCCGGAAGCAATCCGTGTTCTGAAGGCCTACGAGTGGTCTGGCAACGTCCGCGAACTCGCGAACGCTCTCGAACACGCCGTTATCCTCTCCAACGGCAACCCGATCACTCCAGACGACCTGCCTGGTAACATCACAGGCCTGTCTCAGTCGCGTCGCTCGTCGACCGACAACGAGTCAGGTTCTGCGATCGACAAAACGCAGACCCTGCGTGAAATGGAAATGCAGGTCATCTACCGAGTCCTGAGCAAGCACCACGGCGACAAACCCAAAGCCGCCACCGAACTGGGCATCGCTCTCAAGACCCTCTACAACAAACTCAACCAGTACGAAGCCCAGTCCATGGCGGGTTGATTGTGACTGTTTGAAATTGAAACTCGATACGCCTTCGCTCCTAAAAAGCGAAGGCGTTTTTGTTTTTACGCTCCTTCTCCCCCGGGGAGAAGGTGGCCGAGTCTTCGAGGTCGGATGAGGGAACTCTGCGAATTTCCTGTGAGGCATCCCTTCAGGACCGGTGAAATCGTCTCGATAATCGTAACCCAGGATTTCACCCTGGGCTGACAGATAACGGCCCTTCAGGCCTGAGATGATCAACGTCGAGTCATCATAAACATCCTTTGCGTCTTCGTGGCTTTGCGTTAAATCTGGGCCTCTTGATTTTTCTCACCGCGCAAAGAAAAACAGCAAACCAGGGCACCTTATCTGGTTTGCTGTCTTGAAATTATCGACGAGATTTTCACCCCATGCCACTTTCGTGGTCTCGCCTCAAGGGCAGTTCTTTACTCAATCAGCGAAATCGCTGATTAGTATTGTCGGATCACGCCAATCAGAACGCCAAGAATATCGACGTTGTCAGCATAGATCGGTTTCATCGAGCTGTTGGCTGGCTCAAGGCGGTAACGGCCGTCTTCTTTGTAGAACCGCTTCAGGGTCGCTTCAGAACCATCGACGAGGGCGACGACGATTTCACCGTTGCGAGCTGATTCAGCCTTCTTGATGACGACATAATCACCATCGGCGATATGATCCTCGATCATCGATTCGCCTTTGACCTTCAGACAGAAGTGGCTTTCGTCTTCGAACAGCGGAGCGAAGTCAATCCGCTCGTCGTCTTCGACAGCCAGAACGGGCATACCGGCAGCGATTTGTCCTGCCAGAGGCAGTGTCGATCGCTTCAGCTGTGGAGCATCTGCCAGTTGAATCGCACGTGACATATGCGATTCACGTGAGATCAAACCCTTGCGCTCCAGCGCCTTCAGGTGGCACATGACACCGTTTGGCGATCGGATTCCGAATTGCATTCCAATCTCACGAACAGTTGGCCCATAGCCACGGTTCATAATCTTGTCTTTGAGGAAATCATAGATCTCCTGCTGGCGCGTTGTCAGGGTTACTTTCGGCGACATTGCCTTCTCCTTATACAGGTGTAGATGAAACTCGCGACATCAATTGTCATCTTATTCACTTGACCAGTTCGCAAGCGATCACAGAGAAGGATATTTTCCATCTGATTTCGGAGAATACCTAACACCAGATTTGTACGTCCAGTTTCTGTTACTCACTATTGCGTAATAGTTTGCGATAAAAATTGATTGATCAGCGAATTATCACACAGTCCGTGCTACGTCCATGCGATCAGCACATGAGTCGGTACTGTACAATCTGTAGTATGTGTGCACGTGATTCCGCGTGGCAAGTGCCGTTTACGCGTTCAGATTGATCATCGGCAGATTTAAGGGTTATCCCTGTAGGTGATGGTGTTCGATTGCGCGCAAAAAATAAGCTACGGAATGCAATCCGTAGCTTATTTGTGTTTTTTTCCACGTTTTGCCGACGCATTATTCGGTCGCAGCATTCGCCGCGCGGACATCCTCAATGAGTTTTGTTGCCGACAAGTGACAGTTCCTGACAGTGCCATCCTTACCCACCAGCCAGATTGTCGGAGTTGTCTGCACACCATAATAACGCGCCAGAGGATTATTAATCCCGCGCTGTTCAGCATTCGAATAAAACACCTGACGTCCCGGCAGCGAACTTCCTTCGAGGAATTTATCCATCGCCGTCTCATCCTGATCCAGACAGACCCAGACAAACTCCGGACGATTCGAGCTCGACATCAGCTGTTTGACCTGGGCAATCACGGCGGGCATTGATTCATCCGTCGATTTCCAGAACGTGATCAGGACCTGCTTGCCCTTGAAATCATCGATATTCACATCGCCGCCATCAGCGGTCGGCCCGGCGAACTGCAAGGGCTGACCCGTCATTGACAGGCGTCGAGCCATTCCGACAACCTGACCAGACAGGGGATTATTCGGGTATTTTTCGAGAATCGTCTTATAGCAACTGACGGCCTGATCCCAGGCTGCACGTGTTTCGCAGAACTTCCCGGCGTTCATCAGGCCCACGACGGCTCGGTTTGATTCATGAGGGAAGCTCAGAGCAAACAGGTTCGCCTGATTGACGTATTCCTGAAGCCAACGTGGATCGTCTGGATTCTTTTGGGCACACTTTTCTGCCAGCTTGACCAACGCACCTGCCGAGGTGGCAGCAGCAACCGACTTTGGATCGCGTTTGAACAGCGAGGTCGCATCGTCATAGAGCGAATCGATCTGCTTCTGATCACCAGCGAGCGCCAGTTCCAGACGTGACTCCGATAGCGCATGAACGGCTGCGTTGAAAACCATTTCCTTCTCTTTGTCGGCATGCGTCTGAGCAAGAATCGCGGTCGACAGTTCAATAACTTTCAACTGCTTTTCACGCTCTCGCTTGGCAATTTCCTCATCGCTGACCGGAGTGAGACTGTCAGGATCAACAACCGGAGTCGCCTTGATTTCTGCAATCTTTCGCAGGTTCCAATCAGAGGATCCCTCAGCCGGGGCAGGGGCGGCTGCTGGCTCGGAAGGAGCAGGCACCATCACGCCGCTGCTGCTCGTTGACGAAATGGAAGCCGTCGGCAAAGGCGTGCTCGTTGATGTCGTCGAAACGGATATTTTCGCCGGTGTTTGAGCAACAGCAGCCGTTTGAGCAGGAGCGCCGGCTTGTCCGCAGCCGGCAGCAGCCAGCGCGGTCAGGAAGGTCACAAACAGATGTCGGTATGGGTGCACCATGGGTTTCTTTCGTCCTTGAACAGAAACGTTGGCAAGAGGCAAATCAAAGTGGGCGCAACGAGACCGCAGGCCCTGAAACGACATCTTATATGGCGTAAACCTCGTTCATCACAAGACGAACTTCCACATCAGGCGACGAACTCAATCAGACATCAAGGTTCAAAAAGTGCCAGCAGACAACAGTGCCAGTTGGCAACGATGTCAGCGGACGAGATCACGGGAGCCAAGACGAAGGGCATTGCCGGATTGATAGATCGCCTCATCCTGAAGTAGATCTTTCATGATTTTCGCATTCGGATCCACGACAAAGCTCTTGGCATTCGCGATCACATTCAGAGATGCTGTGAAATTTCCTTGAGAAGCTAGCGCCGCAGCCAGTGAACGTAACCAGACCGCTTCCGGCTTGCTGGCTGATTTCATCATCTGCTCAGACAGGGATATCGCTTCCTCGGGACGGCGCAGCGAGTCGTCCGAGATAGTCGAGAGAGCAAAGACAAGCCGGGAAATGGCATCTGTTGGACGTGGCGAATATCGCACCGCGTGTCGCAAATGCTCAATTCCTTCCGCAGGGGAGTCCCGTTGAAACAACACTTCGGACAAATCGACGTGAAGACCTCCATCCACCGGACTATTGCGCAGCGAAAGCCGAATCGCTTCTTCGACAGATTCAAATTCTTTTCGTGCCGAATAATAGTTTGCAAGCAGTCGACTGTATTGGGTGTTATCAGGCTGAAGCTGCTTCAGACGATCCAGAACGCCGAGAGCTTCTGAGTCTCTGCCCAGTTTGAGAAGAGAATCCGCGTAGACAGACCATAGATCGACGTCAGGTTTATTCCCTTGGGCAAATGGCTCAAGCAAAGCCACTGCATCCTGATCTTTGTTTTGCAAAGACAGATGCATCGCCAAAAACATGGCAACTTCGGGATCATCAGGATATTTCTCATGAAGACGTCCATATTCTG
Organism: Planctomyces sp.; assembly: GCA_005778225.1. GTDB lineage: Bacteria > Planctomycetota > Planctomycetia > Planctomycetales > Planctomycetaceae > SXPC01. The sequence continues at coordinate 3,409 of SXPC01000132.1, read as the reverse complement.
TCACTGAGGAGGGCTGGAGTCCTCGTTCATTCATCACCTGCCACAATCCAGCTTCAGGGCTGTCGATGACAATCGCATACGAGAACAACGAACTGCAGGCCCATGTTAACAAGAAGGCATTCAGCCCCCTTTGACGCCAGCGGGAGTTTGCCGTCACAAGCGAAATTCCCTCACACGCAAAAAGACAAACCGGCAGAACAGCGGCAGTCAGATACCAGGATTTCACATGGCAGTAATAAGGGTATTTCAAAAACTGATACGCACAGGCCGCCACCGCTAGCAGGCAAGAGAGCAACAACAGAACTCGATCCAGGCGAGGATCGCAAACCGCCTTCCACGCCGTAGAAAATCCTCCTAGTAACACCAGCGAGAGAGGAATCAGAGACATGCATGACGTGATCGTCATCAGCCCGTAATTCCACGGCGGACGACCATCGACACTGGTACCGCTCCATCCTCCATCGCTGAAGAGGGTGGCATAAAAGCCGTCCCAGACACCCACGCGAAACGCATAATACGGATTCTTCAGCACGTCCCCGAATTGGAGAACCTGAGTGAAGCAGCCAAATCCAGGATGTTGCCACCAGCGAAATCCTGTGTCAGCGTCAAAACTGCCAACGAGCGGACGTCCAAAGTGAATATAGTTGCGAATGAAAAACCAACCGCAAATCAGCACGCATGCAGACAATGGAAGAAGGACGAACTTCCCGAACGCCTGAACGCGATTCTTGGAACACCAGGCTTTCCAGCTGAGGACGAACCCCACAGCCATCATCGTCGGAAGACTTGTCAGCTTTGTGAGTATGCCAAGCCCCAGGATGACTCCAAGCAGCAACGGCCACTTCCAGGAGATTTCTTCGCGTTTCAGAACATGCAGGCAAATCGCGATCGATGCGATGGAAATTGCAATTGCAGGCAGATCGTTGCTTGTGGAATGTGCAAGGCACAAATTCATCGGCAATACGAGCACGAAGAGAGTTGCATAGATGGGCGCCAGCGTCAATTGCGGCAACCACTGCTTCGCAGCCCGCCCCGCCAGCCATGCCGAGAGTAGGACCCAGAACCAGTTCAGCAATCGCAGCGCAAGTACCTGACCGCTAATGTCAGTCCGAGAAGTAAAAGCCGACAGAAAACCAGCGGAAACAAGATAGTGGAGGGGAGGCTGATGCGCTTCCCAGCCTTCATTCGCGAACGGCAATCGGCCTTCTCGTTGAATGAAGCTGATGTAATCAAGGTGAGCCGTCGCATCGTAACCGACTGCTCGCGTCAGGATTGCAGAATTACTCAAAATGAGAACCAACCCAATGAGTCCGACAAAACCGAAGACGAGCAACTCGTACCGCCACGTCTTCTTGGCCTGACCAGCATCACCAATCGCATAGCGAACCGCCGGTTCAATGCATGCGCAAACCAGCAAAAGAAGAAGCATCACTCCCCAGCGACTTTGAAATGCCTCAATGGTTCCTGGCCCACCATCAGCAAAGTTTCCAGAGTGAACGGGATATGCCTGCGAAACTTCAACAGCGGGAAATGGAGTCGCACCGACTAACGACGCCTGCCATTGTTCTCCAGTTTTGAAGACTTGGTCATCGATTTTTACTTGAGCTGATAAAGCAGGTGGACCGCTCTCATTATGAACTTTGAACTCGATGAGATTCTGTCCCGAATGCAGAAACTCAGTAATGGGAATTTCCTGGATCGTTTTCCAGTCGTCACCTTCTTGAGAACTGAAGACATGCGAATGGTTGATGTTCAGTTCAAAGAGTTGAAATGCGGAAACAGAAATGAGGCCGGAGTTCGGTTTCTCATTCAGTTGAAAGGGAAGCAGGAATGTCGTTGTCAATCGAACCAAAGGCTGCGGCTGTATCTGGAACGGCGAAGGATAAACCACCCATGGTTGAGTCGGTCTCCAGTCCAGGAAGCGGATTTCCGGGCGTTTGATAAATTGCCAGCCAAGCACCACACAGGCAAGGACCGCTAACAGGACAAAGACCGGCCACTGCCAGAATGTTTTACGGACCTTGCTGTCTGGTGATTCAACAGTTAATGCGACAGTCTGGGCCGGAGTGACGCTCGATGATGACTCTTTCACGCAAACGCATCTCCAGTTCGAACGACGGAGTTTCATACATGGGCGAACGGGGAATCCGGATTGAGCGCCGCATAAATCTGGCGGTGGTAAGCGGCCTCCTCGGAGATCCCAGTCTGTTCAAGGGCCTGCGCCAGATGGAAATGAGCATCTCCATAGTCTGGATGCAGTTCGATCGCCGTTCGGAAGCTGTCGATTGCTTCCTGAAAGCGTTGTTGTTCAAGGAACAGGCAGCCTAACTGAGTCCATGCTTCCAGAAATTCTGGCTCATGCTCAATCACGCAGTAGTATCGCTCGATCGCAGCATCCAGTTTCCCCAGACGATAAAGAGTATCTGCGAGGGAAAAATGAGAATCGACGTCGTCAGGTCGCTTCTGTAACGCCCGACGAAAAGCAGCCGCAGCATCCTCGAGGAGATCGTCTTCCAGCAGACGGCAGCCTTCAATGTGCCAGTCAGGAATCACTCGAGCAACAGACTTCATCTCCTGCGGAGCATCATCCGAATCAGAGAAATCGAAGTGACCAGAAATTGTTCCAGTGTCATCACTTTCATCGTGATCGCCGCCAGCGTTCTCGGTGTCAGAGGTCGAGGCTTCGAAACTGAAGTACCGCTGTCGTGTTTTCAAGTCCAATAGGCTGTGATGATCCTTTGCGAACAGGCGATCGTTGATCGGGATCAGGTCGATGTCGGATAGCAGGTCCATTGACTCATACAACGCCCGCAGTCCCTTGAGACTGACCGAGATTTTCGTCAACGACAGTCCGGACCGCCGTAGCTCTGCAATCTTTCTGGCGCGAGTAATTTCCTGAAAATTGAAATACGGCAGTCGGTAAATTTTATGGGCAGCTTTAATCAGCCCGACTCGCTCCCAGTGTCGAATCTCCTGCACGGACACGCCGATCAGTTGAGATAAATGAGCTGGCGTGTAGAAACGCTTGACGTCGTGAATTTCCTTTTCAATTCCCAGAAGCGATAACCAGACGGATTCCTTGATCAAACGCAGCGATTGCCCTTCAGCACGCAGTTGCAGCCCCTGCTGAAGCTTCAAAGACGGTTTGCCGTCATCCTCAACGGGCCATCCTTCTTCACCGATGACCAACATCGTTGATTGGCGCGAAAGATGGTGAGTTGGCTCACCTCCGTGAGTTCGAGCAAGATCATAAGCCTGCTGGTGTGTCATGGATGCCAGCGTACCGGCAAACACAATTTTTTCACCGATCAGAACCGGCGAAGAAGACACAGTTTCAGCAGAGGAATCAACAGTCATTATCAAGGATCAGCACACAGCAGGGAAGGGGGCTTAGTTGCACCACTATATC
>SXPC01000131.1 GCA_005778225.1 Planctomyces sp. | reverse complement strand
TGGCTCAGTTGCAGCATGGAGCCTGTCGGTTTCTCAGTTTTGACCAGTTAGCTCAGGGAAAACAGGAGATTCTCATTGAATTTAAAGGGCAAATCTATCGCCTTCGGGCCACAAAAAACGATAAGCTGATCTTGAATAAGTAAGTCTCTGTTCCAGGATGTGTTCTGCTATGTCATCTGCTGCTTCCGATCATAATTCGAAATTTTCTCAACTGCTGATCGCTGCCGTGATGGTCGGGGCTTTGATCGTCGCGAAGCTGATTCCGGTTTCCAATCTCGTTGAATTGCCCTGGAACTTTTCCGCAGTCGGTGGCTTGTGCCTGATGGCCGGCTCGTTGTTGCTGGATCGACGTTACGCGATCGCGGTCCCGGTGATTGCGATGATGATGGGCGACATCTATCTGAACGCCATTCGTTACCATACCGCCCATAGCTTGACGAACCCTGCGGTGCTCGGCGTCATGATGACCGTGTGGTGCTGTTTTGCGTTTTACGGACCGCTGGGCGTCTGGATCGCCAAGATGAAACGCAGCTGGATTTCGATCGGTCTGGCTTGCCTGGCGGGATCGACGGTCTTTTTTCTGGTCACAAACTTTGCGGACTTCCTGTTCTTCCGAGTTCACACGTGGGGAGAACTGGTTCGCTGTTATTACGACGCGATCCCATTCTACCGGAATTCGTTGCTCTCGGATCTGACGTTCGCCTCGATGCTTTATGGCGGATGGGCCTTGGTCGAAGGCACGCAGCCCACGACTGAGCAACACGGCGTTTAATTAGACGGTTTCCGATGACTGCTCAACGCATTGTCTCGCTGCTTCCCAGCGCGACGGAGATTCTCTGCCTGCTGGGGCTTGAAGATCGTATCGTCGGGATCACGCATGAGTGTGATTATCCGTCTTCGATCATCTCTCGTCCTACGGTCACGCAGACCGTCATTCCGCATCACGCGACCAGTCGCGAGATTGATACGCTGGTCCGAGAGCGTCTGGTAACGACGAAAGCCCTCTACTCGCTCGATCTTGATCTGCTGGAAACGCTGCAGCCAGATTTGCTCGTTACGCAAGCTCTGTGTGATGTCTGTGCGGTCTCTGAAGAAGAGGTCAACGCCGCGGCTTGTTCGCTCTCCTCACAGCCGCGGGTGGTGAACCTCGAGCCATCGACGTTGAACGAAGTCTTTGATTGCATTCTCGCAATTGGCAATGCTACTGGTCTTGAAGGGGTTGCGAACAAGAAAGTGGCAGAACTGCGGGCGAGGGTAGATGCTGTTCGACAGCGTTCCGCGTCCATCGCCCGGCCTGCTCGCGTGACGCTTCTTGAATGGATTGCCCCACTCTTCTGCTGCGGTCACTGGTCGCCCGAGTTGATTCGGTATGCGGGTGGCTTGGATTCCCTGGGGCGCGAGCATGCCCCGTCGACGACGATCTCGCCCGACGACTTGATCGCCGCTCAGCCGGAAGTTCTGATTCTCGCGCTCTGCGGTTACAGCGTGGAGCAGGCGATGCATGATTTTCCGCTGCTGGAAGCGATCCCTGGTTTCCGCGATCTGCCGTGTTATCGAAACCGGCGCATCTATGCTCTTGATGGTTCTGCTTATTTCAGTCGACCGGGGCCGCGCCTGGTCGATTCACTGGAAATCCTCGCCCACACGCTGTTTCCGGATGTGCACCCGAGAGTCAGTGAGCTGCCGCTCGCTGTCAACGTATTAGAAAATCGCTAATTCTGCTTGGATCTGTCTATCGATTTGTTCTCACCACATCGTATCTGATGTCGAGGAGAAGAAGTTATGGCTATTCGGACGTCAAAACAGCTGCTCGATGCCATACGACTCTCATTGTTTGGTCTCCTCGCATGCTGGATGACCTATCTGAATGGGATTCTCTTCATTCCGTTTTCGATGGCTTATCTTCTCATCGCATTTCGACGACGTTATTACGTCGTGATGGGCATGTTGATTTCACTCTATGTGAGCTTTTTCTTACTCATTGCTTTTTTCATCACATCCTCTGGACGATCCAGATACTCGCCGAACATTCTGTTGGATCCCGAAGTCTATGGGCCATTCCTGATTTGCTTCGTCGGAGCAATGATCGGTTTAGTTTTTGATCGCGTCAACGCACGTCCCATTGAGACGGAGCCGATCAGCCCGGTCAGTCAACTCCTGCCACCATCTGAAACAGCCCCTCACGGAACGTCGGATAACGTAGCGTCACACCCAACTCCCGCTTCATCTTCGCATTCGACAGACGCTTATTGAGGCCGCGGGTGCGGCCAGCTGGGCCGGTGGTGTCGAACATGGGGGGAGGGGCAGCGATCATGCGGGAGAGTTCACCGTAGTATTCGTAACGGGGGACAGGTGCGTCATCGGTGATCAGGTAGATGCTGCCGGGCTTGGCGTGTTGTTCGGCGGTGAGCACGACGTCTGCTGCGTCGTCAACGTGGATGATGTTCAACCAGGCATCCGGTTCGCCTCCAAGCGGCTGGCCAGATTTCAGGTGGTCGGCTTTCATCAGAAGCCGCCCCGGGCCGTAGATGCCTGAGAGTCGCAGGATGGTCCAATTGCCGTCGGCGGGGTTCAGCTGTTTGACGACCTCTTCTGCTTCAAGGGTTATCTGGCCGCCTTCGGTGGCCGGAGTTGTGTCGCTTTCTTCATCCACGAGCGAGCCATCTTCATGGCCGTAAACGCTGGAGGATGAGATGAAGATCAGTCGCTGGACTTTGCCTTGCAGCTTTTCCAGAACACGCTTCAAGCCATCAACAGTCACTGTTCTCTTATCGATGCCAGCGCTGCGGTCATAGCCGATGGCGTACAGGCAGGTCTCAACAGCTGGGAATTCAAAAGCATCATCGAGCGATGTGACGTCTCCCACAAGCGGGGTCAGACCCATGGCTGCGAATTCATCGCGTCTGGTCGGCGAGCGGGTCAGGACATGAACCTGTTGGCCCTGTTGTTGCCACTGCTTCGCGACGCGTCGGCCCAGGTAGCCACAGCCGATGATCAGTTTGTCACTCATGTTCGCATTTCCTTGTACATGTATTTCCGATGCACAGCGTATCAAAAATCGGGACGAAAGGCCTTGTTGTCGCTCGCCATCACGCCGATGATGCAAAAGGTCTTGATGAACTCTTCTCATAAACGCAGCAGGTCTATGTCCAACTCGCCCAGTCAGCCTTCTCCCGGAAATCCGATGTCGTCCTCGCAGGAAGGGCATAAGTCGCATGTTCTCGTCTCAGCCTCCGGAGACGTACTCACCTCCAAGAACGTGAACACCAAGCGCGATCAGGATCGCACGCAGGAAGAAGTCCGCTACACCAGCGTCATCCTCAAACGCAATGACCTGACCCTCCGACACCCCGGCGATACCCTCGAAATCGCCATCCACGAAGGTCTCGAACAGTTCAAACGCAATCAGGTCTCGCTGCTGCTCTCGTCATTGGCGGCTGGTTTGAATGTCGCGTTCTCGGCGATGGCGGTGGCGATCGCGTATGCGGTAGCGATTCCGATGGACAATCCTCTGGTCTCGAAGTTCCTGGTCGCGCTGGTTTACCCGCTTGGCTTCATCATCTGCATCATGAGCGGAGCCAAACTCTTTACCGAACACACCGCGACCGCGCTGTATCCTGTTCTGGATGGTCGGGCCAAGCTGTCGAAGCTGTTTAAGCTTTGGGGCATCGTCTTGAGCGGTAACCTGGCCGGTGCGACTGTCAGCGCCTTTCTATTAACGATCGCGCTGCCTGTCATCAATGCGAAGGAAGGCTTTCTGTTACTCGGGCATCACCTAGTCGATCCGACGTCTGAGCAACTGCTCATCAGCGCGATCCTCGCAGGCTGGCTGATGGCGCAAGGGGGCTGGCTGGTGATGGCGAGTACATCGACGCTGGCGCAGATGATGGGCATTTACATTGTCACCTTCATCATCGGGCTGGCGGGCTTCCATCACTCAATTGCAGGCACAGCCGAGATGATGGCAGCGTTGTTCATGGGGAACGAGTTCACGCTCTTTCAAACCGGCCGATTCATCGTGATCTCAGTCCTCGGCAACCTGCTCGGCGGCATCATCTTCGTGGGCGTTCTGAATTACGCTCACATTCGCCAATTGCAGAAGCAGGAGAAGTGATGGGGCACCAAAGTTATTTCAATAGTTCCCGCTGAAATAACAATATGAAAAGAAATGCCAGCAAACCGACGGCGAAGTTGATGCTTGGAAGAAAAACTAGCTTTGCCGCGAGCCGATGGTTTGTTTGCCTGCGTGCACGCCATGCGGCGACGATTGCAATCAGACAAATGTAGGGATACGACGTGATAGTGAAACAGAGTAACGCAATCGCCGGTTGATCGATAACGCCTGGTGCAGCAACTGCCATGACCGCGAGCACCGATATAGGGATGCCCAACACGCCGCTGATACCGACCATGATAGACATCAACGTAAGAAGAAAAAGACCGGTACTTGATGAAGTTTCCTGCGATGGAATGGCTTCGGTGTCACTCATCACGGATTTCCTTCCGCTTAACGGAATGCATCATCAAATGATGCGAATCGGGCGTGAAGTCTGTTTTTGCCAAGCTATCTGTCGAAGCAGCAAATCAGGCTAACCAGTGAATTTACCGCCCATATAGGTCTGGATGTAAAAATATGCCAGCCAGCCAACTATAAAGTTAATACAGGGCAGGCAAATCAACCCTCGGGCCAGCATATCATTTTCATTTCGATGAGCAGCCCAGGCGCTCGAAATGGACGCGAAGCAAATGAAAGGATAGCTCAAGACGCTCAAGTAGAGGGCAGCAGTTGCGGGTTGATTGATCGCTCCTGGTGCTCCGACGATCAGGAAAGACAAGAGGGCCGGGATGATTCCCAAGGCCCCGGTCATGCCAAAAAGCGTAGACATCGTCGACAAAAATCCGACAGCAGATCGTCGTGGTCGTTCTTCCAACTGCTCGTCGTCGAAGATTCCACTCATTCCTACTTCTTCCCCGTCGCTTCCGAGGTTGTCTCACTCACTTCGGCTGCATGCGAGCCATTCCCATTCTTGAGATCAAGCGCCGAACGTTTCTGTTCATCAACCACGTCATGATCCAGCGGCACACCTTCGGAGTGTGACTTGTCGCCACGAGTGACGGGTTGGTCCTCGTAGATTCGTTCGCTGGTTGTCTGGGCGTGTGGGCCGAGATGGACCGGGATTTCGACCGGTTCTGGTGTTTTGGCTGGTGGCTTAGCCGGTTCGGATGGAGTGGGGGCAGGTGGCTGTTCGCCCGTGGTGACGACGACTTCCCCGGCGGGTGGTGTCCCCTTCGGAGCTTCGGTGCGGAAGCGGGCTTCCTGCTTGGAAGGGGAGAGCCAGTTGTAGAGATTCGCTGCCATCTTCGAACGCACGGTCTTCAGGCGGAAGATCGCCGTCGAGTAAGCGGGCATCTCGAAGTTCTGACTTTGACGCAGCAGCTTGCCGTCGGTGTTCTCACGGAAGCTGTCCATCAGGGGCTTCCAGTAATCGTTCTGTTCATGCCAGGGCATCTTGAACGTGACCGGGGTCTCGGCTGCGTTGAAGTAGATGAGGAATGTATCGCCGATGAGCGGCTTGCCTTCTTTATCGAGTTCCTCGATCAGACGTCCTTCGATTCGCATCCCGAAGGCATGGGCATAAGGCTTGTTCCACTCATCGCCGATGAGTTCTTCACCCTGATCGCTGAGCCAGGTAATGTCAGCTTCCTTGAGGTTGCCCACCGGTTCACCGCGGAAGAATTTGCGACGCTGGAAGACAGGATTCTTTTGCCACAGCTGGATGATCTTGCGCGTGTACGCCAGAAATTTCTCCTGCGATTCCGTCAGGTTCCAGTTGATCCAGCTGATCTCATTATCTTGACAATACGCGTTGTTGTTTCCGAGCTGGGTCTCGCCGAACTCATCCCCCATCCGAATCATCGGAACGCCCTGGGAAAGAATCAGCGTCGTCATAAAATTGCGCCGCTGACGATCTCGCAGCGCAAGAATCTTCGGATCATCCGTCACTCCCTCAACGCCGCAGTTCCAGCTGAGGTTGTGGTTATCGCCGTCACGGTTGCCTTCGCCGTTGGCGAGGTTATGTTTCTCGTTGTAGCTGACGAGGTCATTGAGCGAAAAGCCATCGTGACTGGTGACGAAATTGACGCTCGCATTCGGCGTTCGTCCATTGTGCTGATAGAGATCGCTCGACCCGGTGATGCGAGTTGCAAATTCGGACATCGATCCCTGATCGCCACGCCAGTATCGACGGACGCAGTCACGATAACGACCGTTCCATTCCGACCAGCCACTCGGATAGTTCCCGACTTGATAGCCCCCTTCTCCCAGGTCCCATGGCTCGGCGATGAGCTTGGTTTGCGAGAGCACAGGATCCTGATGAATGATATCGAGGAAGCCGCCCCAGAGGTCGACGTTGGTGTTCTCGCGGATCAGTGCGGAGCAGAGATCGAAGCGGAACCCATCAATGTGGTATTCCTGCACCCAGTAACGCAGACTGTCCATGATCAGTTTGAGAACTTGAGGTTGCTGCGTGTAGAGCGTGTTGCCGCAGCCAGTGAAGTCCATGTAGTAACGTTGGGAGTTCGGAACGAGGCGGTAATAGCTCGCGTTGTCGATCCCTTTGAACGAGAGAACCGGGCCGCCGTGGTTTCCTTCGGCAGTGTGG
>SXPC01000130.1 GCA_005778225.1 Planctomyces sp. | reverse complement strand
TTGCAGGAGATTTTTGCGAACTTTGTCAGCGGATTGATCCTTCTGTTCGAGCGGCCGATTCGTGTGGGTGATGTCGTGACTCTGGGGAGTACGACAGGTCTAGTGAGTCGGATTCGGATTCGAAGTACCACCATCACGGACTGGGATGAGAAGGAGTATATTGTCCCGAACAAGGATCTGATCACAGGGAGCATTCTGAACTGGACGCTGTCGAGTACGAGGAATCGAGTCGTGCTGAGTGTGAGTGTCAGCTACGATTCTGACACGCGCAAGGTTCGACGGTTGCTTGAGGAGATTTGTCGAGATCATGAATCGATCATGAAAGAACCGGCGCCGCTTGTGAACTTCGATAAGTTTGGCGATAGTGCCCTGCTCTTTGCGATTCGTTTTTACCTGCCGACGCTGGATAATCGAGTCAACATCATCGATGAGATTCATAATCGGATCATCGAGAAGTTCCGACAGGAAGGGATCGAAATGGCGTTCCCTCACCAGGATCTGCGGATTCTCTCGTGGCCAGAGATGATGCCACGACGGTCCGGCATGTCCACGCCATCGTCAACGGTTCCCGGCGAGTCAAATGGCAGTTCGATCCTGCAGCATTGACAGAATCCGGTCACGAGTTAAGTGGTGAATGGTTTCAGACGCTCGCTTTTCAGATCTTGAGAAGATTTTGGATTGTGCGCGCCATTTGTTCCAGCGGTACGACTTGATCAGCGAGTTCTGCCTTGAGGACGGATTTGGGCATCCCGAAAACGGTACATCCGTCGGGAGCCTGGACGAGGACGTGTCCGTTGTTGCGATGAACCAGTTCGCAGCCGAGGGTTCCGTCACGCCCCATGCCGGTCAGGATGACGGCTAAAAGTGGTTGATCGAACGCGCTGACGGCTGAGCGAAAGGTGTAATCGACGGCGGGGCGTACGCGTTGTTCGGGGGGATCGTCTGTGAGGCGAACGCAGATATTCGAGAATCCCTGGCGACGTAACTCTAAGTGCTTTCCGCCGCGTGCGAGGATGACTTTTCCAGGGGAGAGCAGCATGCCTTCTTCTGCTTCGACGACTGTGAGTTCGCTGGCTTCATCGAGCCGGGCGGCTAATGTCGACGTGAACTTCTCGGGCATATGCTGAATGACGATCACGGGGACAGGGAGATCTGCGGGGAGTTCCGGAATCAGCTTTGCGAGGGCGTCGGGGCCGCCCGTCGAACAGCCAATGAGAAGTGCACCGAAGGAAGTTTTCTTCTCACCACGGCTTGGCGACTGTTGAAACGGGACGGGTCTGGGCGGCGTTTCTGAAGATGATTCTTCACGGAGGGCATCGATGCGTTCGGTGAGTTCGGCCAGCAGAAGGGCTTTTGTTTCCGTTGGGTTTCCGGTCGAAGGTTTGACAATGAAATCGAAGGCGCCTTCGATCAGTGCATCGGTTGTCACCTGGGCGCCGGAGGTCGTGAACCGGCTGATCATGATGACCTTTGTTGCTAATTTGCGGCGTTTCAGCTGTCGCAGCACGGCGATGCCATCGACTTCGGGCATCTCGACATCGAGGGTGACGAGGTTGGGAGAAAGTGATTCAATCTGCTCGGCGGCCTGGGTGCTGTCGCTGATGCTTGCCACCAGTTCGCAATTCGGAATCTCCTTGATGACGTTTCGTAACATCATCCGAAAGAGAGCCGAATCGTCGACAGTGACTATTCTAAAGGGGGCCATCGACGATCCTCTAACTCATCCGTGTTGCAGGCTGTTTCGAAAGAATGATTCGAGAACGGCAGGATCAAAGGGCTTGACGATGAAATCGGCAGCACCGGCAGCGATACATTCTCGTAACTTCTCTTTTTGATTGACGGCACTGACCATCACAACATGCGCTTCTGGATTGACCTTGCGGATGGCCTTGAGGGCATCAAGGCCATCCATTTCGGGCATGACCATATCGAGGGTGACGAGGTCAGGCTGATGTTCTTCGTACAAAGAAACGGCAGCCAGACCGTTGTTTCCTTCTGCGACGACATCCCATCCTGCGCGGATCGCGAGTTCGCGAATCTTCATCCTCATGATGAGTGCATCATCGACAATCAATAGTCGATTCATACTTCGTTGCCTTTAGGGTGTTGTCTCCGGACGAGCGGAGAATGACAAGGATCAGATTCGAACAGGGGATTGACCAACGACTTCCACGATGACTTCCCCAGTGGAGACGTTCAAAGCCATGCGTCGGCCTTGGGTGCCGCCGCAGTGGCTGCCGGAAATGGGAATCATCAGTTGTTGGAGCAGTTCGTTGACAGCGACGAGATTCTGGTCTCCGATGCTGCGCTGGGTCTTCGTTGCGAACATATTGGCGCCTCCGGCGATCTTAGCGGAAATGTAAGAGGACTTGACGCCTAACTGAATCATCTGGCCAATCAATTCGGGAATCGCTGTATCAGCGTACTTGCCGATGGGGTCTGACACTCCGTTGGAACGCGGTAAAACAATATGGGCCATGCCGCCGGTGCGTGTGCGTTGGTCATAGAGGGCGATTCCAATGCACGAGCCCAGAAGTGTTCTCAGAATTCCCTCGTTTCTGACGACGACAATTTCGGCGATGCCGACTTTGCGTTCCAGTTGACGATTCGATTTCGAGAACGATGGGGAATCCATACGAGAACCGGTCGCCTTAGTTCATGTTGGTCAGAATTTCAGAGAGTTTGGTCAGCGAGGAGGCATCAGGGATCAGAAGGAACTTCCAGCTTAATGGACAGCCTTTAAGTTCGAATGAGACGCCGGCGTAGACGGCCTGGGTTCCGCTGATCGCCTGATCGAGGAAAGCGGACTGAAGGATGCTGGCTGCGTAATCTCGCAGAAAGATAGGAGGGCTTGGGATCAGTTCGATTGTGCTCGAAGTGCGATCAGACAGTTCGTTGGAAATGCCATTGAGATAGGCACTGCCTGCGATGTTCATCGTTTCCAGAACGGATGATCGTTCGATTTCGCCCCAAACGCTTGAGGTTCCGGATGTCTGGCCCTGAAGAAGATCGCTGACCATTAGACCGCTTGTATCATCGAATGCCAGGACCATCAGGCCGGTCAGTGTTCCTTCCATACCCATGATGCAGACGCAGGCTGGTTCATCGTCGCTGCCAATTAACGTCGACACTTCTTCGATCGGACAGGAGCTGATGGAATCGATCTTCATCGTGATGGGAGTCGTCAGCCATCGCTGTAGCGACGAGGAAGCGTCCTGCGCTCCGCGATGGAATGAGGGCATCAATTGTTGTAGCTGTTCGCTGGTCACTTCCAGTTCGATTCTGTTTGTAGATCGCGTTAGGTATTTTTCTGGATGACGGAATCGACAAGTGATGCAGCATCGAGCATCAGGCAAACCGTCCCATCGCCCAGAATGCTGGCTCCGGAGAGTCCTTGAATCTGTGTGAAGTTTTCGGCCAGGGATTTGATCACCAGATCGGCCCGCCCGACGAGTGAATCGACACTCAAGCCGAGTTTTCGTCCTCGTGAATGCAGGACAACGATGTTGAGTTGATCGGGCGTTTCCGAATGGGAATGCTGTCGTGAGCCGGGAGCTGATTGTGAATCATTCCCATTCCACTCAAAGATGCTACCCATACCGACCAGAGGGATCAATTCACCACGGACTTCGATCAGTCGTTTGTTCTGGACCGTGTGTACCTGCTCTCGAGAAATTGAAACGATCTCGCGGACGTCGTCGATGGGAATCGAGAAGTGATCGTGGCCGAACTTGACGAGAAGACTATGAATGATCGCGAGGGTGAGAGGCAGTCGGATCGTGAAGAGCGTTCCTTTTCCGGGTGTTGAACTGACATCAATCGTACCGCTGAGATCGGAAATGGCGGCTCGGACAATATCCATGCCGACGCCTCGTCCGGAGATTTCCGAGATCGATTCGGCGGTGCTGAAGCCGGGATGCCAGATGTAAGAAACGAGCTGGTCTTCGGTCATTTCGTGGAGTTGAACAGGCGAGGCCAGTCCACGTTCCAGGATTCGTTTGCGGATTTTCTCGAGATTGATCCCACGCCCGTCATCTCGAATGGTGATGAGAACACTGTTTCCCCGGTGGGCGGCTTCGAGGACGACGGAGCCGATGGCGGGCTTTCCTGCGGCTGACCGTTCGTCCTGAGATTCGAGTCCGTGATCGATCGAATTTCTAATCAGGTGCAGCAAGGGATCGCCGAGGGCATCGATCATGCGTTTATCAAGCTCGGTTTTGTCGCCGTGAATCTCCAGATTGACCTGCTTGTTTCGATCGATCGAGAGATCACGAACAACACGTTTGAAACGGTTGAACAAGGGGCCGACGGGCACCATTCTCGTTCTCAAGACGCCGCGTTGCAGTCCCTTGGAGACGCGTGCAAGCTGATCGACGGCTTCGGCGATCTCGGAAAACTGATGATAGCCAAGTCTCCATAAGTCTGTTTGCTCATCCAGTTCCCCGAGGTCGTCCTCCAGGCCTAGAAAGATCTTCCTGAGACGTTTGCTGTCGAGAGAAGATTCCTGGACGCAACTTTGAATGTCATGAAACGCCTGGCGGATTCTTTCGGAGAGATCGCGTGTTTTTCTGCCTTGCGAATCCTGACGCAGAATGGGACTTAGCTCGGTGGCGATTTGATGAAAACGTGACTTGGCGATGACGAGCTCGCCAGTCAGATTCATCAAATAGTCAAGGCGTGAAACATCGACACGAATGGATTCACTGGCTTGAGCTCGGTTGTCGGGAGCAATTTCGTCCTGGGCGCTGGTGGCGGACAGGATCTGAGTGAATTTTGCTGCGGGCGATTCAGTCGATGTGACAGTCTCAGTTGTATTCGTTTCAGTGGGCTGATCTGGAGAGACGGGTTGTGGCGGATGACTTGGTGGAACCAGGCCTGACATGGTTCCATCCTGAATCTCGACGGATTCGACACCTTCGACGCTGGCGATTCGTCGTACTTCTTCCAGGGGTTTGGTTGTCACCAAGGTGACGGAGAAAAGCGTCAGTTCGTCGAAACTGCGAACGTCGTCGACGGGAGGATCGCAGGCGACAATTTCGCCGATGGTGGACAGACGAGAAACGATCAGTCTCGCCTTCAGATCAGCGAGTTGGAGGCCTTCTCGAAAGCGAATGACCATTTTCCAACCGCCGGCGATCGTCATGGCGGCGGCTGGTGTCTTGATGTCAGGCGGTTTCGTCGCGGGAGTCGATGGTGCTGATCGTTCCAACTGCTGGAGTTCTTCCAGTAGCTGAGAGGGATCGGGCTGCGTCATGTCGCCGGCGCGTAGTCCCTGGATGAATTCACGGAAGTAATCGATGCCGCGGAGAATCAGCGTCGTTGTGTCGCGATCAAGGATTGCCTTGCCAGAGCGGTAACGCTCGAAGCGATCTTCGAGTTCATGCGCGAAATTGCCGACGGTTTCAAATCCGAGCATCCCGGAAGATCCCTTCAGCGAATGCAGCATTCGGAAGGCTTTCTGCAGCGCCGGGACGTCGTCTGGCTTCGATTCGAGAAGCAGGATCGCGGAGGTCAGTCCTTCGAGTTCATCCTCGGATTCCTCGATATAGACCTGCAGGTCTTGCGCAAGATCATCAGTAGGACCGGAATTTGAGGAAATGGGAGAGCCTTCATCAGTCATGATGGCCTCCGTGGAAGCTCTTCTGATAGAGGAACGTGGATCGCTTCTCAAGCGATCCGAGCATGTCGTAGATCCCTTCCGATGGTCCAACGACCAGATAACCTCCTGCACGAAGCGAACGCGTGAGGTGATCGACAACGACCTGTTTGGATTCGCGACTGAAATAGATCAGGACGTTGCGAATGAAAATGCAGTCGTAGCCTTTTTGCGGATTGGGTTCTGTCAGATTGTGGCGGTTGATCGTCACGAGATCGCGGAGTTGTTTTTTGACGGTCCAGGTCGCGGCTTTTTCGTCCGCATCGAAGTAGCGAGACAGCCAATTCTCAGGGATATGCTGCACAACTTCCTGACCATAAACGCCCGCACGAGCTTTATTCATCGACGATTCGCTGATATCGCTGCCGTGGATTTCGATTTTCCAGTTGAGAAGCTTGAGACGATTCTCGCTGAGGCACATCGCGATCGTGTAGGGCTCTTCCCCGCTGCTGCAGGCAGCCGACCAGATGCGAATGGATTTGTCCTTCTTTCCCAGTCGAGCCTGTTCGCGCATCGCGTCAACGAATTCGGTCTTCAGCCAATCGAAGTGCTTTTCCGTGCGAAAGAACGAGGTCTCGTTGGTTGTCACAGAATCAAGGAAGCCATCGAGTTCCTCGCGACCACGTTTTGATTTGAGGTACGACAAATACTCTTGGAAACTCTCTTTCCCGGTTGCTTTGACGCGCCGACGAATTCGATTGCTCAACAGCATCACTTTGTTCTCCGGGACCTGAATCCCGCTCAGCTGGAAGATGAGTGTTTGAAACTGCTCAAATTCCTGCGTGGTCAACTGAGAAAGATCCATCGTCAATCCGGCTCCTTCGTTTCGACTGAGCTCGAACTCAGACTTTGAATTTCACGACCAGATCTCTCAGGGTCGAAGCCTGAGCGCCGAGTTCTTCTGCACTGGCGGCCATCTCTTCGGCACCGGCAGCATTTGATTCGGTCGTTTTGCCGACGGTTCGAATCGCGATCTGAACTTCCTTGGCGCTCTCGGACTGAGTCTGCGTGGACTCGGCGATTCGATTGATGCCTTGAGCCGTTTCATCGACGGCTTCGACGATCGTGTGCAGGGAGTTTCCGACCTTTTGAGACAGTTCGGCCCCCTCTGCTACGCGTCGCGTCGATTCCTTGATGAGTTGTGTGATCTCTTTGGCGGCAAGACTTGATCGCTCGGCCAGCTTACGAACCTCGTCAGCGACGACGGCGAATCCCAAGCCGTGCTCACCTGCCCTGGCAGCTTCAATTGCTGCGTTCAACGCCAGCAGATTCGTCTGGCTTGCGATCTCGCTGATCACCTGAATGATGTCATTGATCTGATCGCTCGATTTCTGGATCAGCTTCATCGAAGCGATTGCTTCGTTGACAGAGGCTCCCCCGGATTTTGCCAGGCTGGACGTGGCATTGGCCTGCTGACGTGCCTGAGTCGCGCTCTCAGAGATCACTGCGATCGATCGCAGGAGATCCTCTACCGATGCCGACATTTCTTCGACCGAGGCGGCCTGGGTCTGTGCGGATTCACTTAGATTTTGAGAGCTTTCTGCAATCGCCTGTGCTCCCTCGTTCTGCTGTCCAGACGATTCGATCAACTGGCCAATCAGTTCACGCAGGTCATTGCTCATGCGCTGAATGCTTGTCGCGAGTTGAGCCAGATCATCGTCACCGTCAGTGGTCACTTCCTGAGTGAGGTCTCCATCAGCAATTGCTTCGACGATCACCTTTAATCGACTGACGCGCCGTTTCAGATCTTCCGCGGCTGCTTTTTGTCGGGCATCAATTCGTTCTGCCTCATTTTGTGTCAGCACGGCTTTGGTGATGTC
>SXPC01000129.1 GCA_005778225.1 Planctomyces sp. | reverse complement strand
TTGATGTGTTGCGCGGAGATGCTGATTGTTTGCGCGAAGTGGGTTCTTCGTGCTACACAAAATAGAAGTAGCGGCGGTATGTTGGGGGTGGGTGTGTTGCGCGATGCGTTCCCATGAGGGATATTTGCTCGAACAGGGATTTCTATGTCTGACGTTGTTCGTGTTACGTCTGCTTTGCTTGTTGCGGCTGTTGTGTGGGTCAGCGGGTTCTCGGTCGCGGTTGCTCAGACGAAGGGGCCGGTCGAAGCTAAGCTGAAGTCGGTTGCGACGCTGTCGACGCCGTTTTTTGATTTGGTGAAGCGGAATTTCAGGGCGTGGGATCTTGATAAGAATGGTGAGCTTGATCAGAAAGAAATCGAGCTGGCGGTCCATAATCCCGCCGTGAAGGAGGATGTTGCCGCGGCGGCGGCTTCGTTGCGTCGTGGGTCACGAGCGGTGAAGGGTTTTGCACCGGCGAACCTGGAGAAGATTGCGGTCAGCCTGCAGACGAAGTCGACAGAAGAAGTCGAGCAGCCGAAGTTTGAATCGATGTTTGAGTCGCATATGGAGAAGCTGCCGAAGCTGCAGCGGGAGTTGTTCACTGCGGGGACGCCGAACATTGATGTGATCAGCCAGGGGCGGTTGGGAGACTGTTTCCTGATTGCGAGTCTGGGGACGTGTGCTTACAAAGACCCTCAGCGTCTGGTTTCGATGATGAAGCCTTTGGAGAACGGGAAGGTTCTTGTGACGTATGGCAGTGGGGTGACGAAGGAGCTCGATGCACCGACTGATGGGGAGCTACTGATTGGGGCGACGTCACGCGGGACCGGGGCCTGGACGGTGATGTATGAGAAGGCGATCGGGACGGTGATGCTGGCAAATTCGAAGACTGGCAAGCATGCGACGCCGTTGAGTTTGATTGGAGTTGGTGGAACGCCGAATGTGCCGCTGCAGATTTTGACGGGACATTTCGTGCGTCGACATGGCTGCGAGGGTTATCGTGAGCCGAAGAATCCTGATGGGTCGAGTGCTGCGGATCTTCAGCCGCTGCGCGATGATTTGAAGGCGGCGTTTGCGGAAGGGCGTCTGGTGGTGGGTGGTTGTGGGCCGAAGGGGAAGCAGGCGATTGTTTCGGGGATTTACTATAACCACTCGTATGGTGTGCTGGATTACGATGAGAAGACGGACACCGTTCTATTCTGGAATCCGTTTGGGAATACACGAACGCCGAAGGGGCCGGACGGGTTGGAGCACGGGTACACGACGGAGCATGGTCGGTTTCGTGTGCCGTTGAAGGAGGCGGTGATGTGGTTTGGATCGTTCAGTATTGAGACGACGGAGAAGACGGATTTGATTTAGTCGTGGGGGCAGCAGCAAGGGCAACCATCGAGAAATGTGTCATCGGCGACGTTCATCGTCTTGTCGTATTCATGGATGTCGTGGCACTTGGAGGTCGAGGGGACAGGGGGTTGACACCCCCCGCTCTCCTAAGAATTTATTAGTGGTTGATGAGTTTTTCGTTGCGTTGCCAGTGGAGGGAGGCGTCGGAGGGGACGCGGTCGGTGACTTCCTGGAAGGGGACGCCGTATTCTTCCTGCCAGTCGGTGACGGGGGCGATGGGGTTGTCGAGGTAGCTGGGGGGCATGACCTTGGCGAGCTGGTCGAGGTACTTGGTGACGAGTTCTTTGTTGCAGTCGGGGACCTGGATCAGTTGTTCGCAGCGGTCTCGTCGGGCGAGATACTGGGCGAGGTGTTCGACTTCGTATTGCTTATCGGGAGTGAGGGTGGCGAAGGGGCGGTCGTCGGTGTCGAGGCAAGAAATGCGTTCGAGGGAGCGTCGGATATTGAATTTGAAGTCGTAGTCCGGTGGGACGCGTGAGGCGGCCATGGCAATGCCGACGCAGCGGACTAGACCTAAGAACTGCTTCTGGGTCATGCGATAATGCTTGAGCAGTTTCTGGAGCGGGCGATTGCGGTCAAAGCGGTACTTGAGGGTGTCGTAATCCCAGAGGCTGTTGATGCGCTCGTTTTCTTCGCGGGTGAGGGAGGCGACGGAGAGGGTGCGGTTGGATTCCCAGTCGGGGAGAGAGGCGAAGATCGGGGGGAGGTGTTTGAGTTGGTCGGGGGGGAAGGTTTCGAGGATGTTGACGACGATGGCGAGTTCGTTGACGTCGAGCGGTTCGTCGATGCGTTTGACTTCGAAGAAAGTGATTTTTGGTTCTTCGCAGCCTGACGAGATGACGGTGAGGGTCGTCAGGATCAGGATCAGAAGAGTGCGAGTGAGCATGGGATCACACAACAGGGATGCGCGGACTTGAAACGGTATTCGTTGCTATCGGCATGTTGAAGTGTAGGTCACGATTTGCGTGGGGATAATCGTTAGAAACGGTATGATTGGGACAGGTGGGGGGGAGCAGAGTCCGGGGTAGGCAGTGGCAGCAACTGGTGATCATGGCGTCCACCAGGTCATTAACGGCATGGGAAGACCGTGTTGGGTCTAGTTTTTGAAAGGAACGTCGATATGGAATCGGCACGGCTGACACAGCCGTGGCACACGCACTGAGAGTGACGTGCGAAAATCGTCAAATTAGAATTGCTCTGGGGTGATGGGCATAGTGATGAAGACTTCAGTTTTGTCTTCGGAGGAGACGTCGGGGTCGCCGGGGCCGAGGAAGACTTTGTATTTGACGCGGGCGAAGGCGAGTTCGTCGCCGGGGAGGAGGGCGCCTCGGAGGATGCGCTGGTTGTTGACGCGGGTTCCGTTGGTGCTGCCGAGGTCTCGGACGAAGAGGAGCCCGTCGGTTTTGGTGATGACGCAGTGGAGCTTGGAGATGCTGTTGTGATCGACGATGATATCGCAGAGGCCTTTTTTCCGCCCGACGACGCTGAGATCGCGTGTGATCGTGATGGGCGTCCCGCCGTTGAGTGGGATAAGTTTTGCCTGCATGGGTGTGATTTCTGAAGAGAATCGCGACCAGGGCGAGAGAACCTGGGTCAGCCGCCGGAAACGGGTTTCAAAAGAAGGGTAACTTTTATTGTGACCGGTCGGGCGGAAACAGGTCAAGCTGCACTCGGTGTCTGGAGAGGTTTTTCGGGAATTCCTGAGAGCTGTTTCGTAGGAACTGTCGGATTGACCCAAATCAAATCTACATCAGATGTTAATGAATAAATCGAGTGTAGCGGTAATCCGGTCCGACGCTTGAATAAAGGATACGGCGCTGCTACTGTCAGCATCCTGAATACCTGAGCGCCCTTTCGTATTTACTCTCCCAATGGCAATGATCAGACAGCTGAAGCGGCGGGACCTCTGCGCACAGGTCGGGCACCGCGGGTCAGCTTTCTCTTTCTCACTTCAAGGCAGGATTTAAGGACGATGGCTGAAACGAAATACGTATATTTCTTCGGTGCCGGCAAGGCTGACGGCGATGCAACGATGAAAAACCTGCTCGGCGGTAAGGGTGCTAACCTCGCTGAGATGAACCGCATTGGTCTGCCAGTGCCAGCCGGTCTGACGATTACGACTGAAGTCTGTACCTACTTCTATGACAACGATCGCACTTATCCGCCTGAGCTGAAGAAGCAAGTCGAAGAGAACATCGTCGCGATCAACAAGGCGATGGGCAAAGAGTTCGGCAGCAAGACGAATCCTCTGCTGCTGTCTTGCCGCTCGGGTGCCCGCGAATCGATGCCCGGTATGATGGATACCGTTCTCAACATCGGCATGAACGATGAGACGGTCGAGATCATGGCGAAGGCGTCTGGCAATGCTCAGTTTGCCTGGGACAGCTATCGACGCTTCATTCAGATGTACTCAGACGTTGTTCTCGAAGTTCGTCCTGAGAAGAAGGAAGAAGAAGACTACTTCGAAGAGATTCTGCACAACGTCAAGCACAAGGCTGGCGTGAAGTTCGATTCTGAACTCTCGGCTGAGCAACTCAAAGACGTTGTCGCCCAGTTCAAGAAGATGGTCCGTGAGAAGTCTGGTCAGGACTTCCCTCAGGATCCAATGGAACAAGTCTGGGGTGCTGTGGGCGCCGTGTTCAAGAGCTGGATGAACGATCGCGCGATCGTTTACCGTCGTCAGTACGGCATTCCTCACGAGTGGGGTACTGCTGTCAACGTTCAAGCCATGGTCTTCGGTAACCTCGGCGAAGACTGTGCGACCGGTGTCGGTCTGACACGCGACTGTTCAATGGGCGAGCCGGGCTTCAATGGCGATTACCTGATCAATGCTCAGGGGGAAGACGTCGTCGCTGGTATTCGTACTCCGCTGCGAATCGAGCAGACTCTGGGTAAAGACATGCCAGCTGCTTTCAAAGAGCTGACTGATATCGGGATCAAACTCGAAACGCACTACAAAGATGTGCAGGACATCGAGTTCACGATCGAAAAAGGGAAGGTCTGGATGCTTCAGACCCGTAACGCCAAGCGAACCGGTTTCGCGGCTGTGCGTCTGGCCGTTGATATGGTCAACGATGGGTTCATCACCAAGGAAATGGCTCTCACGAAGAAGCGTATTCCTGCTGACGACCTGAACCAGCTGCTGCAGCCGATCTTCGATCCTAAGACGAAGAAGAAGGCTCAGGAAGCTGGCAAGCTGCTGGCTGTCGGGATCAATGCTGGTCCTGGTGCTGCGACTGGTCAGATCTGCTTCCACGCTGCGGATGCCGAAGCGATCTTCGAGAAAGATCCGAACTGCCAGCTGATCCTGGTTCGTCGCGAAACGAGCCCGGAAGACCTTCGCGGGATGAAGATTGCCAAGGGAATTCTGACGGCGTTCGGCGGTGCGAGCTCGCACGCTGCTCTGGTCAGCCGTCAGATGGGTAAGGTCTGTATCGTCGGTTGTCAGGCTCTGGAAGTCGACTACCACACGGCGACGGTCACCGTCGGCGAGAAGGTTCTGAAGGCTGGCGACTGGATTTCAATCGACGGATTTACTGGCGAAGTCTTCGAAGGTAAGGTCGAAACGTCTCCATCAGAGATCATCGAAGTTCTGATCACCAAGACGAAGAAGCCTGCTGATGCTCCGATGTATCAGCGTTATGCTCAACTGATGGAATGGGCCGATGAAAAGCGTAAGCTGAAGGTTCGTGCCAACGCAGAACCGGAAGATGCTGCCAAGGCAGTTGCTTTTGGAGCTGAAGGGGTTGGTCTGTGTCGTACCGAGCACATGTTCTTCTCTCACCTGGATGAGATCCGAGAGATGATCCTGGCTGAGAACACCGAAGATCGCAAGAAGGCTGTCGACAAGCTGCTGCCATTCCAACGCGAAGACTTCACGGTTCTCTTCACCGAAATGGGACCACGCCCTGTTACGATCCGTCTGCTCGATCCGCCGCTCAACGAGTTCCTGTCTGAGCATCACCTGCATGAGCAGCCGGAACTGGCTCATAAGCTGGCCGACATGACCGGCACGAGCAAGGATGCCATCGTCCGTCGCGTCGAAGAGCTGAAAGAAGCCAACCCGATGCTGGGTCACCGCGGCTGCCGACTGGGGATCGTGTACCCGGAAATCACTGCAATGCAGGCCCGGGCCATCTTCGAAGCGGCTTGCGATGTCAAGAAGAAAGGCATCGACGTCCTGCCAGAGATCATGGTGCCGCTGGTCGGCTTCAAGACCGAACTCGACAACCAGGCGAAGATCGTCAAGGAAGTCGCTGCTCAAGTCATGAAGGAAAAGGGCGTCGAGATCAACTACATGGTTGGTACGATGATCGAAGTTCCTCGTGCCGCCGTTCGTGCCGATCAGATTGCCCTTTCGGCCGAGTTCTTCAGCTTTGGCACCAACGACCTCACGCA
>SXPC01000128.1 GCA_005778225.1 Planctomyces sp. | reverse complement strand
GCGGCGGCATGCCGGTCGGCGCGTATGGCGGCCGTAAGGAGATCATGGAAACGGTCTCGCCGGTCGGTCCAGTCTATCAGGCGGGGACGCTGTCCGGAAATCCCGTCGCGATGAGTTGCGGCATTGCGATGTTGGAACTCATCAAACAACAGAACCCTTACCCCAGACTGGCCGAGATCTCCAAGCGCCTCGCGGACGGCTTGGCCGGTGCAGCTGCGGCTGCCAACATTCCGCACCAGATCGCTCAGGTCGGCAGTATGCTCACGCTCTTTTTCAACAGCAACCCGGTCACCAGTTACGCCGTTTCGAAAAACAACGACACGAAACTCTTCTCCCAATTCTTCCACGGCATGCTCAACCGCGGCATCTATCTGCCGTGCAGCCAGTTTGAGGCGCTGTTTGTCTCCGCGTTGCATACCGATGAGGATATCGCGATGACGATCGCCGCGGCGGAGGAGGTGCTGTTGTCTGCTGCCAAGTAGATAATAATCATTTGGCTTCTATTTGATCCAAGCGATTCTCAATGCCGTTCACTGGATTGTCCTGTAACTCTAGTGAGACATTGAATGCATAGGCGAAATTTCCTCGTCGTAATACTTCTAATCAGCTTGGCATCGCTCGTTATCTTTTTCCCGACTATCCCCATTTACTTTCAGACCATCCCAAGTGTGCTGGCTGTTTGGCGTAAGGTGGATTTCTCGCTGCCGGAGAAAATTGCTCCCGGGGATCTGATTGGCATCGAAGCAGACATGTCCGCAAGGATCGTAACGAAAAATGCCAGGGCTCTTCTCTCGCTGCCTTTACTCTCTTATGCCGGACTGTTGATTTGCCTCGTGGTGACCATTGCGGTGGCCACACTTCGGCTTTTGAAGTCTAAGGGGATGCGTGCTGCAGCATCCTATGTATCGACTGCCGTTCTTGGTCTTGTCACCATCGTTGTCATCATCCCTTCGATCGACTACCAGTGGACCTGCCAGCATTTCGCCGAGGAATGTACCGAGTACGCGAAGCGACTCAATGCGCTTAATATCAAAGTTGGCATAACGGACGATTACTACCATGATCCAGTTCTCGGAAAGATGTATGGCGGTAAGCAAGGGTTCGTGATGCGTCATGCACCGAGCATCGGCTGGCAATTTCGAAATGAAGACGTCAAGGTGATGTTCATCTCCCTTGATCCGTCAACTCCCGGAGAATCGACCTGGTATCTCTCCAGCCCTCACGAAATTTATATCGCTGGCGAATACACCGTTGATGGCGGCATCATTCGTTTTAAGACGGACAAGCCATTTGTGTCGCGACCGCTCGAAGACATGCGTTGATTAAAGCATTGTGATTGCAAATATCGCGACCGGCGATAAAGGCCAATACTGGTTCTGCTTGATTATGAGAACTTGGTCGCAGGTTCTCTCAGGTGCCATCAGGAGTGTAAAAAACGGTGGCATCCGTGCCGCGACTTCCATCCGTGGGGATTCAGGGGATCGGGATGGTGATGACTGAGTGAGTCGCACGCCTCTTACACTCCTGATGAGCTCTCCTGAAAGACACTTTGTATGGCAAGAACACTGTGTTTGGAGATTTCCGACGGATGCATGCTGCATGCACTCATCGCGTCGACATAGTCCTGAGTGGCCAGGCTCCATAAGGCCCGGGCGATCAATTCGTCAGATCGTCGAACAAGTTCGTAAACTTGGGCATTTCTTGTTTGAGCGTTTCGAGCCAGGCCTCGGGAGACCAGATCTCGAGACAAATGACTGCTCCGACCAGCACTACTTCCCTCGACTCGGGAAGCGCCAGCAGATCCCGAAAGCTGTCGGGAAGCAACAGGCGTGATTTCTGTGCCAGTTTGACGGTCGTCTGACGAGTGGACAGCAAGCGTCCCAGCTGCTGCACATCGTTCCAGCGTTGGTCCATTCGACCAGATTGAATCTTTTGCTTGAGGAGCGTGAGGCCGTCGTCCATGCGTTTCTGCCAGGTCGATGCGCGCCACAAACTCAGACATCCGTGTCTTTCCTTGACCAGAATCGAGTTCCCCTCTTCATCAATCACATCGTCCGCAAATTCATCAGGAATGGTCAAACGGAAACGGTCGTCGACCGTGCGTCGGAATTCCCCAGAAATAAACGGAGCGGATGTCATCGAGGCCAATCATCAGCCAGAAGAAAGGGCCATCCTTGAAGTGAACTGCAAGCGAAACAGATCCAACGCGACTCACTATAATGGGCAGAAATTACACACGCAATCCAGCTATTGAGATTTTTTGGGCAATTAATCCACAAACCTCAAATCCGGCTCAAGCTGCTCTCCTTGGCCTTGCAGCATCGTGACGAGTCGTCTGATGGCCAAAAATGAACCGTTTTACCTTTTTACCGATTTTATAAGACCGATTGCGGTCAAGATTGTCCCAACTGCCAGCACCGCTATCATGGAGTTTTGATGTGGAGCCGAACCGGCTTCGCGATGCTTCGCTGCTCTTTTCCTTCAAGGCTCATCGTGATCACGCCTCACACTGGCCCGCGTCTGTTTCCTTTCCAGGCTCCCCAGGGCGATCTGGCCATTCTCCATGGTACTGCCAACCCTCGTCTGGCTGCTGAAATCGCTGCAGAACTCGGCACTCCTCTGACGCCGACGGAAACCCTTACGTTCTCTGATGGCAATGTCTTTACACGGATTCTCGAAAACGTCCGTGGGAAAGACTGCTACATCGTGCAGGGTGTGCACCATCCTGTGAACGACAACTTTGTGGAGCTGTTGTTCTGGATCGATGCGCTCAAGCGCGCTTCTGCTCAGAATGTCACTGCGGTCA
This sequence comes from Planctomyces sp., assembly GCA_005778225.1. GTDB lineage: Bacteria > Planctomycetota > Planctomycetia > Planctomycetales > Planctomycetaceae > SXPC01. The sequence continues at coordinate 18,663 of SXPC01000128.1, read as the reverse complement.
TTCCCTACTTCAGCTATGCCAAGGGAGATAAGAAGGACGAGCCACGTGTTTCGATTCGTGCTCGCGTTTGCGCCGACGCCATCGAAGCCGCTGGTGCGGATCGCTGTCTGATGATGGATCTTCACTCGCCGCAGATCCAGGGCTTCTTCCGCGTCCCCGTCGATCACCTTTACGGTCGTTACGTCATCTGCAATGCCGTCCGCAAGCATGGCATTGATGACGTTGTCGTCTGTGCGCCGGATGTTGGCTTTGCCAAAGGGGCAGCCGCGTACGCGAAGATTCTGAACGCGCCTGTCGTCATCGGAAACAAACATCGCAAGGATCACTCGGAGTCCGCTGAGATCTTCGAGGTCATCGGAGAAGTCGACGGCAAGAACGCGCTGATCGTCGATGACTTCACCATTTCCGGCGGCACGCTGATCTCTATGGCTAACGCCTTGAAGCAGCGCGGCGCGAAGTCGATTTATGCAGCCGTTTCGCATGCTGCTCTGGCCCCGGGGACTGTGGAGAAAATCCAGGACTCGCTGATCAGCCGACTGTTTGTCACCGACACGATCGAGCCGATTACCTGCGATCCCAAGAGTAAGATCGAGATCGTCTCAGTCGCGAATTTGTTCGCCAGTGCGATCCGCTCGATTCACGACCGTACCAGCGTCAGCATGCTCTTCCCCGAAGGACCGGGCAAGCCGTTCTAGGAAAGTCAGCCGAGACCCTGCTGATGTCAGTCGAAGAGATTCAGCACAGTCATTGAAGTCGACTTGTTGGTGAAGCGTTGCAACGCGGGACAGCGGCTCGGACGGAGCCTCGCCCTCCCGGGAGAGGAGGCATTCCGTGAAGTTGATCATGCTCACCTCGCCACGGTCAGACAAGGTAGTTACGATCGGCTCGTAGGATCACTGCATGCACCCAACACAAGTTTCCGGCTTCCACCATGCCCGCTGTCTTTGAATACCCCATCCGCGTCGACTCCTCCCACCTTGATCCGAATCGCCATGTCAATAACGTCGTCTACGTCCAATGGATGCAGGACGCTGCTCTCGCTCACTCATCTGCTCAAGGCTGGTCGACGAGACGATATCGTGAGCTAGGCGTCACCTGGGTTTCGAAGACTCACATCATCGAGTATCACCAGCAGGCCTTTGAAGGGGATGAGATCATGCTCACGACCTGGATCGCAGACATGCTAAAGATTTCATCGACTCGCAAGTACATGGTCAAAAGAGTCTCCGACGGCGCGCTTCTCCTGACTGCGTCGACAAACTGGATCATGATCGATATCACAAAGAACCGGCCGGTCCGGATTCCACTCGAAATTCAGCAGTCATTTGAAGTCGTTGACAATCCGCCTGCTGCTTGAGTCTCGAAATGCTTCGACTGGCATGCTGCCATTGCTTTGCGTCTTTGGGCCTGACCGTTCATAATGAAAGCTGTTGAGCCACATTTTTTCTCCAAAGGATTCTCGAAAATGCCAGCCCCTATTCGTGTTGCCGTGACCGGAGCCGCCGGTCAGATTGGATATGCACTCATTTTCCGTCTCGCGTCGGGCGAAGTCTTCGGACCAGAACAGCCGGTCATTCTGCATTTGATTGAACTGCCACAGGCCATGAAAGCCCTCGACGGCGTTCACATGGAACTCGACGACTGTGCGTTCCCCACGCTGGTCGGGGTCGAGAAGTTCGGCTCTGATAATCTCGAAGCTGCGTTCGCTGGCTGCAACTGGGTGCTCTGCGTGGGCTCAGTGCCTCGCAAAGCAGGAATGGAGCGTGGCGACCTTGTCCGCATCAACGGACCGATCTTCACCAGCACCGGGAAAGCCATCCAGGCGGCTGCCGCCAAGGATGTCCGTATCCTGGTTGTCGGTAACCCCTGCAATACCAACTGCCTGATCGCGATGAACTCGGCTCCCGAGATCCCAGCTGATCGCTGGTATGCGATGACCCGTCTCGACCAGAACCGCGCCGTCAGCCAGCTTGCCATTAAGGCTGGGACACCAATCGCGTCTGTCAAAAACATGAACATCTGGGGCAATCACTCCGCGACTCAATACCCTGACTTCTACCACGCGACCATCAATGGATCGCCTGTCACTGAAGTCATCAAGGACCATGCTTGGCTGCAAGGTGATTTCATTTCGACTGTGCAGAAGCGCGGAGCTGCAGTCATTGAAGCCCGTGGTGCGTCTTCTGCTGCGTCTGCTGCCAATGCGGCTCTGGATACCGTCAAGAGCGTCGTCCGACCGACCGCGAAAGGAGAATCCTTCTCTGCCGCGGTCTGCTCAGATGGCAGCTACGGAATTCCGAAGGGCATCATCTTCGGGTTCCCGCTCACTTCCAATGGAACCACCTGGAGCATCATTCAGGATCAGAAACACGACGAGTTCGCCCAGGCAAAGATCAAAGCGACTTTGGATGAACTGGTTGCAGAGCGGGATGCGGTGAAGGATTTGTTGGCGTGAATTTGGAAGCCGATGACGTGACTCGGGCATCCGAAGAGATACGACTGGCGCATTAAAAATACCGCCGTCAGCTTGATGCTGGCGGCGGTTTTTATTTTTGTATCACTCTGAGGTGAATCTTGTTTGTCCGGGATTCGTCAGACGACGCAAGGATGTTCCAGGGGAGGGTCTTGTTCATCGTCCATCGGCAGAGTGATCCGTTGGGAACTCAGTAAAGTGGTGGGTGAGGAAGTCAATAAAAAAACCGCCGTCAGCTGGAGGCTGACGGCGGCGGTTTAGGAGACGAATCGTATTCAGTCAGATTATGGGTTGAAGGTTGGTGGGAACGGTTGGAGAGTTTCCCAAGTGAAGTCAACAGGAACAATCGACAGGCCTGGGTCTGCAGAACCTGGTCCAACTTGTGGTCCGAGGTCAACAGCATCGGTGAAGTCAGAGATCACGTTGGTGAAGGAGTTATTAACAGTGACTGACGACTCGGTCGTACGGAAGGTGCTCAGACCAATACCGGAGACGTTGAAGAAGTCGACACTAAACTGTTCACCACCGACGACGCCAACCGTGTTGACAATGTAGACGCCGTTGTTGTAGCTGATGATACCTCGTTCCTGACCTGCGACTCCGCCTGTGAGGAAGTTGACTTCCGCAAACAGACCGACGAATTGTGGGTTCGGATAGGCAATTGCCACTGGAGGGTTGTTTGGATCGACTTCGAAGGTCGTCGTTCCGTTGGCGTTCTGGACCGGAGCTGGATCACCATCGACGGTATCGGTGAAGTAAGCCAGGAGGTTACCATCGTTACGCTGTGCGTTACGACGTCGTGATGTTCCGTCCGAAAGGCCACCGTTGTAGATCATCGGGTTCGATTTGAACTGATCGGCGTTATCATAGAAGGCTCCGAATCGAGTCACGTCGATCGATCCCCCGGTGTTACCGGTGAGTTGCAAGCCGAGGCGTGCTTTCGGATCGAGGATGAAGTTACCAGGCTGCAGTTCTGGTGGATCTGGAGTTGCGATGAACGATTCAGCAACGAAGTCGATTGAACCGCTACCCAGAATCACGTTGTCACGGATATCTGCAATCATCTCACCACCAGCAGACTGGAGGAGGACGTTCTCAGGATCGGTGGCATCGACAACAGCTTGACCGCCGCTAGTACCGACCAGGAGGTAGACCCCGATTCGATCGTTGTCGGCGAGTGCTGTATCGCGTCCGTTGCCGATGATGTCGGTTTCTGTGATGGTGATGTTGATGTCGTTGTCTGTCAGGAGTGCTCCAGCATTATTCTCGACTCGGACTCCGTTGGCGTCGTTGTCGATGATGCGGGATGCTCCTGCGACTGTTTCCCCGATCGTGACGTTCACATCGTTGTTGTTGGTGTTGAGGATGTAGAATCCGTTAGCACCGTTGGATGCGATTTCGTTATCCAGGAAAGTTGCAGTGACAGTACCGGTACTGGTGATCGTTCCGTCAGCGAAGATTCCGAGCGGGTTCAGCGTGTTAATGAAGACCCCGTTGCGGCCGTTATCGTTGAAGGTGTTGTTCTGGATATTGTTGAAGGTGATGGAGTTCAGGTTCGTCGCGAAGAGCGGATCGAGGGTTCCGTTCGTCGTGATGTTGAGACCATCCTGTGTATTCCCGTCAACAATGTTGTCACTCATGTCGTCGACCTGAACCTGACCGCGTCCTGTGACGAAGCCTGCGACCCCGTTCAACTCGTTATCAACGAAGTAGTTGTTGTTGATTGTGACCAGGAGGTCTGGAGCATCACCGGCGAGTGGCTCGTTAACAGATGATCCGAAGTTCAAACCGTTGATACCGTTCTCGGCGACGTAGTTTCCTTCAATGTCCACATCGAGACTGATCGGTGTGAAGTTGGCGATTCCACGTTGAGTCAAGAGATCGATACCGTTTCCATTGTTCCCGGTGAGGGTGTTACCGCGAATGATGGCGTCGGTTTGAGCAAGGCTTTCTACGATCATATTGATCCCATCAAGACCGTTTCCGGTGATGATGTTCTCACCCGCTTCGTTGGGGTTGAGTGGGTCACCGCCACCGACGATTGTTGAGCCGATGCGGATCGTGCTATTCGTACTGCCTGATGCCAGGTAGTCGATACCGTTCGAGCCGTTGTCGGTGATTTCGTTATTGGTGATGACGAAGTTCAGCGAAGCAGCGGTGGCATCGTTTGCGAACAACTCGATGTCGATACCGTTGATCGTGTTGCCATCGATCAGGTTGCGATCGATCAGGACATCCGCCATGTCAGCCACACCACCTGATGAGATCTGGATACCATCAAGGCTGTTGTTTCTGGTGATGACGTTCTCGATGTCGAGGTCAACGATTTCGGAGTTCGAGTTGGCTGAGATGAAGATACCATTCCCGGCGTTCTCTTCGATCAGCGTATTGACGGCTGATGGAGTTCCGTTCTGACCAATCTGGAGCACATCGATCGAAGCGTTGCCATTGGTGATAATTCCAATACCATCGCCAGCGAAGGCAGTGTCGGCTCCGTTGGTTGTGCCGCTGATGATAACGTTGTTGATGTTGATGGTTCCCGTTGAGTTACCAGCAAACTCAAGACCGATACCGGCATCGACGTTGTTATTGAACTCGCTCAGAGTTGTGCCATTGATGTTGAGGTTGATATCTGCATTGTCAGTGGCGTCGATGTGATAACCGATGCCGCCGTTGTCAGAGACATTGTTGTTGGTGAAGGTCGTATCGTTGTAGACTGAGTCGTCTTCTGCGATGACGTTGATACCACCCAGACCGTTGTTGGTGATGTCGTTGGCCTCGAACTGAGCGAGCGTGAAGTTCGCAGTTCCATGCAGGTTGGTACTGATACCATATTCTGCGTTGCCATTGATGGTGTTCTGAAGGATTGCACCCGTTGCAACACCGTTGGTCTGATCGAAGTGGATACCGTTTCCGACACTACCTGGATCTGGGACAAGAGCAGGTGAGACGAAGAAGTTATTCAGGGTGGCTGTCTGGGTGACAGGTCCTGCGTAATCTTCGAAGCGGTTCATGTTGATCGTGGGACGACCTGCACCACCTCCGACGATTGGTGCCGTGTAGGCATCAGCAGCGGTGTAGTCGACGACATATCCGAGGTCTTCCCACTGACCGACAGTGATTCGGCTGATCGGGTTGACACCAGCATTCAGGAAGCCGGTCATAAGTTCGTTCTGGAGAGTTGCCTCACGCCAGTGGCCGTCTGCAGTTCCTGGTCCACCAGAGTTTTCAACAGGTGTACTTGTTCCTGCGACTCCAAAGATGGCGTTGTATTGAGCGGTTGCATTAGGACCTGTGAAGCGGGTATCAGTGACACCGTCTCCGTTACTTGGGTTCTGAAGCAGACCTTTGAGATCCCAGATCGTGCCGAGTCCGAGGACGTGGCCCATTTCGTGGAGGATGACGTCGGTCAGTTGACCACTGGCTTCGAGTTCTGCCAGGTCAGCTGAATCGAACTGCATCTGTCCCTGGAATGGGATGAAGGTTCCGTCAGCACGAACAGCTGTCGGGCCAGCTTGTCCGAGGATACCACCGGGGCCGTCGATGTCGACGACTTCGGCAGAGATGAGAACGTCGTCGATGATTGTCCCGCCTCCGATATCAACATCTGGCAAGTCGCCGATGATGATTTCAGCCCAGCGAGCGGCTGCATTCTGGAAGGCAGCTGTTTGAGCGGCAGTGAAAGTCCCAGTGAAGGCGAGATCGATCGTGAAACCACCAGGACCTGGAACCGTAAGATTACCGTTGTTGTTGATGGTGTTCCCGATGATGGTGTAATCCGTGAGGCTTGAATCCTGCATGAGGAAGTTCATCCCGTTACGACCGTTGCCTGAGGCATCGTTGAGAGCCAGCAGCAGGCCATCGGAGGAGGCATTATCCATATTCAGCTGGAAGCCATCGAGACCGTTGAGGGTCATCGTGTTTTCCACAATCTGGTAATCTGCTCCGAGGATCGAACCTGATTCGAGGCCAATGTACAAACCGGTTCCTGCGTTGGCAGTGAAGGTATTGCCATAGATCCCCCCGTTGATCACGGAGTTGTTCTGACCGTAAAGGGTCAGACCGTTTCCGAGGTCAGACTCGGTCCCGTTATTCGTGAAGCTGTTTCCGAGGGTGTTGTCTGTTGCCAGACCGAAGGAGATGTTGGTTTCGGCGTTGTCGAGGTTGACGAACATCCCGTCATCGCCGTTGTTGTTAAACGTGTTGTTGAAGATGAAGATGGTGCCGCTAACCCCAAACTCGGAGAGAATAGCCGAGTCGGTGGCGTCGAGTTGGAGACCATCATCGCGGTTACCAGAGAAGGTGTTGGAGTTCGTCGAGGTCGTATCGCCGATCCCAGCGATGAAGACTTGCGAACCTGCACCGGTTGAGACGATGCGGAGACCGTCGCCACCTGGGGCTCCGTCACCATCGATATCCTGGGTGTTGACCAGATTGACATCGTTGACACCATCAGTTGCTCCGTCGCGATCACGGTCGTCGACGAAGTAACCGTTTCCGATGAATTCGTTGCCCGAGATAATCGTATTGAAGCGTACAGTTCCTGGGTTATCAGCGACAATGAGAGCACCGTCACCGAGGTTGTTATTGAACTGGTTGCCGGTGAAGAAGTCGAACTCGAAGTTCGCCTGAGTTCCGGTTGAGAGGACGCTGAGTCCGGCTCCGAGTTCATCACGTGAGTTCGAAGCGTCGTTCCCGACGAAGTCAACGAAGAATCCAGCATCGTCACCAGTCAAGTTCTGAGTAACCAGACGCATGCCGCTGCCGTTGGAGATGAGATCGATCAGGCCGTTGGCATCGCGGTCTTCGTCGACATCCAGGCGACCGTCGCCGTCGACATCTTCTGCACCATCGAGGATACCGTTGTTGTTGGTGTCTTCATCGCTGTCGAGACGACCATCGCCGTCGATGTCTTCGCTACGCCAGAGGGTGTTGTTGAAGATACCGTAGTTTGCGTAGTCGGGGTTTGTGCCCGCGAGGTTGTTGGCGAAGATGTTCGAGGTTGTTCCGTTGGCGGTATTGATGATTTCGATACCGATCCCACTATCGAGCAGACCGTCGCCGTTGTTGTCTTCACCGGCATCGAGAATCCCGTTGCCGTTGGCATCTTCACCACGGAAGCCACCAACCTGATTGTTGGCAATTCGCATGAGGAGTGACTCAAACGAGTGATCGATGAGGATACCACGGTTTGACTGGAAGTTGTTTCCGATGATGATGTTGTTCTGGATGATGCCTTCGGTACCGATGTCGAGAATACCGTCTGCGTTGAGGTCTTCGACGATATCGAGGTTACCATCGAGGTCAGTGTCTTCAGCGATATCGAGCACTCCGTCGCCATCAAGGTCTTCACCAATGTCGAGGAGCCCGTTGCCGTTGGTATCTTCGGCGACGAGGTCGAGTTTGTTGTCGCCGTCGACGTCCTCGTTGACGGTGTCAAGCTTACCATCGAAATCGACGTCTTCGTGACTCGTACCACGGGTTGCCAGATTGATACCGTCTTTGACGTTGCGGATCGTGTTGTCATGAATCAGGAAGCCAGTGATGCGTTCGTTTGGATCGAGGATTCCGTTACCGTTTGGATCACGGTGAGAAGCGATTCCGTCGTTGAGTTCACCACCTGGGAAGGCGGTGCCGGCGTTCGAGCCATCAATGACGAAGCCACGGATCTCTGTGAGTGAGTTTTGAGCAACGGTGAATGAAGGATCGATAACGACGACTGCACGGTGGAGATCAAGCAGTCCGTTGCCGTTAACATCTTCGCCGACATCAAGGAGCCCATCGCCGTCTCGATCTTCGCCTCGAGTGAGGACACCGTTAAGATCCTGATCTTCGGTTGGGTTAAGAACGCCGTTGTTATTCGCGTCTTCGAAAGCGTTCGTAAGGATCGGAGTGATTCCAAATCCGAAGCCCGTATCAGGCAGGGCGAATGTTCCAACGGTTGATTCCACCAGATTGGTCAGGCCATTGTTGCTGAGGAGTCGTTGGTTTTGAAAGATCGTGATTCCTGAAGTCAGGTTGACACCTGGATCGTCGACGTTTGGCTGACTGACCATGATGATGTCGTATTGTTGACGAAGGGCTTCATCTGCACCGTTATAAGATGCCAGAGAGAGGTATGGGTCTTCAATGCGACCTGTCCCGCCTGGAATGACTCCCTGCCCGACACCTTCTGGTGGAATGATGTGAGCGACACGGAATGGATCGCCGTCTGCTGGATTGATCAGCAGTTCGGTGGTGGTGAACTGAGTCTGGTTGATTTTGACGCGGTAATCGCGGCGGTCAGCCAAAGCCATGGCTTCGTAGACTTTACGCTGACGGAACCAGCGGCTTGGCGTGAAGTTCTTGGGGAAGGTATACATGATACCGAGCTGGTAGTTGTTGTCGAAGACGCGGTCTTGAGTGGCAGTACCGCTAATCGTCAGGTCTTCGTTGATCTGAGCTTCGAAGCGACCTTTGACCCCGATGGCGTCTTCACCGCCCTGAGCTGTCAGACCGTAAACGCCGACGTAAGCATCGACGCCGTATCGACCGAGCAATGGCATTGGGCCGCCGATTTCAACTTCTCCACCGCTATAAGCCGTTTCCTGAGTGTTCAGACGGTTGAGACCGATGTTGTCGTTGACGTAGAACGGGCTGCCAAAGATTCCCGAGGAAACGATCTGGTTGTCGTCACTGGTGACGATGTAACCGTTGGCATTGATTCGCCAGTAGCGAGTGTAGAGAGAGTAAGACAGACCGATCTGGCTGTTTGCATCGCCACGATGGCCATCGTCGTAGTCGTACCAGAACGAGAAGCCTTGAACGGCGTCGAGTTCGTCCATGTAATAACGGTGACCGAAGCCGAGGTTGGCACCGGCTTTTCCGTTATCGGTGATCATGGCACGGATATCGGCGAACCACAGGCTGTTATCTCCATTCCCGAATGGGAGGAAGGCACCCAGGTTCGTGTAGCCGTTCTCATAGCCTTGCAGGCCACCGACGCGTTTGTCGAGGCGAAGCTTGTACTCGAACGGATCTTCTGTGGTCCGGTACCCGATCCCTGGATAGGTATCCTGGTTGACCGCAGAGGGTGGAACGTACCAGCTTTGAGGTACGTTGACCGACGCGGATGCGGAACCGTTGCCACCTCCGACGTTGGCAGAAGCGTATGGAGCAGGTCCACCAACGGTGGCACGACCGGAGTATCCTCCGATCATGGCTGATCTTTCGTCAGCAGGAGCAGGGGACGGCGAACCGACCCTGGCAGAACCGGATGAACCGACTTTGGCTGAGCCGGAGGAGCCTATTTTGGCTGAACCTCCGTCCTCGTAAGGGGTTCCGATGACGTGCGGAGTGCCAGTCGTCGGCGACGACTGATTCATCTTCACGCGTCCTTCTTCCTGAGCCCCGACCTTGGATGCTGCGGTTAAGAGGTACGCAGAGGTCGAAAGCGCCAAGACAGTCAGAAGTGATCTGAATGGTACGTTCATGGAGGGCTCCAGCAACAAACAGACTCTGAAACATACCGCTGCCCAAGGCTGACCGGGCGGGTGATATGCAGGTTGATAGTGTCGCTACGGGTGAGTTGAGAGAGACGTGTGATTCAAGGTAGGTAAAGTTTGCCGGTTCTACCGGTTCTTACGGTTATCACTAAAATCGACTGTAAGGCGGGTATAGTTGAGAATTTGTCGAGCTTTTATTGGAGAAGCAGGAGATCAACAAGAGGCGGCGCGTGGGATGTGAAGATCTGTGCGGTATGTTGTAGAACTTACAACATACAAAACGCTTATATTGCCGGGCGAAAACGGCGGGCTTTCGGCAGGACGGGCCAGAAACTTGAGTTGATGTTGACGAAATTCTGAGATTTCTGGATATTCCCGCACCTTGTTGACGCCCAGGCAGGACTATGTCATGTGATGGGCGCCACATCCGACCGACCCAATGGTGCCACTCATGAGGAGTCAAACCAGGACGTCGGGTACATTTCTCGATCAGGATCACCGCCGTGACAACCTTGTTTTGCCTGATCGCTGCCACCACTCTGGCAGCGGCTCCTGAGACACGACAGACGATCTATCCGACCACCAGTCCGTTCGAAGTTGCGATTCGCGGGCAGTCAGCAGATCCATTCTTTCCAGGTGGCGGGAATGGCATGTCTGATCAGATTTATGCAGACAGCATGGGGCCTGGTTTCACAGCGACTCCGACAGCTTATCAGCCACCGATGGGACAGCCTTACCCTTCAAACGGAATGAACTCGTTTTACGCTCAGCCGACGGCGCCGACGTATGATCCCTTCATGACACAGAACCCGCTTTCGGCTGCCAGCCCATACGGACCTTACGGCGGTGCCCCCATGGCGAGCTATGGACTGAACGGGGCACAGCCGTATCGATTCGGTTGGACGGACCGTATTGAAGCGGGCTATATCTTCGGATCTGGCACGGAGAGCAATGGCGTTGATACCGGCGATATGGCTGTCTTTGAACTGGATATCATCAAGGACTACGTCACTCAGGGTGGCCAGGGTTACATCTGGAAGATTTCGCCCGAGTTCAATTACCGCGAGTGGAACGGTCCAGGGGCTCCGAACCTGCCGCCAAACGTGTTTCGATTCGCGACGGGTGTCGAACTGACGACTCCCAAACATGGTCCGTGGACGGCTCAACTCGGATTCAAGCCACAGATCGCTTCAGACTTCAAAGAGAATCTGAATTCGGATGGCTGGATGTTCGATGCAGACATCAAGTTGTTCTTCCAGCAGTCACAGGATCTGACCTGGACCGTGGGAGCACTTTACTGGGATCGCGTTGATCAGATCATCCTGCCTTACGGGGGATTGATCTGGACGCCGAATCAGCACTGGGAATGGCGACTGGTCTTCCCGAATCCACGCGTCGATGTCTTCGTCGGAAACTGGTTTACAGGGCCTACCTGGTTCTACGCCGGAGCTGAATATCATGTCGAATCCTATCAGGTCACGATAGACCCGACGGACTATCAGGACCAGATCCAACTCGAAGACTGGCGAGCGTTCGTCGGTCTGCGTGGCGATAATGGCTATCTTTCGCACTTTGTTGAAGTTGGTGTCGTCTTTGGCCGCGAAGCAGAGTTCCGACGCCAGGAATCGACAGCGGATTTCGATACAGATCCGGGCCTGATGCTGCGTGGCGGTATCCGGTTCTAAGGCCAGTTCTACTCGAAAAATAGTACGCAAAGTAGACCCTGCGAAGAGTGATGTTTTATTTGAATTGCAGGTCAAATAGTGCCTCACCCCACCCTCATCCGTCAGCGAAGCGCTGACACCTTCTCCCCTCAAGGGAGAAGGGACAGTGTGAGACCAGACTCCTTTCGTATCCGCCTCTCCTCCCCTCTCTCAATCACTTTGAGCTCTCCATGAGACATCATGCGTTACTGACTGCTGCGCTGATGCTGGCCGGAGTGAATATCTCTGTCGCGCAGGAAACGATTTATCAGCCGAGTTCGGGCTTCGAGTCTGCTCTGCAGTCGACTGTTCCTCCGGTGGCTGAATTTCCCAATGAGCCGGCCGTAGAACAGGCATCTGGCTCATTCACCGCCAGCCCTGATCTGGGCGTGGCCGACGTCCCACTGATGGAGGCCGATATTGCTGGCCCGATGATCTCCCTCGACAATCCGGATGCAGAAGTCGCAGATGTCTTTCAAGGGATAACGAGAGATGACTTTCGCTTCATTTTCCCGTCGGATGTGAAAGACAGAAACGGGAACAACGGGGGAAGTCTGCAGATCTTCGAACTGGATCTGGGATACGATATCGACAGCAACAATCCAACAGTTCTTGCGCCGCTTGATCAGACGACGCTCCCCTTCTTCAGTTATCGCGAGTGGACAGGCCCAGGAACGCCTGAACTGCCGCCGAATGTGTTTCGATTTGCCTTTCCGGTGGCGTTCGGAGCTGCAGCAGACAAAGACGGCGGGTTTGGGTTCAGCGTCACTCCGCAGTTTGCTGCTGACATGCGGGCGAACATGAATTCCGATGCCTGGATGTTCGACATCGATCTCTACAACATCATGCGGATCTCGGAAGACCTGCATCTGGTTTATGGTGCTTTCTACTGGGATCGAGTCGATGCGATCGTTTTGCCCCATGCGGGGTTTACGTGGACGCCGGGGCCTGATTTCTATCTGCACATGGTTTATCCGCATCCTGAAATCGGAGCGTGTCTGTATGAGTCGGAATATACGAAGTTCTGGTTGACGATGGGGCTTGCGTATCATGTGGAGGCGTATCAGATCAAGTCGACAGTGACCGGCGGAGATGAGATGGTGCAGATGGCGGATTACCGGGCGCTGCTGGGGTGCAGGCTTGAAGGAGAAAAGAGTACGCTGACCTTTGATGTCGGGTATGTTTTTGATCGCGAGATGTTGTTTCGGTATTCCGACGACGTGTTTTCGCTGGACTCGGGCTTGATGCTTAGCGGCGGGATGACGTTCTGAGTTTGTTCGCGCGACTTTCGATCATGACGATCAATGAACGTACGGAGTCGTTTGGTCATCGCTCATTTGCTGTTCTGCAAGACAAAAAAGCCAGTTGGATAAATGGCCTTAATTGCTTTTGGTTCAATGACTAAGGACTTTGTCATGATGATTGGCATCGGCTTTGCGATCATCTATCTCATCAACAAGACGATCAGCAACTTTGAACACACATCGAATGTTGAGACACACCAAAGACGTTAATCGAAAATGGAGTTCGTCATGAACTGGGATCAAGTCGAAGGCAACTGGAAACAGGTTAAGGGTGAAGCCAAAAAGCAATGGGGAAAGCTGACCGATGATGAGCTCACGCAAATCAACGGTAATCGCGAGAAACTCGCCGGCAAGATCCAGGAACGCTATGGCTATGCGAAGGAAAAGGTCGGTCAAGAAATTGACTCCTTCTGCAACGCATGTAACTCGAAGACCTAAGCCCAGTTGTCTTTGAACGAGACAAACGCTTCGGAAATCTGCCTCAGGCTTAAGTGACTGATACTTACCTGCTGAAGTACCGAGGCGACAAGACACAGGACTGGTATGAATTCAAACCTGACACCTGCATCATTTGGAATTAATCCAGGCAGGTCGTTCCACAACAACTGATCGTACTAGAGTGACACTGTTTTAATAACAACGTCACGTCGTCCTGAAAAAAAGCCCTGAGTGAACACTCAGGGCTTTTTTTGTGCTCGTTTCAAGACAGCCTGAAAAACGTGATCGCCGTGACAACGATAGAGAGCCTAGGGAGAAGGGGACTTACACCCACGTACGCCTAAAAGGGAATTACTTCAGGCCGAGGATCGATTGGATTTTGGGCCAAACATTGGTGCGAGTTTGCTCGTAGGCCCGGAAGTCGGCCTCGGTGTTGGAGCGGGTGAATTGGGAGAGTTGCTGGGCTTCCAACTGAAGCAGGCCGAGGGTTTCGATAATCTCGCGAGTAGATTTTTTATCCTGGGCTGCGGCAAGTTTGGGTTCAATCTTCTCCAGCTGCGATTTCAGCGTGAGACAGATTTTATCGATCGATGCCATCATGCTTTGGACTTTATCCGCTTTGTAGGTCTGGCCGACGTAGCAGTCAGCGACGGAGCCGATGGCTATGTAAGTCGAGTAAAGGTGCGCACCAGAGAAGGAGCCGAGAGTCTGGAAGACGTCGGCTTCAAGAGTAGTAATGGGTGGGGCTGCTTGTGTATTGGTTGTCGTAGGAAAAGCGTTCTGGGCGGTAGTTGTCGAGGTGATGAGTAGCCAAAGTGCTCCGCTGAAAATGATTGCGGCGATGGTTCGAGAAAAGGTCGACGCGTTGAAGATGGTTGATGAGGGGACGTCCATGGATGTAAGCCTTACTTTAAAAGGTCGAGTTTTGGAAACCGCCTGAGGGTGAGCCGTCGCATTGTCTCTGGGCGAGGCGAAGCTGCGTTTAACAGTTGTTTTAAAGATTGTCGCTTGTTGACAGATGCCTGCCAAGATGAATTGGTCTGCAAGCATTTATATAGACAGACACTTCAAGCCGTCTGGAAAATCCTGCAACACGGGTCCCGGGATGAAAATTTCCATGGCGTCGGTCAAACGAATGGGATAACGTCCCGCCCCCTGCGCGACGGGCTTGAATTCGTCAAAGAGTTCTCATCCGTCAAACACGCCCTTGTCCCGTGGAGTTCGACTGCACTAAAATTAACGGAATAGCCTGTGTCGAAGGAAAGTAAATTTCTTCGCCTCGGCTGTACCTGAGTCCGTCGAATGACGCAAGGAGCACCACCGCCCAGGATCGGGCGAACAACGAACAGGAACGGGTTCGGCCTCGACAATCGTCGTGGGCAAAGAAGATGTGGCCCTTCCATGCGGAAAGCAGTAGAGTGACTTCAGGTAAGGCTTATTTAATTCCCGGACAAAGCGTCCGTATCGCTGGCAGCGATGCCGTCGAATTGCGCCAGGATTCTATCCCAGGGACGGATGGCGTGGTGCAGGCGCGTTTCGTGCCCGCTGTCAATGTTGCGGAAATTCTTTCTGCGATCGGACAGGAAGAGCTCGCCGGAGTTTTGCATCTGACGCGCAATCGCAGTGAACAGATTGCAGTCGGGCTGATTGATCAGGTCCTCTCGTCGCTGCCTCAGGGGTTGTTCATTCTTGATGAGAAACTGACGATTCTGTGGCATACCGAGAATGTCCGGCAGATTGCGCCGGAAATCAGTGTCTTTCTAAACCGTCAGTTCTACGAGATTTTTGGCGGAACCTACGAGATCATTGACGATGAATCCTGCCCGATTCATACCGTCATGGCCTCAGGTTGTTCGGCGTCGGCGACGCTGAAGATTTCCGACAAGCAGTATTATCGTGTTCAAGTTGTGCCGCTGCAGGAAGCGGAAGCGGGGATGAGTCGGTTCGCGCTCGCGATCGTCTCGGATCAGTCGCACGAAATTCTCCAGACTCAAAAACTGACAGCGATCTATCAGGCAGGTCTCGAACTTGGTGATCTGATTCCTGAAGAAATCACCGAACTGACTGTCGAAGAACGTACGGAACTGCTCAAAGAGAAGATCCTGCATTACACGCTGGACCTGTTGAAGTTTGATACGGCGGAAGTTCGACTGCTCAACAAGAGCACCCAGGAACTAATGCCTCTACTCTCCTATGGCATGGGACCTGATGCCGTCGGTCGGACGCTCTATGCGAATGCAGCGAGCAACGGTGTCACAGGATATGTCGCAGCAAGTGGCAAGAGTTATCTCTGCGATGACACCGAAGCGGATCCGTTGTATCTGCCGGGCGCGCCAGGCGCGAGAAGTTCGCTGACCGTGCCTCTGATTCTCCATGATAAGGTCTTGGGGACGTTCAACGTCGAAAGCCCGACGCCGGGGTTCTTCTCGGAAGACGATCTGCAGTTTCTGGAGCTATTCGGACGCGAAGTCGCGATCGCACTGAACACACTCGACCTGCTTGTGGCAGAAAAAGCCACAACGGCCAGCGAAAGTACCAGCCTGATCCTGCGGGAAGTCGCAGGGCCGGTCGATGAGATTCTCAATGACGCCGCCTGGATTCTCGAGCGTTATATTGGACACGAGCCAAATGTCGCAGAGCGTCTGCAGCGGATCCTGATGCACACTCGCGAGATTCGTCAGCAGATTCACAAGGTCGGCGAGACTCTGGCGCCAAAGGTGGGCAATCCGGCCACGGGAGCACGGGGCGATCGTCCTTTACTCAAAGGCAAGCGGATTCTCGTCGTTGACAATGACGAGATGGTTCGCAAAGCAGCACACGATCTGCTGGGACGTTATGGCTGCGAAGTCGAGACGGCTCACAATGGTGACGAAGCCCTGCTCATGTGTCGTCGGTTCTCTTACGACACAGTGATCGCCGATATCCGACTTCCAGACATGACAGGCTTTGACGTCTTCAAGACGATCAAAGAGAAGACGCCTGAACTCTCAGTCATCCTGATGACAGGTTTCGGCTATGACCCGACACACTCGATCGTCAAAGCCAGACAGATGGGGCTGAGATCAGTGCTCTACAAGCCGTTTCGGCTGGACCAACTGTTGAATGAAGTAGAGGCGGGGTTAAAAGAACCACCGCCTGCTCCAACTGCGAATTAAGCTTCTCGGGATGAAATGGTCATCGCCAGTTCTTACTAGTACCTCATTCTACCTAAAGTTTCGAGTGCATTGGGTCATTGGTTCTACCAGGGGACTCTTTTCCATGGAGGGAAATGATGGCCCAAAAGTATATCGTGACGATGACGATCGAAGACCCCGCCCGCAACCGTTTGAAGGCCGCTAATTGGAGGCACAGCAGACACCCAGGAGGTTTATCTCGATGTGACTCTGCCTGCAATGTAACAGGGAGTGAATCGCTACGAGCGGTTCAAAAATATCGGTTAGCAATTCATCAGTGGCGAAACACAGTGATCTACCAAGGAGTTCAACGGCCAAAATCAAAGTACCCACTTACGAAACATGCCGACTACCGACGGCAATCGCGATCTTCCCTTGAAGTCCGTTATGGTGACTCTCCAACCGGGCATGGGCGAGGGGAATGTCGGCGAGCGAGTAGACGGCGCCAACGTGTGGTCGCATCTGACCTCGCTCGACCAACGTGCTTAACTCATCCAGCTTGCCGCGATTTTGTCTGGTGAAAACAAAGTGATAACTCGCGTTCTTGCCCCAGGCCTGAATGAGGTTCTGAGGATGCGCAATGTCGACAATCGAGACGACGCGGCCCAGCTGCGCGAGCGCGTCGGGGCTGCGTGATAAGGTGTCACCGCCGATGGTGTCGAACACGACATCGACTCCTCGTCCATCTGTTTCCCGCGAAATGACATCGACATAATCCTGCGACTTGTAGTCAATGACGACATCGGCCCCCAAGCGTCGCACGAATTCAAAGTTTGCGTCGCGTACGGTCGTAAACACCTTTGCTCCGACGGCTTTGGCGAGCTGGATCGCCACATGACCGACTCCACCGGCACCGCCATGGATCAGAATGCTTTCCCCGACTCTGAGCGCCGCGCGGGCGGTCAACGCTTCCCACACTGTCCCGCCAACCAGCGTCAGGCTGGCCGCTTCAAGGTGGCTCAAAGAAGCGGGCTTCTTTCCGATAATGCTTTCGGCAGCGACGTGGTACTCGGCGTAGCTTCCTGGCCCGTCAAAAATTTGCGGGGTGTACCAGACTTCGTCGCCCGGAGAGAAGCTCGTCACGCCCGGCCCAACTTCTTCGACAACGCCAGAGACGTCGTGTCCGGTAATCGCCGGCAGTGGCACGAGGTCGGGGTAGTCACCACGCCGGACCTGGTAATCCAACGGATTGATCGAGGTGGCATGGACCCGGACCAGAACTTGTCCCGCGAGCGGCTGGGGCTTGGGAACGTCACAAAGCTCGAACGAATCCGGCCCGCCGAAGGATTTCAGGACCATTGCTTTCATAGCAACCCTCCGCACTATTTAACAACCGACGTCGCGGACAGTGTGGCACGGTAGGTTGTGCACCACAGCACTGCCCATTTCTAAAAGAAAAGGCACACGCGATTGACTGCACATGCCTTTTATCGAAGCTCATGGGAGTTGACATTAAGACGACTTCAACATCGTCGTATATTTCACCAGGAGTGACGCTGTATTTAGTCTTCGTGGTCAAGCGTTCGTCAAAGTCTAAACTTACTTGCCAGCGGCGGCAAGAAGTTGAAGTTCCCACGCGAATGCGATTCCGCTTCCACCGCCATGATCGGCGAGTGTCGATGTCATCGCGATTGCGGTTTCCTCTCGTGCCCAGTCCCGTTGCCATTCGGACATCACGGCTAACCAGGTGATCGGCACTGCACCGGCTTGGACCATACGTCGTACCGCCATGTCATGCGCCTCAGCCGAAACGCCGCCGGATGCGTCCGTGACGATGAAGACATCGTATCCTTCGCCCAGCGCCTGGATTGTCAGGCACACCTCGGTCCAGAGTGCAGCGAGAATCAACTGTTTGCGACCGCTTTTCTTCACAATGTTGGTGACGTTGGGGTCTTCCCACGTATTGATGAATGTACGATTGATCGGCTTTTGTTCCGGAAAGACGTCTTGCAAGCCTTTAATGAGATAGCCGCCCCGCTCTTCCAGAACTGTGGTGAGGATAGTAGGGACGTTGAAGATCTTTGCTGCCTTGGCTAGACCGATGACGTTGTTGGCAATCATCGTTGGTTCGTGGCTGTGCAGGTTTGC
>SXPC01000127.1 GCA_005778225.1 Planctomyces sp. | reverse complement strand
GTGTTTTTTTCGTTGGCTGCATAGCGTGGATGAAGCAGGATCTGCTGGGTGACCGGGGCTTTGGATGCGTACGGGAGAAGGATCAAGTTCACTACGATGTTTCGATCACTGAGGGGCTTTACTCGCGCATCCAGGTCTGCGACGATGGCGGGATTGAACGCGTACTCTTTTCCGTTGGTTGTCCATCGGGGAGTGTCCTTTTGGAGGTCTGATGTGATCAGCTGAGAAAGATCGACGTTCAAAGCGGCGTGTTGCACCCCGAGTGCGATGGCATCGTCGATCATCTGAACCTGTAGTCCCTTTTTGTTAAGCGGGGTGGGGTACGGATCAGCATTGGGCTGATCTGCCATCGCTGCGGACAGGTCAAGGGAAAGCAGAACGTAAAGGACGAAGGCAAATCGCATAGAGAACTTTCGGAGTAAACGTCATGGCTGGAAGTCTAAGTGGAATCGAGACGATGTTCCAATGCAAGCCGACCGACACATGAGTTGACTGCAAGGCCCGTCTGGCGAGTATCTGGCGCTAGAGAACTGCTCGTTGGGCACCTTGACTCTCTGTGAAGCCCACCCTATCCTTACCGACACAAAACGCATTCACAGCCACTTTGGCCCGGACGATGAGCGACGTACCCGGTTAAGACAAGACGACGCCTTATGGAAGGTGCGTCACATGCCGTGGCTTTTACTGATTATTGCTGGTCTTATTGAAAGCTGCTGGGCCATTGGGCTCAAGTATACGGAAGGCTTTACCAAGCCGGTTCCGAGCGTGCTGACGCTGATTGGTATTGTCGTCAGTATGTATCTGCTTGCGGTGGCTGCGAGGACGTTGCCCATTGGGACTGCTTATGCGGTCTGGGTCGGTATTGGGACCTCTGGCGCGGTTCTGCTGGGAATTTTTCTTCTGGGGGAATCGGCCAACCCGCTTCGAATGATGTTTCTGACGCTGATGATCATCTCGATCATTGGTCTGAAATTCACTGCCCATTAGGCTGCTTTGGCCCTGAAAACGCAGGGACGTTAGACCAATGTTCCTGCATCTGTTATATCAGGTCATTACCGACTGATTTCGCGCAAACATTCCGCGACACATTGCTGTCGCAGCATCTGATAAATGGAGACATTCAGCGATGACCAACGGTCCTATTTCGACTTTCGTCAAACATCATTACCGTCACTTCAATTCTGCTACGGTCGTTGACGCTGCTGAAGGCTGGCGTACTCACAACGCGTCTGGCAAGAAGATGCTGCTGGCGATGGGGGGGGCGATGTCGACGGCTGAAATCGGCCTGTCGCTGGCGGAGATGATCCGACAGGACAAGATCGCTGCGATTTCCTGCTCGGCTAATAACCTGGAAGAGGACATTTTCAACCTGGTTGCTCACGATCATTACGTCCGTATCCCCAACTATCGCGACCTTACTCCTGCTGACGAGCGCAAGCTTCTCGATCAACACCTGAACCGGGTCACGGATACGTGCATTCCGGAAGGGGAAGCGATCCGACGCCTCGAGAAGCATATCTATGAAGTCTGGAAAGCAGCAGAGGACAAGGGCGAGCGAAAACTTCCTTACGAATTCTTCTACGACGTTGTTCGCTCGGGCGTGCTCGAGCAGTATTACCAGATCGATCCGAAGAATGCCTGGGTGCTTGCGGCTGCTGAGAAGAATATTCCGATCCTCACTCCAGGCTGGGAAGACTGCACCCTTGGCAATATCTTTACTGGGTATTGCATGCGTGGCGAGTTGAAGCCGAGCACGATGAAGAGTGGTATCGAGATGATGATGTTTTTTGCTGACTGGTACCAGAAGAACTGCGGCAGTGAGGGTGTCGGCTTCTTCCAGATCGGCGGCGGGATTGCGGGTGACTTCCCGATCTGTGTCGTTCCGATGCTTCAGCAGGACATGCTGGTGGAAGTCCCGTTCTGGTCTTACTTCTGCCAGATTACGGATACCAACGAGTCTTACGGCTCGTACTCAGGTGCGAACCCAACTGAGAAAATCACGTGGGGGAAACTTGATGCTGATACGCCGAAGTTTGCGATCAACTCGGATGCGACTATTGTTGCGCCTCTGATTTTTGCCTACGTCCTGGGATGGTAGCGGGCGGGCGTTAGCGTGATTTGAGGAGGGGAAGGCGATGACGATCAAACGCATGGACAATGTCCTCCTCGTGGTCGACGATCTCGAAGCTGTGAAAGCGTTCTTTATCGAACTGGGGCTGACACTTGAGGGTGAGACGACTGTCGATGGGCCCTTGGTCGGTCGGCTGATCGGGCTGGACGATGTCCGGGCTACCCTCGCGATGCTGCGGACTCCCGATGGGCAGGGTATTGAACTCGATAAGTTCCACACGCCCGATGCGATCAGGTTTGGTCCGGTGAACGCCCCGGTCAACACGCTGGGTATCCGTCGCCTCATGTTCGCGGTGGATGACATCGACGCTCTTGTGGCACGCATGCGCGCCTATGGCGCGGAGCTGATTGGTGAAATGAACTACGGGGACACTTACCGCCTTGCTTACATCCGGGGCCCTGAAGGTATTATTGTGGCGCTCGCTGAGCAGCGCGGTTAGAGTGCATAAGACTTAATCATGATCTGCGCAAACTCACATCTTGCGAAACGCGATTATAGGCCGGTAATCACCGCACAGTGTTTAGCGACGTCTGGTTTCGAGAAGCGACTTATGAATACAGAGATCGCCAAAAATGTGCTGTCCGAAAACGCCAAAGTCCTCTTTGGCATTTTCGGAGTTATTGAATCGTCAGGATATTTTCCTCCCAGGCGACTTTTAAATGAGTTCCTCAGTGGAGGGAGTGATCCCTGCGATCAAGATCAAAGAATGGAGCGCTGGACGCCCTTCACATTAAACGAACTTGAATACGAAGACGTCAAGCGCTGGTGGCTTTCGGAACACCCTGACGCAATTGTTGACGACTTCTCTGTTTCGAACTGGAGTGAATGGTCGGTTCATCTCATCCATATGCTCTAAAAAAGAGCCTTCAGAGGAAGGCGGCCGACACGTTCAGTGTTCAAGGGATTGAACACACAGTCCTGCTCTAGATGACGTTGCAGGTGAGTCCTTCCGCTTGAGCGATCTGTCATGCGACTCATGCAATTGCGTATTGCAAAAGTCTGCGCTTGAATGGAATAATGCGACGCTTTGCAGTCGATCAGGCTGGGCGTTCCTTCTGTGGTAATCTTTGAGCGACATTCTCCATGGATCGAATTGAGACTCCAGTCAGTTCCGAGGGAAGTCCTCTTGCGATCGGGTCGCTGTCTTTCGATCGAGTTTCGTCTGCTGAGCGGGATGAGACGTTTATTACGCAGCGGAGGCGTGCGGTTTATGTGGGGCAGGCGGGGCTGCTGTTGTTGATCCTGCTTGCTGTTGGTCCGTTTGTTTATTATTCGTGGAAGAAACTGTCTGGCTGGCAGCTTGTGGTGGCTGTGATTGCGACCGGCTTTTTTGCGGCGTGGAGTCTGTGGAATACGCGCCGGTTTCATGAGTATTTCCAGAGAGGGTTTCGTGCGGACTCGATTCCGACTCAGCTGATGGGGAAAGATCGGGGTCGGGTCTTGCTTCATTTCGCCGGCCAGTATGCTGCGATCATGGTGTTGTTTTATGTGGCGCAGAATGTTCGAGAACTTCGCTTTTTGTGGCTGATGCCGCTGGTTCCCGTGGGGCATGCGGCACTGTTTTTGTCGCCGCCGTTTGCGCTGCTGGCGTATTTGATCAGCTCGGGGATTCTTGGGTGGGCGATTGCGGATGTGTATGGTCAGGAGTTTGTACTGCGTGCCCTGTTGCAGTTCAGCCTGGGGTCAGTGTTTGCGTTTGTATTTGCGCAGATTGCTGCCAGCGCTGAGAGAGGGCGGGCGGAGGTGGCGTTACTGGCTGCAGAGCTTGGAATCCTCAATCGTCAGCTGGGGCAGTATGGAGTGCAGGCGGAGGAGCTTGCTATCACGCGAGAGCGCAATGAGATGGCACGTAACATCCATGACAGCGTGGGGAATGTTCTGACGGCGGTCAACATTCAACTGCGAGCCGCTCAGGCGATGATCGATCAGGACCCTGCCAGTGCCAGTGAAGCGATTGCCAAAGCAGAGGAACTGACCAAGAGCGGGCTGGCTGATATTCGGACGTCTGTGTCTGTGTTGAGGGCCTCGCCTTTGCAGAATAGAAGTCTGGAGAAGGCGATTTCGGATCTGGTTGTTGCTGATGCGCGTGAGAGTTTTCAGACGACGTTTGAGGTGTCTGGAACGCCTCGCGTGCTCGCGCAGGCTGTTTCTCTGGCATTTTATCGCGCGACACAGGAGGGGCTGACGAATGTGCGAAAGCATACGTCGGCGACGCAAGTGGATGTGGAACTCGACTATCGTTCTGATGACTTCGTGCGGCTGAATATTGCGGATAATGGTGGAGGAGCGGTCAGTCTGACGGGTGGGTTTGGGCTTATTGGGCTGCGTGAACGGGCACAGATTCTCGGCGGTGAGCTGAGCATCAATGTTGTTCCGGGGCGAGGGGTTCAACTCGAGATGAGGTTACCGGGGTAATGTCGATTCGTGTCTTGATCGTTGATGACCAGTTGTTGTTTCGGGATGGGTTGCGCAAGCTGTTGTCGGTCCAGCCGAAGTTGGAGGTCGTGGGAGAAGCGAGGAACGGGCTGGAGGCGATTGATGTTGCCAGACGAGTGCGTCCGGATGTTGTTTTGATGGATCTTCGGATGGATGGGATGAATGGTGTCGAGTCGACGCGCATCCTTCGATCGACGTTGCCAGACTGTCGGGTGATCGTTCTGACGACCTTCGATGATGACGAAGAGGTCTTCTCTGCTTTGCGGGCGGGGGCGAGTGGATATCTTTTGAAGGACACGCCGACTGAGCGTCTGGTGGAAGCGATTCAGCTGGCGTATCGGGGGGAGTCTTCCTTGCAGCCTTCGGTCGCTGCGAAGGTGGTGGCGGAGTTCAGTAAAGCGGTTGCTCCGCGTTCAGAGAAGCTGAATGAGCTGATTGAGTTACTGTCGGAACGGGAGCTGACGGTCCTGCAGCAGCTGGTGGGTGGGTTGAGCAATAAGGAGATTGCCAAGGTGCTGCAGATCGCGGAAGGAACAGTGAAGAATTATATGTCGAGCATTATTGAGAAGCTGGAGGTTCAGGATCGGACGCAGGCGGCTCTGAAAGCCCAGGCTGCTGGGTTGAAATGAAGAATGTTGGTGAGAATCTGTCCGGAATATGACTTTTGGCACTCCCACTGGATGACGAATTACACGATTCTTCACTGGACGCTCAGGCTAAGATCGCTGCTGTTGAGGATTCCCTTTCAACGCGGTACGAACGGACTGACTTGATCGAGTTGAGGATTGATCTGTGAATACGAGTTATCGAGTTGCTTTCGCTGTAATGGCTGCGATGTTGTGTCAGGCGATGCCTGGTGTTTCTCATGCTGGTGATAACGTCTCAAAAACTGAAGCGAGACAGTCGCCGTTTGAGCAACCGGTCAAGGTGCTGGATCATCGGGGTAAAGTGCATCTGTTTTCCTCGCGGTCCAGTGAGGCTGCTCGGGTCTTTGTTTTTATGACTGGCGAGTGTCCGATCTCGACTTCGTACGTGCCGAAGCTGAAGGAACTGGCGAAGAGCTGGAGTGAGTGCGAGCACAAGATCCGCGTTTATGGAGTGTGGGCGGATCAGACATCGAAGCCTGCTGACATTCAGAAGTTTGCCCAAGAGTATGGGATTGAGTTTCCGATCCTGCTGGATCATCTGAATGTTCTGGGGAAGAGTTTTCAGCCGACGCATGTGCCGGAGGCGTTTGTGCTCAGTTCCGATGGAGCTGTCGCGTACCGGGGGCGAATCGATGATAGCTATGTTGATCTGGGGCGACGTCGCGCTGTTGCGGAGAGTCGGGATCTTGCGGATGCTGTCGATCATGTGACCAAGGGGATTGCTGTTGTGCCGAGTCGCACGACGCCGATTGGTTGTTACTACGAGACGTTGCCAGCTGAGGCTGCGAAGACGACGGCTGTGACTTACTCGAAGGATGTGGCTCCGATTCTGTTCGCGAATTGTGTGATCTGTCACCGTGATGGGGAGATCGCGCCGTTTTCACTGGTGACTTACAACGATGCGGCGAAGCGTTCGCGACAAATCTCGCGTGTTGTTCAACGGAAGTTGATGCCGCCATGGTTGCCATCACAAACGCATGGGGAGTTTGAAGAACAGAGGACATTGACGGATGAGCAGATTCAGGTTCTGCAGGCGTGGGCTGATAGCGGAGCTGCTGTCGGGGACGAAGCTGATCTGCCTGCGCTTCCGACGTTTGTTTCTGGCTGGAAGCTGGGGGAGCCTGATCTGATTGTTGAGATGCCGGCGGAGTTTGAGATCCCGGCTGACGGGGCTGACATCTATCAGAACTTCGTGATTCCGATCGAGATCCCGGAAGACAAGCTGGTTGCGGGAGTCGAGTTTGTGCCGGGCAATCCTCGTGTTGTGCACCACAATCTGTTGTACCTGGATAATCGTGGGCAGGCTCGTGCTCTTGATGAGAAGTCACCTGATGTGATGGGGTATTCGACGTTTGGTGGGCCTGGCTTTGTGCCGTCGGGATCGATTGGTGGATGGTCGCCTGGGAAGACGCCTCGCCTGCTGCCGGAGGGGTATGGTCGATCCATGAAAAAAGGTTCTGATCTGGTGATGCAGAACCATTACCACCCGACGGGGAAGGTGGAACGCGATCGATCGAAGATCGGGATCTACTTCGTCAAGAAGCCCAAGCGTGCTGCAGAAGCGATCTGGCTTTCGACGCATTCCCATGACATTCCTCCCGGGGATGCTGATTACAAGCAGTCGGCCTCGTTTACCCTGCCCTGCGATGTGACGGTCTTCAATGTCATTCCTCACATGCACCTGTTAGGGAAGCATTTCCATGCGGAAGCGGTCCTGCCAGACGGGACGCGAAAAGAACTGATTGATATTCAGCAGTGGGACTTCAACTGGCAGGATGATTATCTTTACACGCAGCCGATGTTCCTGCCGAAGGGAACGCGACTGGAAGCGAGCGCCAGTTATGACAACTCGGAGAACAATCCATCGAATCCGAGTTCGCCGCCGCAGCATGTGGGCTGGGGTGAAGAGACGAATGATGAGATGCTTTATTGTTTCCTGGTTGTCACAACAGAGAATCCTTCTGACTTTGGGATATTGATCAAGAGTGTTCTCAAAGCGGAAGTTGGAAGTCGCGCTAAAGCGAGGGCGGCTTCGTGGTGGAAGGGGAAGTAGTTTGCTCCCGGATCAGATCTACTCCGCTATGTATGGAGCTCGACTTCCTGGACGCCTTCCAGGCGGTTGAGTTCGGTAGCGAGTGGGATGGCGTTGTCTGATTTTAGCAGGCGGGTGTGGTAGGTGAGGTCGTATGCGCCGCCTTGTTTGGCGGTTGCGATAGAGGTGAGTTGCCAATGGGCGAGGTGGGTGCGGAACGTTGGTTCGAGGAGTGCATTGATGTCACGGCCGATGCCGATGCGGACTTCCAGTGTGCGCTCTAAGGTTTCTGCGAAGGAGAAGGAATCTCTTGGGCGGAAGAGATAGGCGGCGAGTGTGATCAACGGGACGCCGACGAGGGGGACGTGGAAGTAGCCGACGCCTGCGGCCATGCCGACGGCGACGGCGAAGATGACGAATGCGGTGTCACGGGTATCTTCGACGACGGTGCGAAACCTGACGATCGAGAGTGCGCCGACGAGGCTGAAGGCTCGCGCGACGCTGTTGCCGATGGCGAGAGTGACCATCGCGATCAGGATCGTCAGCAGGACCAGCGTTGCCATGAGGGACATGGATCGCGTGGTCATTCGACCTTGCGTCAATCGGTAGCTGCCGGCGACGGTGAGTCCGCAGACGAGGCTGAGGACCAGTCGGGTGATGAGAGTGGGAAGGGATAACAGGGCGTCGGTGTCGATGGATGTTGCTAACCAGTCAGGCATACTTCACCTCTGGCTGCGATGGCAGGAGATTGGATGAGAAGAGGTTGATGCAGTGTCGGTATTTGGAGAAGCCGACGGCGGTGAGCTGCTTGTCGGCGACGAGGCGTTTGAAGATGACGGGCATGGCGTCACGGAATTTGAGTTCGAGAACGACCTTGCCGGGGACGAGGCTTTCCGCGTTGCCAGTCATGCCGACTTTCCATTCGGAGCATGGTTCACCCTGGATGTTGCGATCCATGGTTAAACGCAGCGGGCCTTCCGGGCAGTGCCCGAGGAAGGCGTGTCGGTGGTAGACCAGCTGGCAGATGGGGCGAAGCTGTTTGCGGAGCAGGCAGTCGTGAAACCAGTTCGCGTCCCAGTCGGACAGGAGCAGCGGATTGGTGAGGAGAGATATCTCGTCTTCGGTGACCGACGTGCGTCGTTTGGCGACCTGATTGCCTTTGCGGACCTTGCGTTCCAGATGGATCGTCGACTCTTCGCCGTAACGTCGGAGGCGGTACTTGCGACGTCGATACTTTGGCTGGCGATGGAAGACATCGAAGTTCTCGGTATCGGTGTAGAGGCTGGTGATCTTGTACTGCCCGGACGAGTCGTCCTTACAGTGAGGATCGAGATCGAGGTGACGGACTGCCCAGGCGGTGACATCGACGGCCTGCCCCTCGTCGATCAGGAACTTCACTTCGAAGGCAGTTGCTCCTTGTGCACAGGATGTCAATGATGGCGATAACAAATGAAGTGTTTCTGACTCGTTGCTCACCGAAGGACTTTCGCTGACGTGGAGAACGGAAATGGGTTCGAGCGCGGATGACGTGTGGTCAGGGAAGACTATGGGTTTGGTTTTGGGGCCGTTGCTTTCAGGAGATACTCACGACGCTGGTCAGCGAATGACCGCAGGGGCATCGTTCGTCCTGTCTGGTTGGGCTCTGGTTTGTCTGCGGTTGCAGCGAAGAATGCGTCGGTGGAAGAGAGTTTGCGTGTATCTGCTTTGACATCATCTTCGATCAGAGTTCGATACTCCTTGACCAGTGGACCGAGGTAATTCCAGTCGAGTTGTCGTTCGGCGATTTCGCGGACGTTGGCGAGGTATTGCTGACGGAATTTGGGGACTGCGAGCAGTTTGCTGTGAAGCGGCATGCGTGGGTTGTCGACGATGGCGAGTGGGTCGAGGTCAACGGCGGGTCTTGCACCGCCGCCGGGACCACCGAACAGTCCGCCGAAGAAGCCACCGCCGCCTCGGCGATCGTTTGGTTCACCGGGTCTGCCTTCGCCGGGACGTCCTTCTCCCGGGCGTCCCGGGCCTGGGCCACCTTCACGGCCGCCGAATTCTGGTGGGCGTCCTCCGCCTTCACCTCCACGAGGGGGGCCATCGAATCCTTCTGGGCCGCGGCCTTCGGGGCCACGACCACCTCTGCCGCCGCCGCCGAATCCGCCGGGGCCACCTGGTCCTCCGGGACCCATACCGGCGTGGAAGGTTTCGTTCATGTCGTGGGGGATGATGTGGAATTTGCCCTGGGAATCGAGGTATAGGTTGTAGTCGCTGGCACGCGTCCAGTAACCATCTTCGTTGACCAGAGCCAGGTCGTAGGCGAGGAACCAGAGGGCTGCGTCGATATCGAGGATGGGAGATATAGCGGCTTCGAGTTGATCAGCGGGTGTCTGATCGAGGATGCGACAGAGTTCGATCAGTGCTTTCCATGATTCCGGATTATCTTTGGATTTGATCTCGTAGCGCTGTTTGTATTCCGCGGTATTGTCACCGACGTAACGGAGACCTGCATCGGCTCCGGGGTTGCCGGAGACTTTCCAGCGGGTGCCTTTGGTGTCTTTGTAGTTCTCTTTGAGGAAGTCTTTGTTGAACTGCTGGACGTTGGCGTAGACGCCCCAGCTTTCGCCGTTGATGACGACGTTGACGAAGTTGGCCTTCGGGGCCGGAATCTTTTCGCGGACCAGGTGCGAGTAAAGCACGGCGTTCATCATCGAGGGATCGCCGTTGCTGTTGAGAAGGTTCAGGGAGTTGTAGCCGTAGAGTTTCTGGTCCGGATTCAGGAGGTCCATGGAGATGTTCAGGGATCGCTTGGAACCTGTCGGGATCATCATAAAGGATGACATGCCGCGGAAGCTGACGCCGACGTTGGGATAGGTTTTGCCGTCGACGATCATGGTGGCGGGGACTTCGACGTCGGTATTTTTGAAGAGGGCGAGTTCTTCTTCCCAATCGCCTTCCTCGAAGGTGATGAAGAGCGTTCGGACGACGTTTTCGTCATAGAATGGTGCGTCTTCGATTGGGCGAACATCGCTGGGGTTGACTTTGGGGCCGGGGGTGCCAGCCTGACGCTGACCACCCGGGCCTCCGGGGCCACCAGGGCCCCATGGGCCGCCGCCGAAGCCGCCGGGGCCGCCACGTCCGCCACCCGGGCCACGACCACCGGCTGGGCCGCCGCGTCCACCACCATTTTCTGCCAGCCATTGACGGGCGGTGTCTCGTTCCGGGCGATTGAGGATCGTATCGCCGTCTTTGTCGAACTTCTTGACGATCTCCTGCTCCTGACCGCCTGGGCCGAAGCCGCCAGGGCCTCCCGGTCCTCCAAACAATCCCGGTCCGCCAAAGCCGCCGCGACGACCGCCGGCTGGACCGCGTGGGCCGAATTCATCGGGGGGAGGTTGGGGACGGCCTTCTTCCTGAGCCATCAGGGAATGCGTTGGAAATGGCGTGAAGTGGGAGCAGACGCTCCAAGTGGCGGCGGTTACTCCTGCACCATAGATCAGCAGAACGGAACCGAGAGACTGCAGTTTGATGGGCATGTTTGCTACACCGTCGTTGATGGAATGAATGGAGTCGTGAGATGGGGAACAGCGAGAGTTACTGTGATGGGATGAATCACCCTGTTGAGGGGAGATGCGTTATCGTCTCGAAAAAGGTGCCAGAGGACGGGGATAAATTTGCGCTGCCGTGTTCGGAATGAATGCCTGGTGTCCGGTTGACGTGAAAGCGCTACAAATTCGCGACAAGTACTCATGCGTCACTTTGTGACACGCAGTGCATGATCTAAATGGATGATAGGATGGAGGATAGCCCGGCTGAAAGAAGGCGGCTCTTGAGCGGAAAATACCGATACGAGAAGGATTCAGAGGAAGTTCTCTTGTAGTAAAAAAGAGGGGCAAGATGTGACGATTGATGGGCGCCCAATTGTGACGATGCTGACGAAAATGCGAAAAATTTGTCCGTAATCTGGCTGTTCAGTGCCGAAAACACTTTTGAAACCTGAAATGCGTTTCGTATAAGTTGGTGGGTCTTGCGATGGGTGAAGAAAACTTGTCTTTTGCAGATGGCAATAATGGACGTCATCTGTGGGGGGCTCCAAGTTTCTAAATCCATCCATTTTTGTTCATGCGATCCGGTCGCAAAATGATTGAGCACCAAAAACTATGAACGCGTCATCGATGTCGAAGATCGGCCTCGTGCTGATTTTGCTTTCACTCTCGGCTTGTGAAAAGCTGGGAATCAGTCAGGGTAAGCCCCATGATGAACATGGTGGAGAGCATGGAGAAGAACACGGCGAGGGTGGCCACGAAGCACATCATGCTCACCTGATCAAGGTCACCAAGCCTGTTGTCATGGATGTGACGAACGTCAAGAAGTACGTCTGTCAGATCCACTCGCGTCGCCATATTGATATTCGTGCGCTTCAGGAAGGATACCTTGAAGAGGTCAAGATCACCGAAGGACAGGAAGTCAAAAAGGGAGATGTGCTTTTCAGTGTGAACCCTGCCCTTTACCAGGCGCGTCTGGATGCAGAAATCGCTGAAATGCAACTGGCGAAGATTGAGCGAGATAACGCTGCGAGACTTCTTGAGCAAAAAGTCGTCTCGTCGCAGGACGTCTTGCTGAAAGAGGCTTCGCTGAAAAAGGCTGAAGCAGAAGTTGCGTTAGCTCAGGCTGAATTGAACTTCGCGACTGTCAAAGCGCCGTTTGATGGCATCGTCGATCGTCTGCATGAGATGCAGGGAAGCCTCGTTGAAGAAGGGGACATTCTCACGACGTTGTCTGATAACGAAGTGATGTGGGTTTATTTCCCGGTCCGAGAGGCTCAGTATTTTGAGTACAAAGCCAATCTCGATCAGGGCGAGAAGGACTTGAACATTGAGCTGATGCTCGCGAACCATACCAAGTTCGATCAGACGGGTAAGATCAGCGCGATTGAAGCTGATTTCAATAACGAAACGGGAAACATCGCGTTTCGTGCGGACTTTCCTAACCCGAATCGACTCTTGCGTCACGGCCAGACCGGGACGGTGCTGATCAGTCAGGTTGTCAAAGATGCGGTGGTGATTCCACAGCGGGCGACCTATGAGATTCTCGACAAACTGTATGTCTATGTTGTTGACCAGGACAACGTGATTCACCAGCGCGATATCACTCTTGAAATGGTGCTGGATGACTTATTTGTGATCAAAAGTGGTGTTGATCCTAGCGACAAAATTATTCTGGAAGGAATCAGACAGGTACGCGACGGGCAGAAAGTGGAGTTCGAGTATCTTGCTCCCGAAGAGGTCCTTAATCACTTGAAATACAAGGCAGAATAAGGAACCGATTCATGTTTGCAAAATTTCTCCATCGACCAGCGCTTGCGATCGTGATTTCCCTGCTCATCCTGTTTCTGGGTGGGCTGGCGATTATTACGTTGCCAATCTCTCAGTTTCCTTCTGTTGCGCCGCCGAGCGTGATCGTGTCGGTTTCCTATCCTGGGGCTAGTGCGAAAGTTCTTGTTGAGTCGGTCCTTGTCATCTTGGAGCAGTCGATCAACGGCGTTCAGGACATGCGTTACATGATCTCGGACGCCACGAGTGCAGGTGAAGCGACGATTCAAGTTATCTTCGAGCCTGGCACGGATCCGAACGTGGCGGTGATGAACGTCAACAACCGCGTCCAGGCTGTGAAGAACAACCTTCCTCCGATTGTGGAGCGGGAAGGTCTGATTGTTCTGCAGAACATGTCGAGCATGCTGATGTACGTGAACGTCTACAGCAAAGACAAGAATGTCGATCAGAACTTTCTTTACAACTATGCCAACGTCAATATTCTGCCGGAAATCAAACGGATTCAGGGTGTCGGACGCGCCAACATTCTTGGGAATCGCGCTTACGCGATGCGCATTGAATTGAATCTGGAGCGTCTTCGCGCTTACAACATCTCCGCTCAAGATGTCATGGAGGCTGTTGCTGAGCAAAGTATGATCGGTTCGCCGGGACGTCTTGGACAGGCGACGGGGCGTACCTCGCAGACTCTGGAGTACGTCCTCACCTGGGTGGGGCGTTACAACGTGCCGGAGCAATATGAGAATATTGTCTTGAGAGCCAACTCCGATGCGGAGACGCTGCACCTCAAGGATGTCGCGACGGTCTCGCTGGGGTCTTCGTTTTACGATCTTTATTCTGATATCGATGGTGATCCTTCTGCTGCCATTGTTCTGAAGCAGACACCTGGCTCGAACGCGACTGCGGTGATTGAGAAAGTTAAGGAGAAGCTGAAGGAAATGGAGGAGTTGTTTCCTCCCGAGATGCATTACGAAATCAGCTATGACGTTTCGCGATTTCTGGATGCTTCGATCGAGAAGGTTCTGCATACGCTGCTGGAAGCCTTCATTCTGGTTTCGCTAGTGGTCTATGTCTTTCTGGGGGACTTTCGTTCGACGTTGATCCCGACACTGGCGGTTCCGGTCTCCTTGATCGGGACGTTCTTTTTTATGCTGCTGTTCGGACTGTCGATCAACCTGATTACGCTGTTCGCGCTCGTGCTGGCGATCGGGGTCGTGGTCGATGATGCGATTGTGGTCGTAGAAGCTGTGCATGCGAAAATGCATGAGAAGCATCTTTCTCCCTATGCGGCGACGAAAGAAGTCGTGCATGAGATCAGCGGGGCGATCATCGCGATCACGCTGGTGATGACGTCGGTCTTTATTCCGGTGACGTTCATGACGGGGCCGGTGGGGGTGTTCTATCGTCAGTTTGGTCTGACGATGGCGATGTCGATTGTGCTGTCGGGTGTTGTCGCATTGACGCTGACGCCTGTGCTGTGCGCGATGATTCTCAAGCCTCACAAACCACATGATCCGACTCAAAAGAAGAAGAGATGGGTTGGACCATTGACGCTCCTTTTGCGTCTGTTTGATCGCTTCATTGAATGGGTGACAGGTGCTTACGCGGGGCTGGTGCGGCTGATCGTGACGCAGAGGCTGTTGACGGTCATTTTCGTGTCGGTGTTTGCCGTTGGAATTTACTTCGTGAACGAAGTGCTTCCGGCTGGTTTTATTCCCCTTGAAGACCAGGGGATTATTTATGGAATTATCCAGACCCCGCCGGGTTCCACTCTTGAGTACACGAATGCGAAATCTCACGAACTGCAGGCGATTTGCGAGCAGATCGAAGAGATCACTTCGGTGTCGTCTTTGGCCGGTTATGAAGTGTTGACGGAGGGGCGTGGTTCGAATGCGGGGACTTGTATTATCAACCTCAAGCCCTGGGACGAGCGCAAGCTGACTTCGAAACAGATCATTGAAGAACTGGAAGAAAAAGGGCAGGCGATTGCGAACGTGAACCTGGAGTTCTATGAACCTCCTGCGGTTCCAGGTTTCGGTGCAGCCGGTGGGTTTTCATTGAATCTGCTAGATAAGACGAACACTGGCAATTACGACGAGCTGGGACGAGTCAAAGATATTTTCATGGAAGCCTTGGGCAAGCGTAAGGAGCTGAAAGGTCTCTTTACGTTTTTCGCCAACAACTATCCCCAGTATGAGATCATCATCGATAACGATGTCGCGATGCAGAAAGGCGTTTCCATTGCTGATGCGATGGACAATCTATCGATAGTGGTTGGTAGTACGTGGGAGCAGGGCTTCGTTCGGTTTGGTCAGTTCTTCAAAGTCTATGTTCAAGCTTCGCCTGAATTTCGGCGTTATCCGGAAGACCTGGAGAACATGTTCGTCAAGAATGATAAAGGGGAGTATGTTCCGTATTCGGCGTTCATGAGACTCAAGAAAATGCAGGGGCTCAATGAGATTGGCCGTTACAACCTTTATCCGACGGCAGCCATTCAAGGGGCTCCGGCTCCTGGCTTCAGTACGGGTCAGGCGATTCAAGCGATCCAGGAAGTGGCGGCTGAGGTTCTTCCGCGAGGCTACGATATTGGATGGCAGGGTCTTTCTTATGACGAAGCCAATAAAGGGAACACGGCGACTTATATTTTCCTGATCGTGGTGATTTTCGTTTACCTAGTCCTGGTGGGACAGTACGAGAGCTTCCTGCTGCCGCTGGCGGTGATAATTTCACTGCCTGTCGGTCTGTTTGGATCGTTCCTGTTCCTGAAGGCGATGGGCCTTGCGAATGATGTCTACGCGCAGATCGGTCTGGTCATGCTGGTCGGGCTGCTGGGTAAGAATGCGATTTTGATCATTGAGTTCGCTGTTCAACGTCGTCAAGAAGGAGTCAGCTTGAAAGAGGCTGCCATTGAGGGCGGAAAACTGCGATTCAGACCGATTCTTATGACTTCATTCGCATTCATTGCTGGTCTGATTCCGTTGGTCAGAGCGAGCGGTGCTGGTGCGATTGGAAACCGAACCATTGGTACGACCGCGGTCGGCGGGATGCTGATGGGAACGATCTTTGGAGTCCTGATTATACCGGGACTCTATTACCTGTTCGCCAAGATGGCGGATGGGAAGAAATTCATCAAGGATGAGCACGATGAACCTCTTAGTGAACTCTTCGAACGCGAAGCGCACCACTAACCGCGCATTCACTAACCGCGGATTGAAGAAAACGGCTGCGTTGTGTGCCCTGATGCTGCTTGGTGGATGTGGAATCCCCAAGCTGCGGGGGCCGGTGGCGCCGAGTTCTACTTTGCCTGACCATTTCGATGGTTCTGTAAACCTGACGAATGGAACGCCGACGGCTGAGAATTCATCGTATGTGGGATGGCGGGTCTTTTATGATGACCCGATTCTTGTGGGTTTGATTGACCAAGCAATCATGGGGAACCAGGAGCTGAAAATCCTGGGTGAAGAAGTTGCGATTGCCTACAACGAGATCCAGGCTCGCCAGGGGGAGTATCTTCCGTTTGTGAGCTTTGGTTCTCGTGCGGGGCTGGAGAAGTCGAGCCGGTTTTCACGCAATGGAGCCGTCGAAGAGTTTGTGCCGTTTCGCGAGGGGCAGTCGCTGCCGGATCCTTATCCGGAATTCATGGTGGCTGCGAATGTGCGCTGGGAGCTGGATATCTGGAAGAAGCTGCGCAATGCCAAAAACGCAGCGGCTCTGCGCTACCTGGGGACGCAGGAAGGTCGGAACTATGTGATCACTCGACTTGTTGCGGAAGTGACAGAGAGCTATTACGAGTTGCTGGCCCTTGATGCGCGGATGGATGTGCTCGATGCGACGATTCAGATTCAGGAGCAGAGTCTCGAATTTGCCCAGGCGATGAAAGATGCTGCTCGCGGGACCGAGCTGGCTGTGCAGCGTTTCACAGCAGAAGTTGCCAAGAACAAGAGCGAGAAGTTCATTATTCAGCAGGATATCATCGAAACAGAGAACCATATCAACTTCCTGCTGGGGCGATTTCCCCAGCCTGTTGAGCGTATGAAACCTGACTACCTGGAGTTGAACCTGCATGCGTTGAATGTGGGGATTCCTGCTCAGCTGCTGCAGAATCGTCCGGATATTCGCGAAGCGGAGCGCGAGCTGGAAGCTGCGGGGCTGGATGTGAAGGTTGCGAGGGCTCGCTTCTATCCGTCGATCGCGCTGACGGCGGATGTTGGGTATCTGGCGTTCAATGCGAAGTATCTGTTCTCCAGCCCGGACTCGTTGATTTATAACGTGGCTGGTGATCTGGTCGCGCCATTGATCAATAAGAAAGCGATCAAGGCCGATTACATGAATGCCAATGCTCGTCAGCTGCAGGCGGTCTATGATTATCAGCAGACGATCCTGATGGCGTTCACGGAAGTGATCAACCGGGTCTCGAAAGCTGAAAATTACGCACAGAGTATTGAGATCAAGAAGCAACAGCTGGCGGCGCTCGATTCGTCGGTTGAGAACGCGACGAACCTGTTCCAGAACGCGCGGGCAGAGTATGTTGAAGTGCTCCTGGCTCAGCGTGATATGATGGAAGCTCGGATGGTTTTGATCGAGACGAAGAAGGAGCAGCTGTCGGCGATTGTGAATGCGTATCAGGCGCTGGGGGGTGGGGGGTTTTAGGGTTGCGGAACGGGAGAGAGCACTGGCATAGCCAGTGGCACCCTGACAAGAGAGTGCCTTGGCTTTAACGGGCATTGGGTGTCTGTTGGTGCCTAGCGCACACCCTCATCCGCTCTTCGGGCACCAATCCTGAGAAGACTACCGCGTCGTTCACTCTCGCCTTCTCGGCGAGAGCGAACTCCTTGCTTCCACCTCAAGGGAGAAGGGACGAAAGCCGCTCCGCTGGAGGGAGACGGGACATGGAAATTAAGCCTTCTTTGTGTCGGAGGCTTTCAGGGTGCCGTAGCGGTGGAGGGTTTCGGAGACGGATTGTTCTCGGAGCCAGCGGGTGAGTTCGATTCGACCAGTGGCGAGGAGGGGGGCATTGATCCAGTTGAGGCCTGCTTCATTGGCGGCTTGGAGGAGTTTGGGTGAGGGACTGCTCGTTGTGCGCAGGAATTCTGCTTTGTTTGAGAGGTCTTTGAGGCGGGCGATGAACTGGTCGTCGGGTTCTTGAGTTGCGAGGCTGATGGTGAGTGGGGTGCCGGTGATTTTTGAAGCGAGTTGGGCGCGTTCGATGGTTTGTTTGTCTTCGGTGGGAAGACGCAGGATGACGCCTTTGGCGGGGCGGTAGCGGAACTCGTTGCTTTCGCATTTGAGTTGGGATGGGTCGTGTGACTGGGAGAAGTGAGTCTTCCAGACTTCGGCGTAATCAGGCTGAGCGCTGGCTTTTTCGTCGGTGATGTGTCGGAAGAGGGCGACGTAGTTGGGACCGCCTGCTTTCGCGCCTGGGCCGATGCAGGATTGTTTCCAGCCGCCGAAGGGTTGGCGTTGGACGATGGCGCCGGTGATCGGGCGGTTGATGTAGAGATTGCCGGCCTGGACTTTCTCTTTCCAGAGGGTGACTTCTTCATCGTCGAGAGAGTGGATCCCTGCGGTCAAACCATAGGCTGTGGCGTTCTGCCATTCGATGGCTTGTTCGAGAGAGTCTGCTCGCATCAGGCCGAGGACCGGGCCGAAGCATTCAGTGTGGTGAAACCACGAGCCTGCTTTGACGCCGAGTTTGATGCCGGGGGACCAGAGGGAGGGATCGTCGGTGAGTTGTTTTGGTTCGAGCAGCCACTCTTCGCCAGGTTCAAGCGTGGTCAATGCGCGACGGAGTTTTTCGGTCGGTGCCGAGATGGTTGGAGTCACGATGCTCCGGGGATCAGTCGCCTGACCGCAGGGGAGGCTGGCGACGGTATCGCGGAGTTGGCGTCGGAACATTGGATCGTCGTAGACTTCAGCTTCGAGGATGCCGAGGCTGGCGGCGCTGCACTTCTGACCGGCGTGGCCGAAGGCGGAGCGGACGAGGTCTTTGATCGCGAGTTCGCGGTCCGCCTGACCGGTGACGATGAGGGCGTTCTTGCCGCTGGTTTCGGCATAGAGAGGCAGCGAGGGTCGCCAGCTTTGGAACTTGCGGGCGGTCTCGATGCTGCCGGTGAGGACGACGCATTTCACGCGTTCGTCCTTGATCAGTTCGTGGCCGATGCTGTTGTCGCAGGGATAGAAGTGAAGGACGTCTTTGGGAACGCCGGCTTGCCAGAGTTGCTGGACGAGGAGCCAGGCGGTGTCGATGGTCGAAGGGGCGGGCTTGAGGATGACGGTGTTGCCAGCCATTAGAGCCGCGAAGACGCCGCCGGCGGGGATGGCGTAGGGGAAGTTCCAAGGGGAGACAATGGTGACAACGCCGAGGGCGTTGGCTTGGACGTTTCGCGGGAGTTCTGCATGTCGGGCATAGTAGCGGGCGAAGTCGATGGCTTCGGAGACTTCACCATCAGCATCGGGAGTTGCTTTCTTGCCGCTGACTCGCAGGCAGGCGAGTGTCTGGAAGCGTTGCTCACGCATGACCATGGCGGCGTTGTTGAGGATCTCAGCTCGACGTGCGTTGCCGAGGGCTTCCCAGGCGGGTTGCGCTGCGGTTGCGGTCGTCAGCATTTCGTTGCGATCAGGGAGCGGGGGGAGCGGCGAGGACTTCCAGGTTGCGACAGCGTTGTTCAGACGATCGCGATTGGCTGCTTGGGCCCAGTCGGTGTCAGGTTCGTTCTCGAACTCTTTCATGCCCGCTGGTTCGACAGCAGAGATGCGTCGACGAGATTCTGCGGTGACTGTCTCGCGTTCCTGCCAGCCTTTGAGGAAGCGTTGCTTCTGTTGTTCCCATTCGGGGGAACCGGGACGCATGGCGAACATTTCACGCAGGAAGTTATCGGACGCGGTATTTTCATCAAGTCGACGGACGAGGTAGGCCATTGCGCTGAGGAAGTCTTCCTTCTGCACAGCCGGGGCGTAAAGCAGGAGGCTGCCGATGCGGTCGCGGACGGCGCGGGCCTGATGGTTCGCCATGCCTTCGAGCATTTCGAGTTCGACGAAATCTTGAACGCCGTTGAGTTCACGGAGAACCAGCGCGAGGGCGACGTCGAAGAGGTTGTGGCTGGCGACGCCGAGATTGACGGCAGCGGCGTGCTCGGGCTGGCAGCCGTATTCCATCTGGCGTCGGAAGTTGGCGTCGGTGTCGGCTTTGGTTGGATACGGTGCGGGATACCAGCCGTGGAGTTCCGCTTCGACGGTTTCCATGGCGAGGTTGGCACCTTTGACGAGGCGCATCTTGATCGGCACACCGCCGCGGGTAACCCGTTGTTGGGCCCAGTCGGTGAGTTGTTTCTGGACGTTGAAAGAATCTGGAAGGTAGGCCTGCAGGACGATCCCGGCGCGGTACTGCAGGAACTCAGGCTCGTCGAGAACCTGCTGGAAGGCGTCGACGGTGAGGGTGAGGTCGCGGTACTCTTCCATGTCGAGGTTGACGAACTTGCCTTTGGCCTGAGCGGCACGGTAGAGAAGTCGCAGGCGTGACTTGATCTCGGTGAGAGTCTGGTCCCAGGCGATGAGATTGATCTGGCTGAAGATGGAAGAGATTTTGACGGAGATGTAATTGACGTTCGGATCCGCTAGATGGGAGAGAACGATCTTCAGGCGGTGCTGGGCTTCTTCTTCGCCGATGACCGCTTCTCCCAGGTGATTGAGGTTGATGCGGAAGCCGCTGGAGGTGCGTCGCTGGAGGTAGTTGCGAAGGGGGGCGGTTTCGCCGGGGAGGATGACTCGAGCGCTGTCTGCACGCATTTTCTCAGACACGGCTTTCATGACCAGACCGGGCAGGAAATAACTGGCGGTCGCGCCCAATCGCATGAGGGTGCGGTCGACGAAGGAAAAGTACTGCGGAACGCCGTATTGTTTGAGCAGGTGACGCCAGCGCCGTGCCACCAGGGATGGCTTGTGACTCCGGAAGACTTCATCGACCATTGAGAAGGTGAATTCCTTGCCCGACTCATCTTTCATCATGCGTGCCAGCTGGGCAGCGTCTTTGCGTTCGGCTCCGGTTTGACCCGCCAGAGCCGTGGTAAGGAGCTGTTCGGCGAGCTCGATGGCCTTCTGGCTGATGGTCGCGGAATTGGCTTGCGGAGCGGTCATGGTTTGACTCATGTCGGACTCGGAGAAGTGAGTGAGGGGAAGCGAGCGTGCGACCAATCATAGGGCAAATTCGGAAATGCATCTTGTTCCGAAGACGTTCAACCGATGACGAAAAAATACAAAACAGAATGACCAGTTGGTTTTGATTCCTGATGAAAAGAATGTCAGAATCGATTGTCACGATTGCACCTGCTGAAAGAGATTATGAAATCGCCTTCCCAACGAGAGATCGTCCTTGCGAGTGCCCCGGGGCTGGAAGCGGCCGAGACGTTGCTGGATTCGATCAGCGATGTGCTGTTCTGTGTCAAGGACACCGCCCGACGCTATGTCGCTGCCAATGAGGCATTTATCAAACGGACGGGGCTACGACATCGGAAGGCGTTGATTGGTCGAACCGCCAATGAAGTCTTCCCCGCGATTCTCGCAGCCGGGTACGAACAGCAGGACGATGAGGTTTTTCAAAAGGGAGTAACCATCCGGGATCGTCTGGAGATGATTACGAAAGCGGATGGGAGCGTCGGCTGGTTCGTGTCGCAGAAGGTCGCAGTGAAGTCGGCGAGTGGGGAGGTGATTGCGCTGGCGGGGATTTCGAGAGACCTGGAGACGTCGGCTTCTTTGGGGTCAGAGTTCGATTCGATTGCCCAGGCGATTGAAACGTTGCACAAAGATTGTGGCGAGCCGCTGAGAATTGAGGTTTTGGCGAAGCAGGCGGGGCTGTCGATGAGTCAGTTTCAGCGGCGGGTTCGGAGTATTACCGGGTTGACGCCGAGGCAGTTGTTGACGAAGGCGAGGATTGATCAGGCGGCGTCATCGCTTCGAAAGTCAGGAGAATCGCTATCGCTGATTGCTAATCAATGCGGGTTCTATGATCAGGCGTCGTTCAGTCGTCAGTTTCACGCGGCGACGGGGATGACGCCGGGGGAGTATCGTCGGGCGTTTGAGCGAGGGTGAGGCAGCGATAGGCGGTGGTTCTTGGTGCAGTAGTGCATGATCGGGGTAGAGAATTCCTTCAGGTTGAGTCAAATCTGTATTTGAACATTTGCCAAACGAGAGTTGTCGTGTTACTAAGGTTGAAGCTGCTCGCTGTCACTTTGTTTTGGATATGAACTTCTCAATGGGTCTTACTGATTTTGAATGCTGCCTGACAGGCAGATTCGAGTCTTTCCATCCCTGTTGATCGTTTCCCGCCAACGTCTTCCCGCCTGAAAAGTGAATTGCTCATGAGCCATCTGCACCGGTGTGTGTGGTCTTTTTGTGTTTTGATTCTGGTCTGTGTCGCGGCGAGGTTGCCGATGACGAACGCGGCTCCTCCTGTCTCTCAGCATACCGAGGGACTGCGTGAGCCGAAGGATCAGCTGATCGCGTTGACGGGGTTGACGATCGTCGTCAAGCCGGGGACGCAGATTGAGAATGGGACGATTCTCATTCGTAATCACAAGATCGAAGCGATCGGAGCGGATGTCACCGTCCCTGCGGGTGCTGAGACAATTGATCTCAAGGGAAAAACGGCGTATCCAGGATTGATTGATGGCTTCACGTCGACGGCTGTTGAGTTGTCCGAAGCAGCGAGTGCGCAGGGCTATT
The DNA here is from genome assembly GCA_005778225.1 of Planctomyces sp. Lineage (GTDB taxonomy): Bacteria > Planctomycetota > Planctomycetia > Planctomycetales > Planctomycetaceae > SXPC01. The sequence continues at coordinate 22,146 of SXPC01000127.1, read as the reverse complement.
GGAACAACAACATCAAGAGCCAGTTGAAGGTGGTGGATGGGCTCAAAGCGGAAGAGGATGTGAACTCTGCTCTGCGAAGTCAGGGAGTGGTCGCGAGACTGGTGGCTCCTTCGACAGGGGTGATTCGTGGGGTCAGCGCGGTCATTCAGACGGGGGAAACGCCTGTCGAGGAAGCGATTCTGAATCCGATGGTCATGATGCATGGACGTCTGACGGTGGATCGTCGTGGCGGCTCTCGGGATAGCTATCCGAACTCGCCGATGGGGGCGGTTGCGCTGGCTCGTCAGGCGATGTATGACGCGCAGTGGTATCAGCAGGTCTGGAAGGCGTATCAAGAGAATACAAAGCTGGCGATTCCGGAGCGTAACCTTGCGTTGGAGGCTCTCAGGCCTGTCGTCAACGGGCGGATGCCGTTGATGCTGGAGACGCAGAATGAGTTGTTTGCGTTTCGCGCGGATCTGTTTGCCAAGGAGTTCGGCGTTAAGCTGATGCTGCTGGGGAGCGGGAATGAGTATCGACGACTCGATGAGATCGCGCAGTTGAAATGTCCAATTGTGGTGCCAGTCAGTTTTCCGGAAGCACCGAATGTTTCGACGCCTGAGCTGGCCTCTGTTGTCACGCTGGAATCGCTGATGCATTGGGATCACGCGCCAGAGAATCCGGGGCGTCTTTCCAAGGCTGGTGTCACGATCATGTTGACCAGCAACGGGCTGAAGGATCGCAAGAGTTTTCTGAAGCAGTTGAAACTGGCGGTCGAGCGCGGGTTGAATGAAGACAAGGCGCTAGAAGCGTTGACGGTGACACCGGCTGCGATTTATGGAGTCGAGACGGAACTGGGGACGCTGGAAGCGGGGAAGCTGGCGAGCTTTGTCGTCACCGATGGAAAGCTGTTTGCCAAGAAGACGAAGATCGTTGAGACTTGGACGGGCGGTGCGAGGCATGAGTTTGAGAACAAGCCCTCGGAAGAAATTGCTGGTGTTTGGTCGATGAAGATCGATGGTCCGGCGGACAGCGGGACGAAGGAGTTGCTGCTGGAACTGAAGGGTGATGAAAAGCTGGCTGCCAAGATTCGTCCTGCGGATAAGACGGACGCGGAGGCAGTCATTACTCTGAAGTCGGTCGAGGATGTTAGCGGGATTCTCACCGGACAGTTTGAATCGAAGACACTGGGCAGTGAAGGGACGACTCGGTTGAGCCTGGTCATCAACCGTGCCGAGCCGGCGCAATCGCTGGGGACGATCGTGTGGCCGAATGGGGATCTGAGACGCGTTGAGTTGTCGCCTTCGACGACTGAGTTCATGCCGAAGAAAGAAACCGAGAAGAAGGAAGGCGAAGAGAAGCCTGAGGCTGAGCAGGAGAAGAAACCCGACGATGAGAAAAAGCCTGAAGACGAAAAGCCTAAGGAAGATGCCAAGCCAGACGGTGAGAAGGCCGATGAGGGGAAGAAGGATGGTGATAAGAAGAAGGACGACGACAAGCCTTCAATTCCATCAAGCTATCCGGTCAACTATCCGCTCGGTGAGTATGGGGTGGAGAGTCCGTTGAAGCCAGCGGCCGTGACGGCGTTTACCAATGCGACGATCTGGACGAGCGGGCCGGAAGGGATCATTCCCAATGGGACGCTGATCATCGATCAGGGGAAGGTGCTTGCTGTTGGTGCGAACGTGAAGATTCCGGCGGGTGCTGTCGTGGTTGATCTCAAGGGGAAGAATGTCACTGCAGGGCTGATTGACTGCCATTCGCACATTGCGACCGATGGGGGTGTCAATGAGAGTGCCCAGGCGATCACGGCTGAGGTGCGTGTCGGCGACTTCATCGATTGTGATGACATTGATATCTATCGCCAGCTGGCGGGTGGGGTGACAACGTCGAACATTCTGCACGGGTCAGCGAATCCGATCGGTGGGCAGAACCAAGTCATCAAGTTTCGCTGGGGATTGAACGATTCGCAGATGAAATTTGCGCAGGCTCCTCAGGGGATCAAGTGCGCATTGGGCGAGAACGTCAAGCAGTCGAACTGGGGCGAGCGATTCTCGAGTCGTTATCCGCAGACCCGCATGGGGGTCGAGCAGATCGTCGCTGACGAGTTTGAAGCTGCCAAATCGTACGCTCGTGAATGGGCTCAATGGAATCAATCGAAGAAGGGGCTGCCGCCGCGACGTGATCTGGAGCTCGATGCAATTGTTGAGATCCTGGAGAAGAAGCGATGGATTCACTGTCACAGTTATCGTCAGGATGAAATCATCGCGTTCCTGCGAGTCCTCGAGAGAAACGGCGTCACAATCGGTTCCCTGCAACACATTCTCGAGGGTTACAAGGTTGCCGAAGTCATCAAGGCGCATGGTGCGACGGCGTCGTGCTTCTCCGACTGGTGGGCTTATAAGATGGAGGTGGTCGACTCGATTCCGTACGACGGGGCGATGATGCATCAGCAGGGGATCATTGTCTCGTTCAACTCGGATGATGCCGAACTGGCACGACGACTGAATCAGGAAGCAGCGAAAGCCGTCAAGTATGGTGGGGTTTCTCCGGAAGAGGCCCTCAAGTTTGTGACGCTCAATCCGGCCAAGCAACTGCGGATCGATCAGTATGTCGGGTCACTCGAGCCGGGTAAGCATGCGGACTTTATTGTCTGGTCGGGCGACCCACTGTCGAACTTCAGTCGTGTTGAGCAATCGTGGATTGAGGGGACGAAATACTTCGATCTCCAGACCGACGCTGCGATGAGGAAGACATCTGGAGATCAAAGACAGGCATTGATTCAGAAGATTCTGTCAGGAGGAACGAAGATGCGAGGGGCGGGGGAAGACGATGGCGATCCTTCAGCGTATTGGCCGCGACACGATGAGTTCTGTCATCACAGTCATGATCATGATGATCACGATCATGGTGGGCATTCTCACTGATTGGCAGCCGATTCTACTTCGTTATCCTTCTTCTGACTCAAGACGCGAAAGTGCGATATTCCTATGGTTCGAATTCTTTCTTCACTGGTTCTGCTGGCAGGGTTCGCGAACTCGGTTTATGCCTCTGATGAGATTCCTGGATCGCAGCCGAAGACGCCGATTGCGATTACGCATGCGGTGATTCATCCCGTGACTTCGGGTGTGATCGAAGATGCGACGCTTGTTTTCGACAAAGGCAAGATCACTGCGGTCGGTAAAGAGGTGGCGATACCGCCGAACGCAGTCGTGATTGACGCCAAGGGGCAGCATCTTTATCCCGGGATGATTGAGGCTCATAGTCAGATCGGGTTGACGGAAGTTGCGTCGCTGCGTCCAAGTCACGACTTTCGTGAGACGGGGGAATTCAACCCGAACGTCTCTGCTCACGTGGCCGTTAATCCAGACAGTGAGTTGATTCCTGTGACACGACTCACAGGGGTACTCGCAGCCCTGAGTGCACCCAGCGGACCTCGGATCGCAGGGAACGGGTCGTTGATCGTCATGGATGGCTGGACCTATGAAGACATGACCGTCTCCCCATCCGCCGTCATGGTCGTGAATCTGCCCGTCTCCTCTCCATCAGACAACAAAGAACGAAAAGACGCGGCCAAGAAAGAACTCGAAGAGCTGGAAGAGTTCATCGAGAAATCACGACGGTATCCTGAGCTACGCAAGTCGGATGCGAACTGGCCTTATGATATTCGACTGGAAGCCATGCAGGATTTCGTGAATGGCAAGCAGCCGATGCTGGTGGAAGCCGACACGATGCAGGAGATTGAGTCGGCGGTCGCGTTTTCGAACAAACACAAGTTGAAGATGATTCTGCTGGGGGGATCCGATGCGGCGATGTGTGCTGATCTTTTGAAGAAATTCAACATCCCCGTCATCTTGTCGTCAGTGCACCGTCTGCCGGCCCATCGACATGACGCATATGATGCAGCTTACACGCTGCCGGCGCGACTCAAGGAACTTGGCGTGACGTTCTGTATCTCGGGATCTGCCAGAGAAGAGACCTGGAATGCCCGGAACCTGCCATATCATGCGGCGACGGCTGTCGGGTTTGGGTTGTCGCAGGAGGATGCGCTTGCGTCGGTGACGCTGTGGCCTGCTCAGATCCTGGGAGTCGCGGATCGTATGGGGTCACTGGAAGTCGGGAAGGATGCGACGCTGTTTTTGTCGACGGGAAACCCGATGGAGACGGCGACACAGGTCAGTAAGGCGTATATTCTGGGCAAGCCGGTTGATCTGCAGAGCAAGCAGACGAGGTTGTATCAGAAGTATCAGTCGAAGTATGAGCAGCTGCAGGGGCGGTGATCAATGAGGCACCAAGTGAGAGCTTGGTGCCTCTGGAAGTCATTCATCGGTTGATCGCGGATGGTGACGCTTCTTGTGAGCTTCGCTCACCCAGCCATCAACGGCTGGGCCACCCCGGAAATGGTCTGTTTAGCGGCGGATGACTTGCGGGCCTTTGCCGGTTTGTTTTTCGTAGTAGCCGTCGCCGGCTTTAACGTACTTGGTGAAGCCTTTTTCTTCCAGGTTCTTATTGCTCATCATCTGCTTTTCCATGCCGGTGACGGCGAAGGCAGAGAAGGTGCGGGCAACGGGGCCGCCGCATTGTGGGCATTTGGTCAGCGGTTCGTCGGAGATCTTCTGGAGTTCTTCGAACTTGTGCTGGCAGAATTCGCAGCCTTCTGCTTCGGTCTGGTATTCGTAGATGGGCATGATGGTGTTCCTGTAGGATGGGTCGAGACCGTCTATTATACCGTATTGTGTGTCACTTTTATTTTTTCATCGGACGAAATGCTGTCAAGACATCAGGATTCGTCTCCAAGTAAGCCGCACCGATCAGGTCGAGGCAATACGGAATGGCCGGAAAAACCGCACCTAAACATTCGCGGATCGCTTTGGGTTGACCCGGGAGGTTCACGATCAGACATTTTCCGCGGATTCCGGCTGTCTGGCGAGAAAGAATCGCGGTCGGGACTTTTTCCAGCGAAACTTTTCGCATGAGTTCGCCAAATCCGGGCATTTCCTTCTGGCAGACGGCGAGGGTGGCTTCCGGGGTGACGTCGCGTTTCGCAGGGCCAGTGCCGCCGGTGGTGACGATGAGGCTGCAATGGTCTTCGTCAGCCATTTGCTGGAGAGCGGATTCGATGGTGGGTTGGTCGTCAGCGATCACGCGGTAGACGGGTTCCCACAGCGTCGTCAGAATTTCGGTGAGGTATTCCTGGATGGCGGGGCCGCCTTTGTCTTCATAGATGCCCGCGGAGGCACGGTCGGAGATGGTCAGGATGCCGATTTTTGCGATCATGGTGAATTCTGGGAAGAGTTTGAACCGCAGAGGTCGCGGAGGGGACGCGGAGGTTAAGACGCGGAAAAACTGGAAAGTGATTGGATTATGAAGACATATTGAAAGCGCTACTACTCTCTCAGCTCTTCACTTCGCGAACCTCAGTGTCCTCAGCGGTTCAAAATGATTTCAATAATCATACTTCCGAGAGCCCGATTCGCGTAGGCGGTCGAGTTCGCCAGATGGGACTTGGAAGGGTGGGAACGATGATACGCCGTCCACTTCTTTGAAGTGTTTGAGGGACCAGGTGACGCTGGGGAAGGCGAGGCTGTCCCAGGGGATGTCGTCGTAACGGACGAGTTGGACGTCGAGGCTTTCGGGGCCGGGGGAGAACTCGGGGGTGATTAACTTGGCGCGGTAGATCAGCTGGACCTGGCTGATTCGCGGGATCGAGTAGACGGCGAGCAAGGCATCGATGGCGATGTGGGCGTTGGCTTCTTCGATAGCTTCGCGGGCAGCCCCCTGCTCTGCGGTTTCATGCAGCTCCATATATCCGGCGGGCATGGTCCAGTAACCCATGCGGGGAGGGATGGCGCGTTTGCAGAGGAGGAATTTGTCTTCCCAGGTACAAACGGCTCCCACGATCACCTTGGGATTCTCGTAGTTAATGAAGCCGCAGTCTCGACAAACGAGACGCTCGCGATCCTCCCCGGTAGGAATTTTTCGGTCGAAGGGGAAGTCAGGAAGTGAAGGTGCCGACATGGTTTCAATTCGATAGACGACTTGTGAACTGGTTGATGATTATTGTAATCAATGATCAACCAGTCGCCAAAGTGTTTGATGCATTCCCCACGCCAGGTCAAAAGCCATGCAGACGAAGACCACAGATGTTCCCTTCTATCAGACGTGGGAATTTCGCATTTGCGTGGCGGTCCTGGTCTTACTATTCGCTGCGGGAGCGATTGCGTTCTATCAATACGTGCGGTTCATGGGGCTTGCGAACCTGCGTTATGTCACGACGATGATGTTTGACAGCCATATTCGATCTCATATCGAGAAGTACGGTCATTTTCCAACCTGCAAGCCGGTCGAAGAATTTGAATGGCTGACGATCGAAGATGCGATTTGTCGAAAATCCTTCGATCCAGATATGGATGACCTGATAAGAGGCCGAACTTACGAGAATGTGTTGACGTTTGCCAGCGGGCATCAGGAGGCTCGATTTGCATTTCGAAAGGGGATAACAACGGGCGATTTCGTCGTGGTTCTCCTGATTGACTATCGCAAATCAGAAGTCGAAAGGATCGACCAGCTGATCCGCGAGCAAAAATTTGATGGGAGTGACGGTCTGGAAGCTCTCCTCAAGAGATCCTCTGGCTTTTCCCTCGTCTGCTACCGGACCGAGAAAGAGTATCATCCGCAACCAGAGATTCTGGTTGAATTTTTGAAGGGGTTTGCAACCGGGGATGATCGATCCATCGATTACATCTGGCGAGAGCGAGAAGCCGATCGCCAGTCAAAACCACAGTAACCACCGGCATTTTTATGAGCGATCCAGTCATCACCGAGCAGGAACTTCGACGTCAGTATGGACGTGGCTGCTTCTTCGTCGGAACGATTTTCTGCTTGCTGCTCACCGCACTCCTCTCTTATGGATACTTCTCGCTCAAACGAATTCTGGTCGGGAATGGGGTTGTGTGGACGAGCAATCTCTATTCGTCCTACCTGCGGTGTTACAAAGAAAAATTCAATGAATATCCAACGTGCCAGCCAGTCGATGAGTTTGCGTGGCTGAGTATTTCGGAAGCGATCTGTCGAGAGAAATACAATTCACAGCAAGACTCGCCAGAGGTGTGGCAGGGGGTTCCCTACGATGAGTTTTTGGATTACGACGACGATACAATTCGAGTCGCCATTCGTCAGCAGAACTCCGGTCACGAAGGATTTTGCCTGGTCTACTTCCATGGCTTTGGTGAGGATGTGATTCGAGAGATCGATGAGGCCGTTCGATCGGGTCGCTTTCGAGGCTGGAATAGTTTGGAGAGTTTGCTGAAAGAGAATCGAGGCGAGCTTCGTCTCTGTTACCACTTTGAGCGAGTTTTCGATGCACCAGTCGATCAAGTCATCGACTTTCTCGAAGTCTTTTATCGAGGTGAGCTGAAGAATCGTGATCCATTAGCTGACGCAAAACCCAAGAGTTAATTGCGTTCTGGCTTCACTCTCCCCGGCGGTTTGATAAAGTAATGTCGATGTATGCCTTTACTTTGTCGACTGCCAGCCAACGGGCTGATGGATGGGGAATGTCTTTGATGAGAACTCTTTGCTGCTCGGGTCTTGTGTGTCTTTTCGCGCTGTTCGGGGTGATGGGGACTGCGTCTGGTCAGGAGGCGAAGCAGACCTTCGTCAATCCGATCTATGCGGGGCAGGATCCTTATCTGATGAAGGGGCCGGATGGGGCATACTATCAGGCGTCGAGCATCAATAAGGATCGCGGGATCGCCGTTTATCGCAGTGAAGGTCTGGCGACGCGTGGCGTTCGTCGTGTTGTTTATCGGGCACCGGATGAAGGGCCTTATCGGGCGGAAGTCTGGGCTCCCGAGATTCATTATTTCGACGGGAAGTGGTGGATCTATACCTGTGCCGATGATGGGAACAATGCCAATCACCGGATGATTGTCCTCCAGGCCGAGACAGACGATCCGCTCGGAAACTATCGAATGCTAGGCGAGATTAAGACCCCCGGCTGGGCGATCGATGGGACCGTTTCGGTCTTCCCGGATGGGAAGCGTTACTGTATCTGGTCCGCATGGCCGGATGGTGTCCCCGCGGATTCAACACAGCACCTGTTCATCTCCGAGATGGAGACACCCACCAAACTGACTGGCCCCATCGTTGACCTCTCGAAGAAGATGTATCCTTGGGAGACTGCGGGACGTCCTTCCGGTTTGAACGAAGGTGCACAAGTCATTCACCGCAATGGCAAGACGATGATTATCTACGCCGCCAGTGGTTCATGGACGCCGGATTATTGCTTTGGCTTGATGACGCTGGAAGGAAAAGACGTCCTTGATGCCGCTTCGTGGGTCAAGCAGTCGGAGCCGTGGTTCTCGAAGGCGAACGATGTTGCAGGCCCTGGCCACGGCTGCCTGATCGCATCACCAGATGGCAAGGAAGACTGGCTGGTCTTTCACAGTTCGATCGATCCGCAAGGATCCTGGAATCGCTGCGTCAACCTGAAACAGGTTCATTGGGATTCCAAAGGGATGCCAGTCGCCGGGAAGCCGACGAAGTGGAGCGACGCCGTGGAAGTCCCCTCAGGTGAGCCCGCCTTGAGACCCGGCGACGCCATCCAAGACGGCTTTGACTCGGCTGACCGCTGGAACCTGCTGAACTTTTTCAACGGCAACACGGTTCGCTTCGAAAACGGCGAACTGCAGATTCGTGGTGACGCGGATCGACGATTCGGCGACAAAGCCATGCTTCGAGGCGTCAGCTATGACGACTTCGAGTTGAAGACGGCTCTCCGCATCGAGGCTGGCGAAGGTTCAGTGGGCGTCGTCGTCCGCGTCCAGAACGCCGGCATCGGACGCTTCAACTTCTCCGGCTACGTCGTCGAACTGACCGCGAACGGCGAACTGATCCTCGCCCGCTGCAATGGCCACAAACTCGACACCCTGCAGAAAACCAGCGTCAAAGTCGAAACTGGTAAATGGTACGAACTGACTGTAACTGCTCAAGGAGACACGATCACTGCCTCGCTGGGTGGCGATGCGAAAGTCACGGCAGAGGACAGCCGCTTTCAAGGCGGACAGATTGGCGCTCGGACGGATGGGGTGAAGGCTGGGTTCAAGGGGTTCTCAGTGACGCCTTGAGAGGTTAGATAGACCTTTCATTCTGCATTGGTATCGATATCCTGAAGTCAGAGTTAATTCTTGTTCAGTCGGCTGAAAGGAACTACCGGTGCGGGATCTGTCATACGATTGCTGGATGATGAGTTTACTACTCGCGTTTATCCTGACGATGGTGCCTGTGGCTCATGGGCAGGCACCTCAAGTCAAGAACGACTCTATTGAGAATCCTGAACCACTCATCGTCGACTTTGGCGATGGGCATATGCTGGAGTTCGTTGGGATCACGAAGAACACTGCGAAAGCAGAAGACGGCTGGCGGCCGGATGGGAAGCCGTTGGAGAAGCCTGGGTATTGGAAGTCGACGATTGTGCTTCACGGCGGAAATACTTCCGGGGCCTATACAGAAAACGGCGAGCATCCTGAGCCGGATGAGAATGCGATGGATTTTCTGTTTCGTTGGAAGGGGCTGAAGGCTCAGCCTTCGATCACTTTCGAAATGCCGACGACAGGTTCCAGTTTTCATAACAATCCGGTGGAGGATCCCTATCAACTGAGAATCAGTGGGCGACTGCGAGAAACGCCGCCACCAGGAGCAGTTTTTTTGACATCGGATCATGCAGTTACGGTCGGGTTTACCGATCAGCCTTGGGGACCATGGGTGAAGATCTCACCCGAAGGAAAGGTCCTGAATCCGATTCAGGAGGACGAACCTTATGTGTCAACTTACAAGTTGATCGAAGTGCTAGGTACAGCGCCACCAGAAAAGAGAGTCCCGGGAGTGAATCAGGTTGTGATTCGCCAGCCAAGTGGCAACAAAAATCCGAGCGATGAGTGGCATCGCTTTTCGTTCGAGTTTCGTGGAGTCGATACGGATGGCAAGGAGCAATGGGCGATGATGCTGACCGGACGAGGTGACGGCAGCGGCATTCAAACCTGCGAGTACGGATTATCACGACCGTTGCCGGAAGGAAAGACGTTTTCACATTACGAATATCGCCTGAGGCCATATAAGTATTGGGTCACGTTCGATCATGTCTCGTTGAAGGCGGGTGAGGTTACGGAGCCGGGGTTTACGGCACGGGTTTGGCCGTAGGGCATAGAGATTGCCTGGTGTTGGTTTTGCATTGAGAGCGAACGCTTGCCTAGGTCCCACCCTCATCCGTCGGCACTGTGTTTAGAAAAACACCTGAGGTGTTGCGCCGCCACCATCTCTCCTCAAGGGAGATGGGACGTAACGTGGCTCCCCTCAAGGGAGTAGGGACGGGATTTTGAGAGGGAGCTTCGTCCAAGGTTATTTGCGGACGGGGATGTGGTCGCAGCCGACCCATTTGCGGAGGACTTCGGGGATGGTGACGGAACCGTCGGGTTGTTGGTAGTTTTCGAGGACTGCGATTAACGCGCGGGAGACGGCGACGGCGGTGCCGTTGAGGGTGTGGACGAAGCTGGTCCCTTTTTGGCCGGGGGATTTGGTACGGATGTTGAGGCGACGGGACTGGTAGTCGGTGCAGTTGGAGGTGGAGGTGACTTCGCCGTATTCACCTGCGGTGCCGCGGCCGGGCATCCAGGCTTCGATGTCGTACTTGCGGTAGGCGGGGCCGCCGAGGTCGCCGGTGCAGATGTCGAGGACGCGGTATGGGATGCCCAGACCCTGGAAGATCTCTTCTTCGATCTTCAGGATCATCTCGTGGTACTCGTTGGAGACGTTCAGGTCAGCTGCGGTGAAGCCGAAGATTTCGACCTTGGTGAACTGGTGGACGCGGTAGATGCCGCGGGTGGCTTTGCCGTGGGCGCCGGCTTCGGTGCGGAAGCAGTGGGAGATGCCTGCGACTTTGACGGGGAGTTTTTCGTAGTCGAGGATCTCGTCTTTGAGCATGCCACCGAGGGTGATTTCTGCGGTCGCGACGAGGGAGAGGTCGGTGCCGGCGACGGAGTAGATCTGGGTTTCGTCGCCGCGTGGGTTGAAGCCGATGCCTTCCAGGACGGAGTCGCGGGCGAGGTCGGGCGTCGTGACGATGGTGAAGCCGTGGGCGCGGAGTTTTTCGACAGCATATTGGACGAGGGCGAGTTCGAGGAAGCAGCCTTCGTTCTTGAGGAAGTAGAAGCCGTGGCCTGCGACCTTGGAGCCTCCTTCGAAGTCGATGATGTCGAGTTTTTCGTTGAGTTCGACGTGGTCTTTGGCTTTGAAGTCGAAGGTCGGTTTCGTGCCCCATTCTTTGACGGTGACGGAGAGATCTTCGGTGGCGCCGACGGGGGCGTCCGGGTGAGTCATGTTGGGGATGCGGGTCTGAATGCTGCGGAGTTCTTCATCGACTTCGCGGGCCTGGGCCTCGAGGGCGGCGATCTCTTCTCGCAGCGATTTGCCTTGGGCGATGAGGGTTTGTTTCTCGGCGGCGTCTTTGGTGGTCGGGATTTGAGCGGAGACTTGCTTCTGGGCGACTCGCTTGTCGTCGGTGGTGACGATCAGGGATTTTCGCTGATCGGCCAGCGTGACGAGACGTTCGAGATCCACCTTCACGCCGCGGTTGGTGCAGTTCTGGGCGACGAGATCCTTGTTTTCACAGATGTATTGCAGATCGAGCATGGCGTTATGGTGAACCTTGAGAAAGTGTATCCAATCGGTGATTCCGGTTGTTGTATCGATTCGGGCAAAAGTCAGCAAGCGGTGGTGGCAGGGAGAGATGTAAGCGAAGGAGTTGTGTGCCACGGCTGACACAGCCGTGGCACACGGGAGAACGAAAAAAGCCGTCAGGGTGAGCTGACGGCTTTTGATTTGGGCGAATTGGCGACTTAAAGATTAGTCGCGTTGCAGGCTCATCAGGAACTGGAGGATGTACCAGAAGAGAGTTGCGACGGAGGCGAAGAGGGCCAGAGAAGCACCGACATAGGCATCAGTTGGGTAGCGGTGGAGGATTTCCGAGGTGTGGAAGAGGATGTAACCAGCCATCAGGAGCATCATTGCGCCCGTAAACCAGACGCCCAAGACAACGCCTGGAAAAATCATACTGGCAACAATTGTTCCCATGGCGACCAGCCCTGCCACCCACAGAAAGGTTCGCATGAAGCCGAAGTCAGCCCCCGTCATCATCACGACGGCGGTCAATGAGCCGAAAGTAATGATTGTCAGAAGGCCAGCCTGATAGATGATGTCTGCACTTCCCGTCATCGCTTGAGCAATGAAGAGAATAGGAACAAAAATCAGGGACTCAGCGACAACGTACAATGCAAGTCCGGCATATTGAGTCGCCTTCGAAGTTCCGCTATACGCCCATCTTTCAGCCAGCCAGCCAACGAGCATGAATGCCCCGAGTACCAGCCACCAGCTTTGAGCTGCCCTCATCATCATGTTGACAATCGGAGGCGTATTCAAGAAGGCAGTCGTCAGGCCGATGAATGCCAGAATGGCGAACGCCAAGTGGAGATAGGTGTTTCGCAGGAAGATGGCGCGGGCGTCTGTGGTGGCATCAGCTGCAAAGACATCATTGGCGCCGGATTGGCGGGCGTAGTAGTTTTCGTTATTGGCACTCATGGCAGTTTCCCGTCTTTTGGAGATCAAGCGTAAAAGGAGAGCGCGGTATTGCTTCATCTGCAGTACCTGATTCGTCATTTTATCATCAGCGGTCGAGGCTGCTAGATGTGTTTGGCTGTATACCGACACATTTTTCGATTTTTAATGGCTATGCGGATGGTTGTGAGCGTCATCGCAGCCACCGCTTTTAGCGGCTTTTTTTGCCAGCTCCTGCTGGATGCAGTCCTCGAACTTTTTGCGACACTCTGGTGTCAGGCAGTCGTCGGGATATTGCTGCTTGAGGAAGTGCTCGATTTGTTCTTCCGTGAGGCATTTGGAGCTGCTGACGCCGTCGACTTTTTCCACGCAGAGCTGGTAGTCTTTGCAGGGTGGGCACATGGCGAAGTGAAGCCAAAGAGAAGACTTCTCTTTCAGCGTAAGTTTCCGGTGCTGGGACTCGGAAACTAATCGGGCGACTTCACAACAGCTCAACATGGTGATTCAGGTATCGGTTATAGGGCGTTTGGAATTCAGAGCAAACTTACTAATCAAGTTCGATATGTTGGATCAAACCTTACAGAAACTTGGGGAGCGGCGGCGAATTAGGCGTAGACGCAATTCGCAGAGTTCCCTCATCCGACCTCGAAGACTCGGCCACCTTCTCCCCGAGGCAGAAGGCTCAGATGTTGATATCTTCGTGAGACCAGACAAGATGAACTTTTATCATAGCTGGGAGTGAACGGGCATCAATTCTGGTTTGTCGAAATCGTGATGTTTCGTGAAAACGTGCGAAATGGGGCCAGCGTGACAATCCTGCCCGGCGTAAATCGTTTACTTAGCGTTCCAAACGTGATACCGTTGACCTGCATCTGACCGGGTTCGCAAGCAATCACAATTGTGGATTGAGGCGTAACCGGCGATGAACACCTTCAGCAGCGAAAATTTTCCTTGATGTCGATCGAGCCAGACGAGACGACGAAGACTCAGCCCACCGACCCGGCGACCTGGGTCGATGAGTTTGGGGACTTTTTTTACCGATTTGCTTACAGTCGCCTGCGCGACCCCAACTCCGCCGAAGAAGCCGTTCAGGAGACGTTTGTCGCGGGGATTCGCTCTTTCGGAACGTACGAAGGCAAAGCGACGACGCGAAACTGGCTGATGGGAATTCTCAAACGCAAGATCATCGACATCATCAGACAGCGTCAACGGGCATCGAATATCAGCGGGATTGATGGCGAAGCCGATCCGGAGCAGGTGCTGTTTGATTCTTCGGGACACTGGCGTCGGAATGCGACGGCGTGGGCGAATGAACCATCGAAAAACATCCATTCGGGTGAGTTGTGGGATGTCGTTCAGAAGTGTCTGACGAAGCTGCCGGTGGGACAGAGTGATGTGTTTACGCTGAGCGTAATTGAAGGCCTGGAAACGCAGGAAATCTGCGAACAGTTGGGGATCACTGAATCCAATCTGTGGGTGAGACTGCACCGGGCGCGGATGCAGTTGGCGCAGTGTGTCGGGCCGCTGTGGAAGGGGTTGTAGGGGTGATGGCGTTTGCTGGAGGAGACTGGAACGCAGAGGTAACGGAGTGAAGCAGAGATCGCAGAGAGGACAGGAAGTGACTACACAAACGTGCTCTAGTATCTTGGGTAGGCGATCGTTACAGCTGGAAGATTGTCACACGTTTTCTCGCGTTTCTCACACATGATTCTCGTCCGCGATTTGCTTTCCTTTGTGTCTCTGCGCTCCAGTCTTGCCTTGTGACGGGTGACATTGATGACGTGGGAGCGTGCTGACATTTCTGGGGGCGGACTGCGAAAAAAGTGGGAGTTTTAACGGATTTCCTCGTGGGTTTGAGCTATACCGTAAGTAGGTGACACTCCGGAAAGTGGGTGGATTCGGTATTTGGGGGTGAGTTTTGTCCCTGGTGAGAATCCCCTGCCCTATGTGTCGCGTGATTGTTCGACTGGCGGACTGCTCTGGCAGCAGCGTCGTCAATGGTTTGAAAATAAAGGTTTGATGATGACGGTTCGTTCTACGTTTGCTCTCTCGGCTATTCTCGTTTCGTCGCTGGCGTTCCCGGCCTGGATGATGGCTCAGTCGGAGAAGTCGAGGGACAAAGAGTCTCAATCCAGCGCGGCTGAAAAATCGGTCCTGCCGCCGAGCATGATGCCTGTGGTGGAAACGGGGGCGGAGGCGTTTTTGAAGTCGCATCCTGAATATGATGGTCGCAATACGATCGTCGCGATTTTTGATACGGGTGTTGATCCGGGAGCGGCGGGATTGCAGAAGACAAGTACAGGCCTGCCCAAGGTCATCGACATTGTCGATGGGACGGGGAGTGGCGATGTTGAGATGAAGGATGAAGTCGAGTTCAAGGCCGAAGGTATCAAAGGGAAGACGGGACGCGCGTTGAAGCTGGGTGAGTGGACCGTGCCGTCGGGCAAGGTTCGGCTGGGGATGAAGGTGGCGTATGACTTCTTCCCAAGTGACCCCGACAGTGGAGAACTAAAGCAGCGTCTGGAAGAAGAACGTGCGGAAGCGTTTCTCAAAACTCAGCAGTTGAGGATTGCTGCCATTCAGACGGAGTTGGATCAATTCAATGATGCTCATCCTGAACCGAGCGACGAGGATAAGGCTCATGTCAAAGAGATGAAGGCACGGATAGACCTGCTGATGAAGTTGGCGGGGGATTCTGGCGATCTCGGGCCGGTGTTTGACTGTGTCACGTTCCATGATGGCGAACGCTGGAATGCGGTTGTTGATACGGATGAAGACGGGGATCTGGCCGAAGAAGCAGTGTTGACTGAGTTTCGGGTCAAGCAGCAGTGGGATACGTTTCCTGCTCCGGCGAACCTGAATTTTGGTGTCAACATTTATGATGAGGGCAAACTGCTTTCGATTGTTGCGGATTCGGGGGCTCACGGGACTCACGTTGCGGGAATCGTGGCGGCGAATTATCCAGAGCGTCCGGAACTCAACGGGGTTGCACCTGGGGCACAGATTGTTTCGGTGAAGGTGGGGGATCCTCGACTATTTGGAATGGAGACTGCTCCTGGGCTCGAGCGCGGAATTCGCGCGGTGCTGGATAACAAGTGTGATTTGATCAACATGAGTTTTGGTGAATCGGCTGCCGTCCATAATGCGGGACGGATCGTCGAGATGTATCGGGATCTGGTGGATGAGCACAACATTACGTTTCTTTCGAGTGCAGGAAACAGCGGGCCTGCTTTGACGACAGTTGGAGCACCGGGAGGGACGACGTCTTCGATTATTGGAGTCGGAGCCTATATCTCACCGGAGATGATGCGGTCACAGTACAGCACGGTGGAAGAACAGCCGGGGGCGCCGTATACGTGGTCGTCTCGCGGGCCGACGATTGATGGAGATCTGGGGATCGACATCTTCGCGCCGGGTGGGGCGATCAGTCCGATTCCGACCTGGACGCTGCAGAAGCATGAGCAATACAACGGGACGTCGATGGCGTCGCCGAATGCGTGTGGGTGTATTTCGTTGCTGATTTCGGGTGCGAAGGCGGAGGGATTGAATTTCACGCCAGAAGTGATTCGCAAGGCGATTCAGAACACGGCTGAGAAGATCAAGAATGTCGAAGTGTTTGCACAGGGGCCGGGGCTGATTCAGGTTCCGGGGTCGTGGGATTATCTTAAGACAAACAGCAAGAAGACGGCGTCTGAGAAACGCTTTTACTTCAGCGTGCCGGAGCTGGCGAACGCGCGAGGGATCTATCTGCGGGAAGCCAGCGATGTGGTCGGCGATCGGATGTTCAAGGTCTTTGTTGGTGCGAAGTTCAATGAGAAGGCGACTAATGAAGAGAAGATCGCATTTGAGTTGCCGCTGCGGATGGAATCGACCGTGCCTTGGGTCAAGTCGGGTGATTACACGCTGTTGACGCATGGGCAGAATACGATCGACGTGAAGGTTCTTGCGGGTGACCTCGAAACGGGGGCACATTATGGGCAGGTCAATTTCTATGATGCAGAAGACCCTGCTCGTGGCGTTCTGTTTTTTCTGCCGGTCACTGTGATTAAAGCACAGCCGTTGGAGAAGCAGGAACTTGCGGGTGATGTTGTGATCAAGCCGGGGTTCATTGAGCGTCTGTTTGTGAATGTTCCGAATGATGCCACGTGGGCTCGTCTGCGGATCAAATCGGAAGGAACGAACATTGCCAAGACGATCAATCCGCACACGATGCAGCTCGTCAATGGGAAGCACTTCGAGGCGTTGGAGAGCAGTGAATATCTGAAGGTTGATCCGGGCAAGATTTCGGAAGTGCAATTCAAGGTCGTTGGTGGGCGTACGCTGGAAATTGCGTTGACTCAGTATTGGAGCAGTCAGGGGAATACGAAGGTTTCTTACCGACTTGAGTTTGGCGGGATTAAGCCGGATCAGGAACTGCTCGCGTTGACGCAGGGGCAGGGAGTGACGCCAGTTGATCTGACTCTTTCGGGAGAGAGCCCTTTGAAGGAGTATGTCACGCTGTCTCCTGAAGGAGAACTGACGACGCTACGACACTTCGTTATGCCATCTTCCCATGAGCTTGTGCTCCTGCCAGTCGATCGATTTCAGACGGCAAAGGGCCTGCCCATTTATGAGCTTCGTTTGAAGTATGAGTACAACCTTGAGGAAGCCCAGAGCGTGACGCCGATTCTGCCACGACTGGAAGACCTGCTATATGATTCACCTTATGGGCCTTACCAGTTCACCGTGACAAACAGCAATGGCAAGGTGGTTGGGTTCAATGATCTGTTCCCGGATGCGCTGGATCTCCCTGCGGGGGATCTGAAGTTTGAATTCCGGATTCGTGGTGAGAAGCGATCTCAGCTGGAAGCGTTGAGCAAGACGCCGATGGCTTTGGATATGGAACTGGATGCGCCGATCGGGTTGTCGTTCTACACGTCGCAGGTTGCGTACGCGTCGGGTAAGAAAGGTGTCTCGGGGAATCTTCGACCGGGGGCCGAGCGACGCATTTATCTGGGTGAACCGGATCAAAAGAGCCTGCCGAAGAATGTGAAGCCGGGGGATGTTCTGATCGGTTCGGTCACCTATGAGAAGGACTCGAATGACAGGGCGGCTTCGCTGACTCGGCCGGAGGGATTTCCGGTCATGTTCATCGTTGAGGAGGGAGCAGACGAAGGCTCGTCATCGTCGTCGGAGGGCGTCAAGCTGAGCGGGGACAATGTCGATGCGAAGCTGAAGTCACTGGATGAGAAAGTTTTTGAGTATCAATTGAAAGCGCTCAAGGCTCTTTCCGTCGAGAAGGACAAAGATCTGTTCGACGCACTTTATTCCAAGCTCAAGACGACCAAAGATGATGCCGAACTGGCGAAGATTCGACTCGACTTCCTGAATCAGAAGCCGGGACGTTTGAAGCGTCTTGATGAGATTATCGCGGCTGCTGATGAAGTGATCGCGAAGATCGATCAGGAGAAGCTGGCATCGTACTTCGGAAAACGACACGACGATGATGATGACGCAGCCGAGGAGATGGACGATCAGAAGGAGATGCTGATTGATGCTCTCTACAGCAAGGCTCGGGCGATTGCCTGGCGTGAGCTTCCGGAAGTCACGAAGGACAAGCCGATTGCCGATCAGGCCAAGCAGGATGAGGAACTCAAGACCGCTTACGACAGTTTCAAAGCCTGGGCAGATCCGGCTGATGAAGAATACTTCCTGTTGAAGGTCCGTATGGAAACTCGCAAGAAGGACTATGCGACTGCGATCGAGACCTTGAAGTCACACATGGATGACGAAACACCTTCGAAGCAGCATCTGGAAAAACTGCGTGACCTCTACGGCGATCTCGGCTGGGACGACCTGCGAGAGATCGTTCAAACGCGGTTGCTGATTAACTATCCGGGGTATGTCGAAGACGAGAACGAATAGACGTTCTGACTAATTCGAAATGCCAAGAGGCGTGCCATACTTTCAACGTATGGCACGCCTCTTTCGTTTCTCTCGTTCGTTTTGTAGGGTGCTGGTGAGTCTTCGAACCGCACCAAAACGACATTCGATGCCACATTTGGTGCGGTTCGCAAAGCCTCACCTGCACCCTACTCTCTTGTGCAAGCGTGGATAAGAAGACTGGCTGTTATGTCTTCACACGACGAGTCAGTTCCTTCTCGGCCCAGACCTGCAGTTCTTCGCGGTGAATCTTGACGTTATGACGTCGGTCGACCGGGAACGAGCGGTGGAAGAGGAAGGTATCGATCGATGCGGTCAGTTCTTTTTCGCGGGCCAGAGAGCGAAGTTCAGCGGCGAACGCGGCCTGTTCTTTGGCGGAATGTGGAAACTGTTTGGCTTCGGGTTCGATGATGATGATCGGCTTTTGACGTCCTTCCGCTCCCATGCCAACGAGCGCTGCCCGGTAGACGCGGGAGTGTTCGAGGAATGGTGACTCGACGCAGATCGAGTACATGGGGCCGACAGTCGTCTTGACGATGTGGGCCTTGCGACCACAGAACCAGAGGTTGCCGCCATCGGAGAGATAACCGACGTCGCCCATGCGATGCCAGAAGGAATCGCCGTCCTGAATTTTGGCCAGTCGTGTTGCGTCGGGCTTCTGGTAATACTCGCGCGTGACGGAGGGGCTTTGGACGATGATTTCGCCAATCTCGCTGGGGTGGCATTCACGGACCTCGTTGATTGAAGCGATGGGGCCGTCAGTGATCTTGATGATCTTGACCTGGACGTGAGGGAAAGGTTTGCCGACGCAGGTGCCGGCGCCGTTGCTGGTTTGCTGCTGTGTGCGTTTCAGGATGTCCTGATGAGGGATCGAGCAGATGGGGAGGGCTTCCGTGGCGCCGTAGGGCGTATGCAGCGAGGCGGCTTCCGGCAGGGCTTCGTTCATGCGGCGGAGGACGTCGAGCGGGACGGCTGCCCCGGCGGAGAGGGCACGTTTGAGGGTCGGGATCTTGATTCCCTTCTCCTGGCAGTAGCGACCAATGCGGTTCCAGAAGGCGGGGGAGCCAAAGGCCTGCGTAATGCCTTGATCCTGGGCGATGCGGAGGATCTTGCGTGGGTCGACTTTGGCGGGCTTGGTCGGGTTCATGTCGGGGATGACAGTCGTCACGCCCATTGCGGAGTTGAAGAGGGCGAACAGCGGGAAGCCAGGGAGGTCGATCTCGCCGGGCTGGATCTGGTAATGATCTCGGAGCAGGTCGACCTGGGCGTTGAACATGCCGTGGTCGTAAAGGACGCCTTTGGGAGTGCCGGTGGAGCCTGAAGTGAAGATGATGGCTGCGGGGTCGCGTGGGCTGGTCTGGGGAGTTGCGTAGTCTTCGTTGCCGAGGGCGCGGATCGACTCGTACGAGTAGGCGCCACTGAAACGCTCGGAGCCAACAACGAGGTTAAAGATCGCTTTGGGGAAGTGACGTGATTTCAACCTGCGGATCATGTGAACCAGCGGAATGGCTGCGAAGCCGTCCGGCTCGACTTCTCGCAGGCAGTTCAAAATGTTGGTGCGTCCCATGCCCGGGTCGATGAGGACGACGACGGCGCCCGTACGGAAGATCGCGAATGTCAGCGCGATGAACTCCAGACCTGGAGGCACCATGAGGACAATCTTCTTGCCGGGGCCGACGCCGAGTTTGCGCATGCCGTCTGCGAGGCGATTGGCTTCGTGATGGAGCTGTTCGAGCGTCAGATGGGAATACGTGTAACGCCCGATCCAGTCGCGGCCTGCCGGCTTGACGACAGCGCGTTGATGAGGATATTTGCGGGCAGACTCAGCCAGTCGATCAGCGATGTTCATGGCGATACTTTAACGCATGTGGAGGCGTCTGAGAATCAAAGAAGAGTGCGCGTATCACGACAGGAATTGTGAACGTTGGTTGCACGCTCAACTGGGGTCAGCTAGAAATCCTGACCCCAGCCACCCGGCGGGACATTTCGTGTTTATACGCTTTTGGGTTCTTGTGAGCGCAATTGGTGCGGTTCGCGGGGCCTCACCGGCACCCTACAATCAGAGGAGATCGTCGATTAATGGAAGGGGCGCTGGTTGTGGTTGCGGCGCATCTGGTTGACCATCTGGACCGCGCGGGGTTCGAGTTTGAGGAGTTTGATGAGCTGTGAGGAGGAGATCGCGAGTCGTTCGCAGGCTCGTTTCCAGTCATCAGGATAGGCGGACACGACGTCGAGTGCTTCGCTGAGGATGGCGCCGAAGTCGCGGTGGACGGGGTTGATCTTCAGTTTTCCGCCGTCGCAGCGGGTTTTCCACAAGGAGGATGTCGTGACGCTTGGTTCTTCGCGGACAAAGAGAGCCAGTTCGATGCGCAATCTTTTCAAGGCATTGTCGCGGTTCTCTAGCTGCTGGCGTGCTTCGGTTGCTTCGCCGAGGATCCCGGTGGGCAGATGCGTGAAGCAGACTGCCGTGTCGGTCTTGTTGCGATGCTGGCCGCCGGGGCCGGAGCCGCGCTGTGTACGCATCTGGCAGTCGTTGAGCAAGTCATCATCGGACAGACAAGCCGGATGGACTTTGGCCCCCGACGAGTTTTCGAGGGAATCACTCGTCGGGTTCAGGTGCATTATTGTTCCGTCGATTCGGGCGTTTTACTCGGGATCAGCAGTTCCGGATTGTCGATAACCAGGTAATGTCCGTGGTCTGCTGTCACGATGAGGAGGGTTTCTTCCCAGTTGCTGTTTTTCTCGACCCAGTCAGTGACGGTCTTAATCGCGTCGTCGCCACTGAGAACAGCACCGATCGAATTATCGATGTTGTTGTCGTGATTAGCCCAGTCGACATCCCCTGCTTCGACCATTAGCCAGAACGGCTCGTCTTTGGCGGAGAGAACTTTGAGAGCCGCTGATGCGAAGTGACTCAGAGTCGGGTTTTCGCGGATGTCTTCGGGCGTATATTCTTCTGTCTTCTTCGTGCGACCTAAAGTCGGGTTGAACCCACCGTCAGCTGTCTGAAACGGTAAGTGTGAACTGCTCGTGCCGAAGAAGCCGAAGAGACGCTTGTTGGTCTGGATGGCATCCTCCGCGGCTGAAAGTAGCAGGTCTCCACCAGAGGCACCTGCGGTTCGTTGGCAGACGAGGTATTTTCCGCCGGCTCGCTGGTCAATCTTGAGCAGGTCTTCTTCGGTTAGATAAGGATTGCCGGGGACGAAGTTTTCGCCTTGTCCGTTGTCTTTGACTCGCTTGATACCGTGCCCGCTGCCAATGAGGACGTCGACGCCGGGATACGGGTCAGTCGGGTGGCTGATCGAAGGTAGTCCGAGAAGGTCGCGGGTCAGGTCCTGATAGTCGTCGCGGGAGACGTTGTGTGAGTAAGCGGCTGCCGGGGTCGCATGGCTGATCGGGACAGTGGTCACGACGCCGATTTTGTAACCCAACTTCTGAGCGATGTGAGCGATGGTTTCGCGTTGCTTTCCGTTGATGTCGACATTGACCGACTCGTTATATGTTTTGAATCCAGCGGTCATGCTCGAGGCGGAGCTCGAAGAATCAGTGTAGGCGTGAGCGGTGGCTTTGTCTTCGCTTTTGCCGACTGGATAGAGAATGTCGCTGGGGTTTGACCAGGGAAATGGTCCGCCGAGG
>SXPC01000126.1 GCA_005778225.1 Planctomyces sp. | reverse complement strand
GTAGGGTGCTGGTGAGGCTTTGCGAACCGCACCAAATGGGCAAATGAATGTCGTTTTGGTGCGGTTCGAAGACTCACCAGCACCCTACATTAAAAACCCCCTACAGCGATTTCGCCGCATCAATAATCCCGACGAAATCCGCAGCCTTCAAACTCGCACCACCCAC
The DNA here is from genome assembly GCA_005778225.1 of Planctomyces sp. GTDB lineage: Bacteria > Planctomycetota > Planctomycetia > Planctomycetales > Planctomycetaceae > SXPC01. The sequence continues at coordinate 10,252 of SXPC01000126.1, read as the reverse complement.
CAGCGCCCCGTCGACGTTCGGTTTGGCCATCAGTTCTTTGGCGTTATCGGGCTTTACGCTACCGCCGTACAGGATCTGCATCTTGTCAGCCGCAGCTTGGGAATAGTGCTTGGCCAGCCAGCTACGGATATAGGCATGAGCTTCTTCCGCCTGCTCTGGAGAAGCTGTCTTACCGGTTCCAATCGCCCAGACAGGTTCGTAAGCAATCACGACCTGGCCAAGCTGCGACTCGGAAATCCCGGCCAGTCCCTTCTCCATCTGAGTATTGAGAACAGCTTCGGTCTTGTTCCCTTCGCGTTCGCTGAGCAGTTCACCCACGCAGAAGACCGGAACCAACCCGCCTTCGAGGACGGCAATCATCTTGCGGTTGATCAGCTCATCGGATTCATGCAGAACGTGTCGACGTTCGCTGTGACCCAGAATGACATAGCCAGCGCCGACATCCTTGATCATCGAAACTGCGGTTTCACCCGTAAAAGCCCCTGGTTTTTCAAAGTAACAGTTCTGAGCACCCAGTTTGACAGCTGATCCTGAGATCGCCTGTGCAATGGTCGTCAGGTAGACGAATGGAGGGCAAATAAGAACATCAACCTTATCATGCCCAGTGCCAGCCGCAGTCGCGACAGCCTTGGCCAGCTCCACGCCCGACTTGCTGTCCGTATTCATCTTCCAGTTACCAGCAACCAGTTTCTTACGCATGATTGTCTATTCTTTCTTCTGTCTTTCGGTCCTTCTCCCCCGGGGAGAAGGTGGCCGAGTCTTCGAGGTCGGATGAGGGAGGGATCAAATTATTTAAGTGAGCCAATCGTCTTACGCTTTTCCAGACACCTGAATCGTCTTCCCCAGCAACTCCGCCATCGACCGCATTTTGCCACACAATTCTTCATACTGATGCGGCAGCAGCGCCTGTGGCCCATCGCTCTTGGCAAGTTCAGGATGCGAGTGGACTTCGATGTGAACCCCATCCGCCCCCGCAGCAATCCCCGCCAGCGACATTGATGGGATCAGATCAGGACGCCCGGTCGCGTGAGACGGGTCCACAATGATTGGCAGGTGAGAGAGTCCCTTAGAATTCGGGATCGCAGCCAAGTCCAGCAGATTACGTGTCGAAGAATCGAAGCTGCGAACACCTCGTTCGCACAGAATCACCCGTTTATTGCCGTTGGAAAGCACATATTCAGCCGACATCAGCAAGTCGGTGACCGTGGCGGACATACCACGCTTGAGCAGGACCGGTTTACTTGTCTGGCCGACTTCATTGAGCAGATTGAAGTTCTGCATGTTACGAGCACCGATCTGGAACAGGTCGGTATAGCGGTTCACCAGATCGACTTGTCGCGGGTCCATGACTTCCGTCACGACGGGCATCCCCAGCGAATGGCCAATGTCCCGCAGAATTTTCAGCCCTTCTTCACCCATCCCCTGGAAACTGTACGGGCTCGTCCGCGGCTTGAAGGCACCCCCTCGCAGGACATTTGCCCCGGCTTTTTTCACCGCGACCGCGATCTCATGCAGAATATCGTACCCCTCGATCGCACACGGCCCGGCGATCATCATCAGATTGCCGCCACCGACTTTGACCCCATATCCGAGGTCAAAAACCGAGTCTTCCCGCTGAAATTCCCGGCTCGCCAGTTTGTATGGCTTGAGCACGGAGATGACTTTCTCGACCCCTGGCAGCGCCTTGAGAGGCTCTTCACGCAGCTTTTCCTCGTCGCCAATCACGCCAACCACAGTTCGCTTCTCTCCCCGGCTGACATCGGAACGGAAACCCAGCTCGTTGATCTTCTCGAGGATGTGTTCGAGTTCTTTTTCAGACGTATTTTCTTTGAGAACAATAATCACGGCGATTCACCTTGGCTGGACGACACACGAAACGCCGGTCCGGTTCCCCAAATGAACACAGACCCTCCGCGCAGTCTTGCGCGAGGGCGCTCAACCAGATTATGAAGCAATCATTCCCCCCCTGCAAGGAACGGGAGAGGGGCGACTAAGATGTTAGGGCGGAAATGTCGGTCAGCTGTGACATGTTCCAATTTCAATGCCTGAGTTCAATCTGAAACCCACCGCCGGATCGATCATCCAGGATCCGACTATTTTCATACAGCTTCCACGTTTTGTAATCAAAATGGCTGTCATCAACAGGTTTATTCACTGATGTCCACGTGAAATCCAGCGTCCATTGGCGCGTCATGAGTTCTGTTGGTCGCTCAATAAGATTCATCGTTTTCAGAACCCAGACATCATTATTTTGTTCCCAGGTATAAGTCGCCTCAGAATTAGCGGGTTCGTTATTGATTTCTTCATCCCTTGGCGTTTTGGGAGCAGAAATTCGCTTCTGATCCAGAAACTTCGTGATCTGGTTTCCTTGTTTAGAGTCAAGCCAATAGGTGAAGACTCTCGTGAGACCTTGCTCATTCGGCCATGACCAGATCACTTCGACTTTTTTTAAACCGCTCTCGTCATCAACGCTTTTGAGTTCGGTTTGAAAGGTGTCTGTTGCGTTCAACAGGTTGTCAAAATAAGTGAGGTTTTCATCTGTGAAGGAGGTCTGTAACACATTTCGCCCGCCCCACCCCATTGTCCGCCCGTCAAACACAAGATGGTCGCTGAATCGGGACATCGGCATTTCAATCGGTGGATTTTTGAAAGTCACATAACGATCATTCGTGGTCGAATAATGGGCACCAGTGACCACCAGACCCGATCGCGATACGACTTGGAATTCCTTGTAAAGCGAAAGACCTCTGGAAAAACGAGAACGAAAGTCATTCGCGTCTTCGGAATCACGAGTAGTGTGAAAGCTAAATAGTTCCTGATCGTAATCGAAAGCACCTTCTAATGAATCTTCGTCGACCTCTGTCATGTACGCCGTCTCTTTAGCTGCAGCTTGTTCCTTGCGTCGTTCGTCTATGTATTCTTGCACACGACCATTCTTTTGCGCCTCCCTGAACGCTTCTGTATTCACACGAGAGTTTGAGCCAAAGCCAGAACTCGCAGGTTTCCTTCGCGAACTGACTCCCTTCGCCGTGTAAACTCCCTGACGCAGTTTCGCCCCATTCTCCCGCACCGGTAAAAAGACTTCCGGCGTCTTCGACACAGCTTCACTCTGAGCCCACGTAAGGGAAGGCAAGAAGTCGAACATAGCCAAAGCGAGCAGAAGGATGACTGGTTTCATTATTTTCCTTCGATGAGGGTCCACACGACACTGTAGGCTTCAAGCTACCTTTCAGTAGCCAGCTAATCAATTGGATTCTCGCATCGAAAACTTACATCGACGAAAATGCAGTACTCAGTGGTGGCTTAGCGATCATCTGACGGCCGCTTCTTTCCTCCTCCAACTCCTCTCGACCTATTCTGCTTCTTTGTATAGATTCTCCGCCGCTGTGAAATACGTCTCACTACGAAAGGAATCGCATGAGAACTTTCCTCGCTATGCTTTTGGGGTGCTGCCTTGCCAGCATCGGCTCGACCTCCTTCGCCGCTGAGAAGCCACTCATTAACATTGTCTATGATATCGCAGATATCGCCACGGCATTTCGCCTCATCGACAACAAGGACCAGTCCCAGCCATACTCAGAGCAAGAGTTGCTGCAACTACTCCGCAGAACAGCAACACATACAAATTTCAGAGAATCCCTCAGCCCGCTCGATACGCTAGACATTCGCGTCCACGAGAAAACCACCAGTCTGGTCGTTCGTGCCTCTCAAACGCAACACGATCAACTTGCCGCGTTTCTTGAGAAAATCCGTACGGAAGAATTGGTGCAGATTTCTTATGAGATCCGTCACATCACGCTCTCAAAAGAAGGGCTCAAAAAGGCTGAACTGGCATACGACAAAATCCTGACCAAAGACGACTCGATACCTGTCGGCATTGTCGAAATCACCGACCTGGAAGCCTTTCATTTCGTTCAGGATGTTCAGGCCGATCCTCATTCGAACATCATGTTTGCTCCAAAGTTGACCGCCTTCAACGGACAGACTGTGGAAGTCAACGATGTCGCTCGACGTCCTTTTGTAACCGGTGTGAATCTCGAAGCGGGAGATCAGGTTCAAACCGAGCTGACAGTGATCAATGAAGGTCTCAAGATCGAGCTTCACGGATTTGCAACGGATGAAAACTCTATCAAGATTCATGCGGAAGCAACCTGGACTCAACTGCAGGGCGTTGATCTCGTCAAGTTCGCCATGAAAGGTTCCGACGGAGCCTCGAAGCCTGTGGCGATTCAGGTTCCAGAAGTTGAAAAGGCTCTCGTAAAAATCGACAGCACACTCAATGATGACAAGAGCATCCTGATCGTCTTCCTGAAGCCTCAAACTTTTCCCGCCCCTCAGGCAACAGGGATCGTCCAGACAGCCTTCGAGGCGGCAGGGCTTTCGACCTGGGTTGAAAAGTCTCCAGATGAAGAGGTCTACTCAGCGGTCATGATCACGCCCCGTTTCATCAAGCAGTAATTGACGAAAGTACGGGTCGCTTTCAACAGGATGTCGCGATGTCTTATTTGCTCACCGCCCTCACCTTCTCGCTTAGTCTTGCTCTCTCCGTGAGGCCACCCTCAACAGCTGCGGTTGCCTACGACCTGACAGAGTTCAATGTTGAGGACGGCATGATCCACTTCAAAGATGGCAGCCAGCCGATTGATCCGTCTGTCTATGGCAAAGTTCGGTTCGTCGAGAATAACAAAGGCGTCATCGTTGAAGCCAAGAAGAGCAATCAGCTTTTGCTCATGAAGCAGATCGGCGAAAAGCAGGGATACGATCAGATCATCAATCTTGAAATGAGATGCTTTTATGTGCCTGTGGATCGGCTTCCCGAGATTGGAATTGAGAAGGAGCAGATAGATCTCAGTCAAACACCAATTTTACGACGACACGAGAGTCGATCTGACTTGCCACTTTATGAGAACCCAACGGCGGCATTTGAAATCTCTCCTGAGCAATTAAAAACATTTCGTCGAATGTTTACCGGTAAAGTCGGTGGTGAACTGGGACGAGAATCCCATCAGATGCTTGCGGGTAAAAAGGTCATGGTCTCTACCGAATGCGATGAAGTTAACCATGGAAATGGGGCAATTGAAATCACGGACGAGCGAACGGTTATCTCTCAGGAACCTTTCGCCATCAGCGATTCTTACCCTCAGTATGACATCATCACAACCATTGATTCCAATGGCGGGGATATCCATATCGAGTTCACCAATCGTTCCGGAAACCTGGACACAGAGACATTGTCAGAGATGTTCATTTCACGAAAAGTGAAACTCGGAAACTCAATCCTGTTTGTCGATCTCACCACAATCCTCGACCTTTCCGACGAAGGTTTTCAGCTCTCACCCAATGGCGAAGTCCCAGGCTTCAAACCACCAAAGGACGAAGGCAAACGACGCGTTTTCATCCTCACGCCCAGCCTCATTCGCCAATAGTCATCGGTTCATCCATGAATCCCACCAGCGTCCAGATGTGAACCACATCCCCCGCATTTTATGAATTTCCCAAGAAGTTCCCCCTTCTTGATTCGTCCCCCCGGATCGACTATCTAAGCTGCGACGTTCTTTCTGTCCCCGCGACTCAACAGGAGAAAGTCCCATGCGAATCCTCTGGACTCTATTGCTGGCTACTTGGCTGATGAATTCCTCGACCCTCAACGCTCAAATCATCGTCGCCCACCGCGGTGCTTCCTTTGATGCTCCCGAGAACACCATGTCCGCCTTCCGCGAAGCCTGGAAGCAAGGCGCCGATGTCATTGAAGGGGACTTCTACCTGACCGCCGACAGCCAGATCATCTGCCTGCACGACAAAACCACCAAACGCACCACCGGCCAGACCAGCGACGTCGAACCCAAAAACGTCACGCTCGAAGAACTCCGCAAGCTCGACTTCGGCAGCTGGAAAGATCCGAAATTCGCCGGCGAAAAGATCCCGCTTCTTTCCGAAGTTCTCGAAGTCGTTCCCGAAGGCAAGAAGATCTACGTCGAAGTCAAAGCCGGTCCTGAAATCGTCGCCCCGATGAAGAAAGTCCTCGAAGCCTCCGGCCTCAAAAACGAGCAGATCGTCATCATCGCCTTTAGCGTCGATGTCGTCATCGCATGCCGCCAGCAGATCCCCCAGTACAAATGCAACTGGCTCACCGGCTACAAGAAACCCGAAGGCCAGACCACCTGGACCCCCGCCCTGCCGGAAGTCCTCGCCACTCTGAAAAAGACCGGCGCCACCGGCTTCGGCACCCAGGCCAACGATGAAGTCATCACCGAAGACTTCGTGAGCGCCGTCCGCAAAGCCGGCTTCGAATTCCACGTCTGGACCGTCGACAGCCCCGACCAGGCCAAACGCTACCAAACCCTCGGCGTCGACTCCATCACCACCAACCGCCCCGCCTTCATCCACGAGGCGCTGACTAAGTAATCTGATCTCACAATGCCCTTCTCCTCGGTGGAGGTGTCTTCTTCCTTCTCCCTCGGGGAGCGGTCTTAACTCCTTCTCCCTCGGGGGGAAAGTAGCTGAGTCTTTGAAGCCGGATGAGGGAAGTCTGCCAGCGACCAATTATTCGCATTGGGCGAGCTACGAATTCTCAAGAGGCGAGGTCGCGCAAGACCTCGCCTCTTCTCATTTCTAAATCCCCTGCTCTCTCAACCTGCTCTGGACAAAGACTCTCTGCCTGGCGCAGAATTCACATCAGTACCCCCATCGCCTCTCTCGGGAGTTTTGTCCTATGAAGTCCTGGCTGCTTGCTTGCTATTCCATTTTGCTCCTCTCAACCTCGCAGCTTCACGCCCAGGTCGGTGAGATTTTCTCCCCCAATAGTGCACCAGATCCGCATAGAAGTCCCAAGTCATCGCCCGATGGTTCCTCAACTTCCAAACCTGGCGTGACCAAAGCCTACGACCTCTACGATTTGCAGCAACTTCTGTTAGCACAGGAAGTGATCAGGCTGAATGTCCCTGAGCGTCAACTGACATTCGCGGCTTTGAAATCCTATATGATGGCTGAAGCCAAACGCCATGGCTCGATTCGAGAACTGGATTCACAGATCTTCGAGTCGGCCCGCTACCTCGATGATTTGCACACGCTTGTTGTGAAAACCACAGAAAGTGACCATGAGAAAATTGACCGGCTCCTGGCTCTACTTCGTAAAGAACTGCAATCACAAATTCTCGTGAAGCTTCAATACTCCGTCGCGCCCATCGCTTCTCTCGATCAACTGGGCCTGAAGTTTTCAGACCTGCATTTTTTGAAGTCACCTCCGCAAAGGGAGATGAAGCATCGATTACCTGAAATGGATCTCTTTGCAAGCTCTCCACCGACTCTTATGGCTTACGTCATCTTGGATGAAGCGACAACGAAAGCATTTCAAGAATTAAAAGAGAGCGACCTTCCAGTGAGTCAATTCAAGGTCATCTCAGAACCCGCAATCACGGTTCGATGCGGTCAAACCGGGGTATTTGATGCAGGTCACCCGGGTGTCCCAGCACCAGTTCCCCCGCTAGGAGTGGAAACGGCAGGCGGGCCTGATTTCAAAGCGGTACCTCGACAAAATGAGTCCGTTGCGGTCTGGTTGACTCCAGCATGGCGAGCAGACTCAGAAGAGATCGATTTGTTCGTCAGATGCGAACTACGCTACCTTGTGCGTACCCCGATTTGGGTCAAAGGAAAAGCCAATACTCCCGCCGAAATGGCTGGAACGGACCTCAGAGAGCATAAAGAGCAGTTCAGCATGGAAGTCCCATTCTCCAAGGGGCAATCGATCCTCTTCATCAATTTTCAAGCCCGAGCAGAAGTCGACGTCGAAGGGGGACCGCTCAGAAATGACCTGATCCTGATCACCCCCTCCCTCGCTGCCCCTGCTCTTCCAGACGAAGCTGCATCGATTCAATCCTTACGTCCCATCGACACAGTATCAGCCATCGCCAATCAGTAGATAGTTCTTCGCATTTCAACATAAAAAAACGCGCCGGAAGCCCATTGACTCCCGCCGCGTTCTAATGTTTTCTAAGCCCTAAGCCCTAAGCCCTAAGCCCTAAGCCCTAAGCCCTAAGCCCTACTAATCAATCGGCTCGCTTCGAGGATAACTCCCCAGCAACCGCAGCGACACTGCCTTCTTCTCCAGTTCCTGCAGCGTCTTCTTGACCTCCGGCTCGTCCTGGTGTCCTTCGAAGTCGAGGAAGAACAGATAGCTGTTGGCCGTGCCACGCAGTGGGAACGACTCGATCCAGGTCAGGTTGACCTGATTGCGTTTGAACGCGTTCAATGCATCCGACAGCGAGCCAGGTGAGTGCGGGATATGCAACAGCAGGCTTGTGCGATCATGGCCGGTTGGCTTGGTCACATCATCACCGATGACCGCGAAACGCGTGATGTTGTTCGGGTTGTCTTCAATGTTGGCAGCGATCGTATCGAGGCCATACTGAATGGCCGCCTGACGCGAAGCAATCGCACCCGTGCCCGGTTTATCACGAGCCAGTTGAGCCGCCGTCGAAGTGCTGGTGACTTCGAACAGCTGAGCCTTCGGCATGTTGCGAGCCAGCCAGTCGCGGCACTGTGACAGGGCCTGTGGCTTGCTGTAGATCTCAGTGATCTCGCTGCGTTGAGATCGGCTCAACAGATTGTGATGAACGCTGACTTGGACTTCGCTGCAGATCTTCAGCGGCAGTCGCTGGAACATATCGAGCGTATCAACGATCCGACCATCAGTGCTGTTCTCAATCGGCACAACGCCGTAATCCACATGTCCGCGGTTCACTTCATCAAAGACCGCCGCGATCGTATTGACAGGCACCAGATCCGCGTTGCTGCCAAATCGGTCAGTCGCAGCAATGTGAGTGAAGCTGTAGGCCGGTCCCAGATACGCCACGCGAGACGGACGCAGGTGATGGCGGACGCCGTTGATGATCTCGCGGTAGATGCTGTGAACGACTTTAAGCGGCAGCGGGCCGTCAGCCAGTTTTTCAAGCGTCTGGAAGAGCTCGCGTTCCTTCTGCGGATCATTGAACGTCGACGCAACCTCTTCGTGGTTATCGATTTGCTCAATCATCAGCTCAGCGCGACGATTCAGCAGGGTGACGATCTCCTCGTCAACTTTCTTCAGCTGTTGAGTAGCGCTAACCCCTTTGGCGGCCTTGGGTTTTGACGCCGGTGCAGGCTTGGCTGGCTTCGAACGGGCAGCTTCTGGCACTTTGCGAAGCGGTTTGGAGTTCGTCGGTTTCTTCGCCATGGAGGTGCGCCGATGTTGTAAGTGGTTTGGCGATAAAGGATTGAGGACATCAATCAGAGAACTTGCACAGGCCCGGCAATTCCCTAAGTGAGGATCATGGTCTGGAGGAGGTCCAACTCTGTCATAACATCAAGCGTTGAAACAACATTGATGTTCAAATGACGTCATTCCAACCGCAAAAACGGTCTAAAATGAATGCTGGATTCAGTTTCCACTTTGTATCGGTGCCGTGAAAGAGTGTCAAGGGGCGGGAATCCCGGCAGGGAAAGAGTCTAAAGGATTGCTGACTAAGGGGTCACATAACCACCACAGCCCGCTTACCATGACGGCGTTTTTCACGGTCGAGGAAAGAGAATGCCAAAACGGCGTTCATAGAGGCTCGTACGGTACGCGTGTGCAATGTCGATTTGGCAGTGGAATCACGTCAAGTCCGTTCTTCATCGACGTAAATCCTTAAAAATCCAGCATCTTTCGAAACTTTTTCGCTCGGTATACCCTTTGCTTTTCTCCTTCATCACGCGAATTCGCGTCCCAAACTGGCACCCTGCCAGCGACATGAGGCAAACAACCCAAAAGCAATAAATCAGAGAGGGAGAAGTCCATATGGCTGTTGATGTTGAAAAGATTATCGGGATCGACCTGGGTACCACCAACTCGGTCGTTTCTGTCATGGAAGGTGGAGAAGTCAAAGTCATCGCCAACCAGGAAGGGAACCGCACGACGCCGTCCGTCATCGCGTTCACCGACAAAGGCGATGAACTCGTCGGGGATCCTGCCAAACGCCAGGCCGTCATGAACCCCAAGAATACACTTTACTCTGTGAAGCGTTTCATGGGACGTCGTCATAGCGAAGTCCAAAGCGAAGAGAAGATGGTCCCCTACAAGGTCGTCGGAGCCGCCAACGACTATGTCAAAATTGACGTTAACGGCAAGGACTACACCCCGCCAGAAATCTCGGCCAAGGTCCTGCGTAAGCTGAAGGAAGCTGCGGAAAACTACCTGGGTCATAAAGTGACCAAGGCCGTCATTACCGTTCCTGCC
>SXPC01000125.1 GCA_005778225.1 Planctomyces sp. | reverse complement strand
TTTTGACACGACCGTCCATGATTTCGGGAAAGCCGGTGTAGTCCGAAACGTCAATGACGTTCAGGCCCGCGTTTTTGAGGAACTTGCTGGTGCCACCAGTCGAAAGAATCTCAAAGCCCAGAGCAGCAAGGCCTTGCGCAAATTCGGCCAGGCCGGTTTTATCAGACACAGAAATCAAAGCGCGACGAGTCATGAGCGTATTCCTTAGTTGCAATCCAGCCAAAAGGCCATCGTAACGCGGGGAATGGTGAGCTTCAACGCAGCAGGTTAAAGGGACGTCATTCCGAATTCGTCGAACAAATATGTACCGGGTAGTCGGGGTTGTCCCAACCCCGACGGCGGAGCCGCTAGAAACACGGTCGAGCGCGCATTGGACGTCCAATCCGGGATTCTCTCGTGCCGAAGCGTCACGCCCGGGTTGGGACAACCCGGGCTGCCCATTTCACCTGACCGGAACTTGAGAGGTTTTGTGGACCAGCGGAGGGAAACCAGACGATGGTGGATGTGGGCGCGGATATGCGCCGTGAAATGCTGTTGTGACATGGACGTCATTTGAGCTTGTTCCTCTCATCGGTCTCTCCAATCGTCCATGGCACGTGCTTCGAAAAAGAAATCGACGCCTCCTGCAGCTGAGCCGGAAGAACCGGCTGGGTCGTGGCGCGATGCGCTGTTTCGGCCGATCGTGCTGTTCTGGATGGCGATGATCTGCTTTGCTCCTTTGGGTTACATGACGCTGCGGAAGATGCAGTCGCGCATGATCAATAGCCCGCAGTTTCAGGTGGATGAAACGTCCATCGTCTGGAAAAACCTGCCTGATACCTTGCCCGAAGGCTGGGCTGACCGGACCGCTGCGAATCTGCTCGGCGATAAAAAACTCTCGGTCGCGGATCCGAAGCTGACGCAGGAGATCGGGGAGAAACTGGCGGCTTTGCCTTGGGTGAAGTCCGTCAAGAAAGTCTCGGTCGTCTACCCGCATCAGGTGCATATTGATGTCGAAGTGCGACAGCCAGTCGTGATGATCCAGATTAAGACCGGCTATTACCCTGTTGACGAAGACGGAATCCTGCTCCCACCATCGGACTTCTCCCAAAACGACGTGCAGAAGTTTCCCGTGGTGCTAAATCCTGAATCATTGCCGCAAGGTCCTGCCGGGATCTTCTGGGGCGATCCTGCCATCAAGGGGGCTGCGAAACTGGCCCAGATTCTTGGCAAAAAACTGCCGGGCTCGGAACAGCCAACCGCGTGGAAAGAATTCCGTCTGAAATCAATCACGTTGTACCGCCCACAGGCTTCGACCTCGCCTAACAGTGATGTCAACTATGCCCTCATCGCAGAAGGCGGAACACAGTTTTTGTGGGGCCTTGGACCGGGCTATGAGCATCCCAAAGAACCATCAGCAGACAATAAACTGAAACGACTGGCTCACTTCGTCAAAGACTTCGGCAGCCCCTCTGGTTACCCCCAACCGCTGGAAGTCGACCTGCGTGGCTGGCAGGAAATCACATACCAGCCGATTTCTCGCGAGAAAGAAAAGCGACTCTCGGGTGGGAAAGAGCCTTACTGATTCAGTCATGAGGTTTGGGTCATGAGGCAGGAGCGGGGCAATTTGTAAGGTCCTCATGGGTATCGCGACCCTCCTGATGCGAAAGAATCGCATATCAGGTTAGAACTGTGCGCTCTGCTTGGGGAAATGGCGGGCATTTCGCAGAAAAGATATAGCCAATACTCTTTGACACAGCCATGATTGATATGATGGGATTTCCTGTCTGATTTGATGGAGCGACGATTCTCAGTCTCGCGAGATCTCGTAAGAAGCCCACACCATGATGACCCTCGATGCTTACCGACGTATTTACCCCCTCAACTCCTGGTACAAGACGAATGCCTGGCAGATCGTCCTGGGAGGGGTGCTGAGTGCCGCCCTGCTGATTGTCCAGCTGGGATGCTTTTACCTGATTGTGGACTTGCTGCATCATCAGGGACGTCTTTCCGTCACGAACTCAAATCTGCAGCGTCTGAGCGTCATCGCGCAGCCTGAGAATATCGGTCTCGATGAAGCCAACCTGAAGAATGCCGATGCTGAACCGGGCGAGAAAGAATTCGTCGAAACCGGAATTCTCCCTGCCGTCTGGATTGCCCGCGACAAGCCCTGGGGGCCGCTATTCCAGTGGCTGTACCAGAACGTGGCTCCTCTGAGAAATAACACGCAAGCGTTATTCGCCCTGGCTGTCACGATGGCGCTGGCGGGGATTCTGCGCGGGATGCTGCATGCCCGCGGGCGGATGGTGGCGTATCGCGTCGCCTTTCAGCTGATCAACAACTGGCGACGAACATTGCATCGACAAGCCTTGCGTCTGGGACAATCGGACCTGACGGGCGATGTGGAAAACCATGCCGTCAATCTCTTCACCAAGGAACTCGATGAACTCAAAGCCGGCATAGCACAATCGCTGATGGCGTGGGGACGTCATCCGATCAGCCTCGTCGTGTTGTTCACGCTCGCGCTGCTCATCAACTGGCGACTGGCTGTTCAATCGATCGTCCCGCTGCTTGGCTGCTGGTGGATCATTCAACGCGAGATCCGACGGACCGAGCGCCAGAAAGTCATCGCGATTCACGAAGCAGACCGCCAGATGAATCAGTTCGCTGAAGGCCTGAAGAAAAGCCGGCTGGTCAAAGGCTATGGCATGGAAGACTTCGAAACCGAACGCTTCCAGAAGCAACTGACCGATCACGAACGCTCATCTATCAAGCAACAACTCGGCGAAAGTTTCTCGCTGTGGATGACCCGCGCGGTGGGACTGCTGTGCGTCACGATGGTCCTCTTCCTGATGGGAGCAAAAGTTCTCCTCGCGGAAGACCATCCTCAGGCGATGCCGATTGCGACCGGGATCACCTTCCTGCTGATTTTCGCCGCCATGTTCCGACCATGGGAAGAACTCGCTGCGACCTATACCCGCTATCGTGAGATGCAGAAATACGCGGTTCACCTGCAGTCGTTCCTGGGACTGATCCCCGAAGTCAGCCAGGCGGTCGGAGCGAAATTCCTCGATCCGCTGTCTCGTAACATCGCGCTAGAGAACGTCACTTATCAGCACCCGACAGATCGCGATCGTCGCTTACTCAATGCCCTGACGTTGACGATCAAGGCCGGGCAGACAACCGCCGTCGTTTCGACTGATCCGATTGAAGCCAAAGCCTTGCTCTCGCTGCTGCCTCGATTCATCGAGCCGACGGAAGGACGCATTCTGTTCGACAACGAAGACATTGCCTGGGTGACGCTGGAGTCCCTGCGGGCGGAGTGTGTCTACGTCAGTGGGAAAGATGCCGCGTTCTCCGGATCGGTCCTCGAGAACCTGACCTGCGGACAGGAGAAGATCACACTCAACGAAGCCGCCGAAGCCGCCAAGCTGGCGCATGCTCACAACTTCATCACGAAGCTCCCCTTCGGCTATGAGACCCCCATCGGCGAACTCGGCGAGAAACTCGACGCGGGCCAATTGTTCCGACTTTCCTTAGCCCGTGCTGCTCTCCGTAAGCCGGCGCTACTTATTATCGAAGAGCCGGAAGTTCGTCTTGATGAGCAGGTCAAGTCGCTGATTGATGATGCCTACCAGCGTCTGTTCAAGGGACGAACCGTGATCATTCTTCCCTCCCGTCTGTCGACCCTCAAGCGCTGCGAAAACGTGATCTTCCTGACTCAGGGACATGTGGAAGCTCAGGGCAAACACCCCGACCTGCTGCAGAAAAGCCCGTTGTATTGCCACTGGGAGTACATGCGGTTCAATGCGTTCCGGCATCAGGTCGCGAAGACCGCACCTGCTCTTGTGGGGACGACGTAATTTCAATCTCCGAGGTGTGCCACGGCCGTGCCGGCCGTGTGATTGCTCGTTAGATGTCCAACTTGAACTCGGCACGGCTGACACAGCCGTGGCACACGGGAGAGGAAGAGAAGAGTCGTCCGTGCTGTTCGCGATTGGTTGTTGATGTGTTACAGTCGACGTATTGATGGTCCACATAGCGGACCCTACGTGTGGTCTCTTCGTGATAAGTTTGGCTGATGTCGCTTCTTCTTGAACATGCTCTTCGCGTTGCTGCGTTTCACCATCAGGGGCAGGTGCGCAAAGGGGGGCAGCTGCCTTACATCATTCATCCGACGTCGGTCGCGATGATTCTGGCGCAGAATGGCTATGAAGACGACATCCTCGCGGCGGCTCTTTTGCACGACGTCCTCGAAGATACCAACTGCACCGAAGAGCAACTTCGGCAGTCGTTTCCCGTGCACATCGTCGAGTGGGTGATTCACCTGTCGGAGATCAAGCAGGATGCCCAGGGCGAAAAGATTCCCTGGAAACTCCGCAAGCAGATGCATCTGGAGCGGATTCGCAGTTCCGACTGGCAGGTTCGCGCGGTCAAGCTGGGAGACAAGATCCACAACATGCAGTCGATTGTCTTCGACCTCGTCAACGGCATTGATGCCTGGTCGGTCTTCAATGCCCCGCCGGAAGAAGTCGTCTGGTATTACCGCGAAGCTCTCGATGCCTGCAACCCGGATGCAGAGCAACTCAAGCCGCTGGTGAAGATCGCCAGGCGGCTGATTGGAGAATTGACGGAGTTGTTACCGAAGGGTTGAGCAAACTTCGTGTCGTGTATTGGGTTGCTGAGGCGTTCAATCACGTGTGTCTCTGCAGACGGAGCTAAATAGCGATTTTGAGAATCGCCATCTGCACAGGCAGCCAATCTTCGCTCGAAAAGAGAACTGAAAAAACGAACAGAGAAAGAATTCACCACAGAGTCACGGAGAACACGGAGCAAGAGAGAAAAAGAAGACACTTTTTGATTCAAAACTTCGTGACCTCCGTGCCTCTGTGGTAAACCTGTTTTTGGTTTTGGGTTCATTCGTTTTCGTCTGTTCGATGTTCAACGGGCTGCTAACGTCGAAAAGGCATCAGCGCCCAGAGGCGTTTGTCTCGCAGGTAGATCCCCAGCCAGACGAGGACGCCGATGATGATCTGGACAAAGAAGGGGTCACCGACTCGCCAGTGTGTGCAGATCGCTCCTCCCATGTAGCCCGTCAGCAGAATTGCACCGACGATGGCTGTCTGGGGAATGAGATAAATGACGACGCAAATTGCTTCCAGGACGCCAAGGGGCGGAGTGTGGGCGGGCGTCAGTCCGAGGTGATCTAATGCTTTCACCGTATCCTCATTGGCGGGCGTGAGCTTCATGCCGGCGCTGGCCAGAAGGGCGAGCCCAACGAGCCCGGTGATCACCCAGCCCGCGATGTAAACAGCCTTCCCTGGCTTTTTCGAATCGACAACGACGGCTTCCGACATGGTTTTATCCCCCTGATTTTAATGCGGTTCAAAGTCCTGTAGGGTCCGCTGTGCGGACCGTTAATTCGCGTTACTGTCAGAAGATCCAAACGTTGTTGTTTTCAACCGCAATATACCGCGATCAGGATTCAACGTCGATTGACGGTCCGCACATCGGACCCTACACGAGCTTAGCCCTGCATCGCAGCTGGGTCCATCCAGACGTACTCCCAGATGTGGCTGTCGAGGTCCTGGAAGCAGCGTGAATACATGAAGCCATAGTCCATGGGTCCGCGGAATTCTTTCGCGCCAGCTTTCAGCGCTAGATCGAGTGTCGCGTTGAGTTCGTCTTTGCTTTCACAGGCGAAACAGTTGAGGACTTCCGTTGTCTTCGAAGCATCCGCGATCGGGTTCGGAGAGAACTCCTTGAACTTGGCATGTGTCAACAGCATGACAAATATCTGCTCGCTGACGACCATACAGGCTGCGGTTTCGTCGGTGAATTGCGGGTTATTCTTCCAGCCGAGAGCTTCGAAGAATTTCATCGAGGCAGCGAGATCTTTGACGGGCAGGTTGACGAAAATCATCTTGGACATAAGAGGGACTCCTGTATTGCTGGTTCGTTGTTCCGTGTTTGAATGGATCTTCCTCTTCTGGTCGAGTGGGAGACAAGGCTTTCGACAACGAACTGGAAAATATTTTGTTTGAGTTTGCCAGAGCAGCTGTCTCTACTAGGTGAAAGAAATCCTACACCGGAAGGGCGAAACTCCGCGTTGCGAAAACCGAATGATCAATGAATCGTGTGCCACGGCTGTGTCAGCCGTGCGACTGCGCATCGAGCGTCCATTTGCACGGCTGACACAGCCGTGGCACACAGGGAATAGCCTCGATTCACTGGTGTGATGTTGCAACGCGGGACAGCGGCTCGGACGGAGCCTCGCCCTCCCGCACTCTCTAGCTGAGGACCCGAACATGCGCTACGGACTCTTCATCGCCTTGCCCCTGATGGCCTGCCTGCTCTCCCCTCCCCTGCCGTTGTCGGGCCAGGAGCTTCGCATCGGAGCTGTCTTTGAAGAGCCGGAGGCAAAGCGATTCGTCGCAGCATTAGCGGAGAAGAATCAGACGCAGGAACAATGGGCTGAGCGTTCCAAGGTCATTCGTCAGCACATCAAATCGACCTTGGGCCTCGATCACCCTCCCACGCCGTGTGACCTCTCCCCCCTCGTCACCGCAACGCACAGATTCGATGGCTATAGTGTCGATAATGTCGCGATTCAAACACTGCCCGGCTTCTGGCTGACAGGAAATCTCTATCGTCCCAACGAACCCGGCAAGTCGATCGCTGGCATTCTCTCGCCGCATGGTCACTGGAAGGATGGACGGACCCGCGAAGATCAACAAAAACTCTCCGCTGCTCTCGCCCGTGCGGGGGCAGTTGTCTTTTCTTACGACATGGTTGGCTTCGAAGAGTCACGTCCTGTCGATCACAAGCATCCCCAGGTTCTCAAGCTTCAGACCTACAACAGCATCCGAGCCCTCGACTATCTCTGTTCGATGCCCAACATTGATCAAACCAGACTTGGCTGTACTGGAGCTTCCGGCGGAGCAACGCAAACCTTTTTACTGGCCGCGGTCGATGACCGACTCGATGTCTCGGTCCCCGTCTGTCAGGTCTCCGCTCACTATTACGGCGGCTGCGTCTGCGAATCCGGCTTGCCGATTCATGTTGGCCCGCATCATGAAACGAACAACGTCGAGATCGCCGCGAGCTTTGCTCCGAAACCTCAGCTGATCGTCTCCAACGGACAAGACTGGACGAAGAACTGCACTGATGTCGAGTTCCCCTTCATCAAGCGGATCTACGAACTCAACAAGGCTGGTGATCAGGTCGAACATGCTCACTTCGCGAGCGAAGGCCACGATTACGGCCCCTCCAAGCGGACAGCAGCAGTCTTGTTTTTATGCAAGCATCTGAGCCTGCAGCCGCAGCTGTCGCAGAATGGCGACCTCGATCTGTCGTTCGTGACGATCCAGCCGAGGGAGGATCTGATGGTCTTTCCGAACGATGCCGATCGACCTGCCAATGCCGCTAAATCCGCAGACGAAGTCTTTCACTCGTTGACGCTGGCGAGCGAGCCGGATGATTCAGCTGATTGAATCCGTCGGTGATCTGCACACATAGATAATACGACGGTCCGGTTATTTCAGCTTGCGTGGTTCGGGAGCGGGAGGCAGGAGGAGAGGTTGCTCGTGGGAGACGGGCTTGGTCGATTTGGTTTCGAAGTTATGGTAACGGTTATCCATGGTTGAGCGAGTTGCGGGCTTGGTATAGACCGCTGTCTTCGATGTGGTCGCCGGCTTGGCAGAGCTGGCCCATTCGTGTTCGGTTGGCGCGGAGATTTGCGGAGGAGCCAGTGACTGAACAGTCGCCGTTGTTTTGGGAGCAGCCATTGGCTTGGCGACTTGTGCCTCTTCCCAGGTGGGAGGAAGCATGAGGTCTTCGCTATCAGTCTGCTGCGGTGGCTTCAGGCTGACATTTCCATCAGGAATCGGGCGTGGTTGAGAGAACTCATCTTCATTGTTCGGCATGGGCATGTTCGAGGTTGGCGGAGCAGGTGCATCGTCGCTGTTAGGACGCTGACGGAATGTTGGCTGAGGATTAGCGTCAGCGGGCACGCTGCCTTCCATGATCTCGCCGTTCAGTGTTGCACCGTTGTTATCACGAGCAGGGACTGGTGGAGCAAAATGCTGGCCGCCGTATTCAGGGTATGACTGCGTCATACCCCCATTATCGTGAATCGTATCGCCTTCGATGATCTGGCCATCCATCATTTCGCCTTCGACTGGTCCGCCATCGTAAGTCATCTGACGCTGGTTCATGGCAGAATTGCTGGCTTTTTGACAGTGTGGGCAGGTCTGCGGGTTATGGCCATGGTCAACGACGTGCGTATCGCCGTCTTCGTAGATGACGTCCCCTTCCACAACCTCACCATCAACCATTTCGCCATCATAGACGACATCACCTTCGATCACTTCGCCTTCGTAGCTGCTGTTCATCGCGAACTGTTCGCCGCGGCAAATTGGACAGCCACAGTTGAGTGCATGGACTTCGCCGTTCTTGAAGTGACGTCGTTTCTCACGACACCGTGGACAATCGCAGGCTTTCTTGCCGAACCTCTTCTTCCAGCCGGCTTTGAACTTCTGAGTCCAGCTGACCTTGTGATGGTTCTGATGATAGCGCTCATGATAGCTGTAATTGCCATAAGGCATGCCCATGGTTGGCTCAGGCGTGCCATAAATGACGCCATCGTTAAAATAATCATCGCTACACTGGCCATCTTCGCATCCCCCGCTGACATCGCAACCGCCGGTAAAGCAGTTGCCACTCATGGTCGGTGGAACGTAGGTTCGCATCACCATGGGAGGACGAGAGACGGTCGAGCAGGTGCTGATGGGGGCACAGCTGATCGGAGCACAATTCATCGGAGCACAGTTGCCATTCTGCATTCCGTACAGAGTCGGCAGATCGTTGACGCAGCTGCCGTAGTTCATCCCCGAGGTATAGAAACCACTGCCACAAGGGTCATAGCAGGAGTTGTAACCACAGGGATCGTAACAGCAGCAGCCTGACAACGCGGCCAGCAACAGCGGCAACACGCGAGACAGCAGGGAGTGACGATGAGCGATAGAATTATTTGAAGGCATGATCGGCTCGGGTCCGGTTAGGAAAGATACGTCGACTTTGACGGTTCTTCCTTCTGTATCGGCAGCCGATTTAGCTCAAGTTGAGACCTTCTTCGAAAACTTTAGACTTTTTCAGGAAAATGCTCTGACTTTTCTACAATTTTTTCGGACGCAGAAAGATTCCTGTTTCCGAACTACTTTGAAGCTGCGCCATGATCACCAGAAGACTGGAACGCAGAGCTCGCGGAGGGAAGCAGAGGACGCGGAGTGAAACGAAAATGCGGTTGATAGCAGAGGCTCGAAACCGACAAACCTCTTACTCTGCGATCTCCGCTCAACTCTGTTCTCTCTGCGTTCCAGTCTCCCGGATTTACGTCTGCAGTCCTAATCCACGGTATGGATCATCAACACGTCGTGGCCTTCGGCTGACCAGATCGAGTCGAGGATCAGCGCGATCTTACTGCCATGCTTGAGGATGCCGTTGGATTTGCCCCATTCGAGAACAGTCGACAGCACTGCCTTGGGATCATTTTCCTGGATGTCGGCGTAATGTGGGTAAACGCCCCAGACCATGCAGAGCTTACGAGAGGTTTCGAGTTCCTTCGTGATGGCCAGAACGGGCATCGGGTGACGCTGTTTGGACATCGAGAGCGCGGTGCGTCCTGACTTCGTGATGACGACGATCAGGTCAGCCTGCAGTTGAGAGGCGGCTGTTCCCGCAGCCAGAGTCATGGCTTCCGTGACTTCGAGCGCCTTGCGTCCTGGTTGAATCCGAGCGTCGATGAAATTACGCGTCGCGAGCAGAGTCTCGGCTTCCATGACGATCCGTCGCATCACTTCGACGGTTCGCACGGGGAATTTACCGACCGCCGTTTCACCCGAGAGCATGACGGCATCGGTGCCATCCAGAACAGCGTTCGCGACGTCGGTGGCTTCTGCGCGGGTCGGGAAAGGGGAGTGCTGCATGCTGTCGAGCATCTGGGTCGCAGTAATGACCGGAACGCGTGCTTCGCCGCACTTCTTGATGATCAGTTTCTGCAGGATCGGCACTTTGACGATATCAGCTTCGACGCCCAGATCGCCGCGAGCCACCATCACGACATCGGACTCTTCGAGAATCGCATCGAGTTCCTGAATGGCTTCGAGTTTCTCGATTTTGGCAACGATTTGTGGAATGTGCTTGTCAGAGACAATCTTCTGGAGATCTTCGATCGTCTGTCGTAAGTGTTTCAGGTCATCTGCTCGACGGACAAAGCTCAACGAGACGAAGTCGATGCGGTGTGCCAAGGCCCAGGCGAGGTCATCACGATCCTTATCGGTCAGAGAGGGCGTGCGCAGATTCACTCCCGGCAGGTTAATTCCCTGCTTGGAGCGGATGAGTCCGGGGTGCTCGACAATACAGACAGCCCGCCCCTCGTCGGCATACTTTTCAACCACCCGCATGCCGACGTTCCCATCAGCCAGAAGAACCGGGTCGCCAGGATTCAGGTCATCAATCAAATACTCATAGGTGCAGTTGAGCTTGGTGACATCGCCGCCAGTGCTGCCCTTTACGAATTCGAAGCGAGAGCCCAGCAGGCAGTCAATCTCATCGTTAGGCAACTTGCCCAGACGAATCTTAGGACCTGAGAGATCCCCGAGGATCGCCACCGGTTTGCTCAGTTCGGCTGATAACTCACGAATCAATTGCAGGACGCTGCCGTGCTGCTCGTGCGTTCCGTGAGCGAAGTTGAGACGGAAGACGTTCACTCCCGCAAGTATCAAAGCTTTGAGCTGTTCACGGGAGGAAGTCGCTGGACCAATCGTTGCGACAATCTTGGTTTTCGGAACAGAGGCGGTCTTTGCTTCGGGGTGTGAGCTCATCTTGAGAATCCTTGCCAACGTATGGGACGGCGCAGCCTGCGCAAAAAACAGAATCCTGCCAGTGCTCCGGCGTCACCAGAAACACCGACATGTTATGTTCTGTCAGGTCCAGAATATACGGAGCAAGCACACCCCTGACAAACGCGGACAGGTCAATCTCGTATCAAATCAGGCAGACCGCATATCAGCCGATTGCGATATGTTCCACTTCCTGACGTGGAAATTGACCGAAAAGCGTCAACTACTTCTTCTTTTCTTCCGCCTTGGGGCGGTACTTCTCAAACAACTTCTGGTTCTGAGGTTCGAGAGCTTCCCCGACAGCCGCGACAGGGACCTTCCCTTTGATGGAGACCTTGTTCGGCTGGAGACACTTCTGATCGTTACAGGCCTGGTAATGCAGCTGCATATCAAGCGACTCGGTTTTGCCAGCTGCTTCCACAGGAGCAGTGATCTTGCCGAAGATCGCAAATTCCCCTTCGTAGACATGGACGGGCTCATCAATGCCATCCATGTTCATTGTGCCGGCCTTAGGGTACTTCAACTGGTCGACTTTGCTTCCTTCGGTGGCAACAAGTTTAAATTCCGTAGGAATTAGGTAATCAGGGTTCGCAGGGTTAGAATTGATATGCCATGGCTTTTGCACTTGAACGACAATCAATACTTCCACAGGCTGACCAGGCGCGAGTTTTGACGCGGCCATAAAAGTCTTGACCGTGACGAGAGATGGCTCGCCGGGCGCCTGCGCGCTCGCTGGCGGAACAAAGAGAGTCGACAACATTCCAAACGTAAGAACGGCGATGACTGATACGACGGATTTCATCCGTAAATCTCCTGATCAAAATGAATAACTCCAATGGCTTCCATCTTAAGGGCCCCATCAACTTGAGACGAGGCTACTTTTACGACATCCCTGCCATCAAGCCAAAAATCACGACTGACAAGATGTCAGACATGACGACCATTTTCCCCTGAATGCACACATTGCACACGGCGTAAAAATACCCGTTTACTCCATTTTCAATATTTTCCCTAAAGACGGATGACATCAAGTTCTCATATTAGTTAATCGTTAAGTCATGCAAGTTTCCCCTGCATCTCAAGTCGTCCGTCCCCCATACCGAAACTGAACTGAGCCAGTCTGTCCCATTTTGCGTCTTAAACCACGACGAGAAAGCCTTTTATGCCACCGCGTCGACGTCCTGTGAGCGATTCACCCGCCATGCCGCGGGGAGAAGAGGCGCAAGGCGATTCGCTGCAAAACTTCGTGTTTTACCTGGAACGCGAATGTGGCATGTCTGGCAATACCGTCTCGGCTTACCGCACAGACACAAAGCGATTTTTAGAATGGCATCGCCTGAACAAGCTGGGCCTGTTCTCTCAGTTACCGTTGTCGGCGTTTCGCGATTACCTGAAATACCTGCACGAGCAGAATTTCGCCACGACGACAATCGCCCGCCATCTTGTTTCCTTAAAGATGTTTTTTCGCTATCTAGTTTTGGAAGGCCAACTGACGGAAAGCGTCGTCGACTTATTAAACTCGCCTAAGCTTTGGCAGTATCTCCCCAAGGTCCTCAGTCCAGAGAAAGTGGACGAACTGCTGTCTGCCCCGGGTCCGACAGATCGCTTCCCACTCAGAGACCGGGCTCTCTTGTGCCTGCTTTATGCCACCGGTTGCCGGGCATCGGAAGTCGCGTCATTGCACTTGAACAGTATTTCGCTGGAGGAAGGCTTCTGTCGCGTGATTGGAAAAGGAGACAAGGAACGCCTGGTTTCATTGAACGGGGTTGCTCGGGCTGCTCTGGAAGCTTATCTGGAGCACGAACGACCTCTGTTGACGACGAAATCAGGCAGCCAGGTTCTCCTGGTCAACCGATCCGGACGCGGACTCAGTCGCATCGTGATCTGGAAGCTGGTGACCAAGTATGCCCAGAGAATTGGCTGCGGTGAAGGCGTCAGTCCTCACACCCTGCGTCACAGCTTTGCTACGCATATGCTGGCCGGTGGAGCCGAAATTCGTGCCCTCCAGGAACTGATGGGCCATGCCAGTATTCGGACGACTCAGATCTATACGCACGTAGAAAACAGCCGCCTGAAAGCCATTCACAAGAAATTTCACCCACGTGGATGAGTGAATTCGACGATTTATGAAATATTTAGGAATCCTCAAGATTGACAAAGGATTTCTCTCAACAGATAACACTAGTTAACTCAGGGCCTTTTTGCTACTTATGTTGTTAGCTGTTTAGCATTTAAGCGTATAATTCATTCGCTGTGAAAGCTAATAAGCTGGTGAACAACACCACCAACTGCATGCAGAAATTTGCTGCAGTGCGAGAAAGCCCTGGGCACTCCCCTACCCCGATTGACCTCCCCTTTCGTGACCCATCAAACATTTGACGTGAAGCGGGTCCGTTATGCCGAAGAAAAAGCCCATGCCAGCCGCTAAAGCGAAGGTGACACCTTCCAGCAATTTGACCCCTCAATTGGCCAAGACAGTCGATGAGTACATTGAACGACTTGGTGACTGGCGAGGAGAAATCGTCGGCGAATTACGGGAACTGGTGACATCCACGATTCCGAAAGCCGAGGAGTCGATCAAGTGGGGCCAGCCTGTTTATGAGCTCAATGGCCCCTTCTGTTTTATCAAGGCATTTCGCAATCAGGTCAACTTCGGTTTCTGGCGTGGTGATCAGGTCGCTGACCCGAAGAAACTGCTTGAGAAATCCATGGATCGCATGCGGCATGTCAAACTGACGGACATCGCCCAGATTCAGAAGCCACAGTTTCGCGAACTACTCAAGTCTGCAGTGAAACTGAATAAAGAACTAGGTGATCCAACTAAACGCTCCTAGCCATGTGTAGCTAGATTCACTCAACAAGTGACATATAAATACACTACACATTATCTATTTGCCTAGCTTCGCTTTTTGGCGGCAAAGAATATCGGCCCGACTGATTCTCTTTTTCATTCGATAGGCCACTACTTTTCGGCCTGATCGAAATGTGCTACCTTCAGATTATGAACGAGGCCGAAAAGATCCTTCACCTGACCGAATCTCAGCTGCAGTCCATCGAAGGTTTTGTGTTTGATTGCGATGGGACGCTGGCTGACTCGATGCCCCCGCATTTTCGTGCCTGGGCAGCGATTTCGAGTGAATATGGGTTCGATTTCGACGAAGATCGCTTCTACGCATTAGGCGGCTGGCCCACCCACAAAGTCGCTGCCCTTCTCATTTCCGAGACTGGTGTCGACCACGACATCAAAGCCATCTCGGACAAGAAGGAAGCCTTGTTTGTCGACTTGATGCACACCGTTCGCCCGATCGAGCCCATGGTCGAACTCGTCAAAAGGTTGCACGGCGTTCGACCGATGGCTGTCGCGACCGGGGGAATCCCGTCACTTTGCTACCCGCTGCTCAAGCAGATCGGGATCTTTGAGTGTTTCGACGCGATTGTGACGTCACTGGATGTCGAGCACGGCAAGCCTGCTCCCGATATTTTTCTGGAAGCAGCCCGGCGGATTGGTGCTGATCCGACGAAGTGCATGGCCTATGAAGACGTCGATCCCGGAATTATCGCTGCGAAGGCTGCCGGCATGAACGTGATCGATGTCCGCCAGTTTTATCAGCCCGAACGAATCACGCCTCCCAAGTCTATGTAAGGCGGAATGTTAAGAGAGGCAATTGTGGCAATCACAATTGCTGCTGCATTTCCAACAGACTAAGATGCCGCTCATCACTTCCCGTTCCCCAAGGAATCTAAGATGAGTTCGACCGGCGAAACATGGCGCAGTCTGTTTGAAAACTGGCCCGATGCAATGCCTAAACAAGCCATGCTCGTCACGACTTTTGGCGAAACGATCCCGTTTGTGAACTTCATGATCTCGGGCGGGATCCTGCTTGTCGAGCGCGATAAGCCTGACAGCACGAATGCCCGGAAGGTCATGATCGCTTACGACAACATCGCCGCCATTAAGCTGACAACGACCGCTGAGCTGGCACGGTTTCAGGTGATGGGATTCCAGAATCCGCTGTGAGGCATCGCGCAGTGTCCGCTATGCGGACCGCCAATGCGGCTGATCCAGAAACGTGTGAGGTTGTTCACACGTTCGTTTGTCGTGGCCGAAGATGCTTGTCGATTAACGGTCCGCACAGCGGACCCTACGACTTCGATGCCTTCTTGGCCCAGTCGGCGAGGACGAGGTTCTGAGCGGCGAACTCGGCGAGGTCGGTTCCCATCGGGCTTTTGAAGAAAGAGCTCAGAAACGACATGACGCCTGATCCACCGGCTCGTTTTTCACGGTCTGCCAAACGGGCCAGGTCGATGACGAGGGGAGCAGCGAGGGCAGAATCGCAGCCTTGCCAGGTGACCTGCATGGTCATCCGAGTGCCAAGGAAGCCATCGAAGTGGACGTGGTCCCAAGCGGTTTTCCAGTCCCCCAGCGACTCGATGTATTCGATCGAGACCAGGGACTGTGGCTTGTAGCCGAGGATTTCGCCGAGGAGGCGATCCTTGGAATTGACCTTGGTGGCCTTGTTGTTCGGGTCGTTGAGAATCTGGCCGTCGGCGTTGCCGAGGATGTTGTGGCCGACCCAGCTTTTGACCTCGAGGTTGCGGGCTCGGAACATGGGAGCCAGGACCGACTTGAGAAGCGTCTCGCCGGTCTTGCCATCGCGTCCGCCGTGGAGAGCTTTCCGCAGGTCGGCCAGTTCTGCCAAAGCAGGCAGGTTCGAGCCGACGGAGGGGGTAAAATTGATGTACGTGCAACCCGAGTTGAAGGCAGCAATCGCATAGAGCGAACTGGCCGGCAGGTCGAGAGGCTTCTCGGAATTGAGAGCTTCTTCGAGAGCTTTCCAAGTGGCGAGAACGGGATCATTGGGCGGAATCGAGGATGCGGGCTCAGTGGACGCGAGGTTGACGACGATGACGTGATCAAGCTTGAGCGTGTCCTTGAAGCCGACGAGATCTGCGGTGAGGCGTTCGATGGCAGCCAGTGGTGATTCTGTTGTCGATTCCTGCGATGAGCCACCTTGGCGCGCGATGGTGTTGATCGCGTTGCCGACGTTGACCAGGGTTCCTGGGCGGACATTCGCGTCGAAGGTTTCGAGGACATCTTCCACCTGGTCGAGAAGATCGGGCGAAAACATGCGCGAGTTCTGCCACAGCACCTGGGCGGCGTTGTAGTATGTATTGGGACGAACTTCGTGACCGCCGACGATGAATTCGCTGAACTCCGGCAGGCCAGCTTTGGCGAACATCGGGAGTTCGGTGACGAGACCTGTCGTGGGCATCAATTTTTTCTGGAGGGCAGCCAGACCAACAGCGACGGTCGTGCCGACGTTTCCCCAGGCTCCGACGAGCCAGAGACCAATGCGACGAGTGGACATGTCAGGTGGGCTTTCGTGGTGGGAGGCGTTCACGTTGGAACGTCCTATGGGAAGACAGGATGTTGGGTGTGTTAATGGTGTTTCGACGGGAGGGCGAGGCTCCGTCCGAGCCGGTGTCCCGCGTTGCAATCGCACTTTGGTTATTCGACTTTGAACAGTTCGCGATCAGAAAACCTTCGAGGCCATCATCGTCTAGTTCGTAGTTATATTTTCGCAATGCAAAGAAGCGGCTCGGACGGAGCCTCGCCCTCCCGTTGCGGGGTGTTGATCGAGAAGACGAAGAAGATAGGGGGTTGACACCCCCCGCTCGCCTTTACGACGCGATGACTTCGTCCATCCAGGTGGACAGGGCT
This sequence comes from Planctomyces sp., assembly GCA_005778225.1. Taxonomy (GTDB): domain Bacteria; phylum Planctomycetota; class Planctomycetia; order Planctomycetales; family Planctomycetaceae; genus SXPC01. Next base: position 31,852 of record SXPC01000125.1, on the reverse strand, counting down.
TTTGAGAAATCGTTCAGGCGCTGTTGGGTTTTCTGTTTGACTGCTTCGAGATCTTCCGGTGCGCCGACCTTTGTGTTGGCGAACAGGTAGAACTTGATTTTTGGCTCTGTTCCCGAGGGACGGACTGCCAGACGAATCTGTGTTTCAGCGGGCTTGGTCGTGAAGATCATCAGATCGCCCTGTGGCTCCGGGAGATTGTTGACCTTCGTGTTGGCTGGCAGCGTTCGAACTTCGTGAGTGCCGAAGTCTTCGACGTTGGCCATCTCGATGCCCGCCAGGCTCGACGGTGGGTTCTTGCGGAAGGCAGCCATCAGTTTCAGGATCTGGGCTTTGCCATCTGCTCCCGGGCAGCTCTTGGCAATCTGACCTTCGAGGTAATAGCCATAGGTCAACGCGAGTTCATCGAGGCGGTCGAGTAGCGTCTTGCCTTGAGCTGCCAGTTCGGCTGCACATTCCGCCAGGTAAAGAGCGGCGATTCCTGCATCTTTATCGCGAGCATACCCACCAGCGAGATAGCCCAGAGATTCTTCCGCCCCGAAGACGAACTTCTCGGCTCCGAGTTGATCCATCGTCTGGCCGATGTACTTGAAGCCAACGAGCAGGTTGTCGATCACCTTCAGGCCGTGAGCACGTCCAATGTCGGCGATCAGGGGCGTGGTGACGAGGGTTTCGACGACGTAATGCTCAGGAGTCAGGTCGCCCTTTGCGGCTCGTTTCGAAATGACGTAATCAGCGATCAAAGCACCGATGCGGTTGCCAGTCAAATGGACGAACTCACCTGTCGTCTTGTCTTTGACACAGACGCCGAGTCGGTCTGCATCCGGATCCGACGCCATGATGACGCCAGCATCGGTCTGCTTGGCACGGGCGATTGCCTGCTTAAAGACTTCGGAACGTTCAGGGTTCGGGAAGTTAGCATCGACGTTCGGGAAGTTGCCGTCGGGAGTCCGTTGTTCCTCGAGGATTTCGACTCCCTCGAAGCCCGCCGCGGTCAGAACTTTGTAGCAACAGGTTTCCCCGACGCCGTGCAACGGGGTGTAGACGGCGTTGAGTTCGCGGTTGTCAGTCAATGACATCGCGAGCACCGCCTGGACATACGCGTCGTCGATTTCTTGATCGATGATCTGAATCGTGCCTGCTTTGACGGCGTCATCAAATTCGACCATCGCGATCTGCGTCGACTTATAAACGTGATCGACGATCCCTTTGTCGTGAGGGGCGAGGACCTGACCGCCGTTGGACCAGTACGCCTTGAAGCCGTTGTCCGATGGGGGGTTGTGAGAGGCGGAGATGACGACGCCGACGTCGCATTTCAGATAACGGACAGCGAAGGAGAGTTCCGGTGTTGAGCGGTGTTCGCTGAAGAAGTAGACCGTGAACCCCTGAGCTGCGAGGACCGAGGCGGTGATCTTGGCGAACTCGGATGAGCGGTTGCGGGAGTCGTGAGCGATGACTGCCTTGCCGGGTTTTCCGCCGCTGGTGGAAAGGAAGTACGCCCCTAACCCGTAGGCCGATTCTGCGACCGTGCGGGCATTCATCGTGGCGGTGCCGAGTTCGCCCATGCGACCACGTCTGCCGCCGGTTCCGAAGGCGATGACTTCCCAGAAGGAGTCTTCCAGTTGCTTCCAGCGTTCGCCCTGGATCATCTGCAGGATTTCGCAGCGGAAATGATCGAAGTGTGGCTGGGTCAACCAGGGTTGAAGATTGCCCAACGTGCTGGCAGAGAGCTTACCTTCTGCTTGAGCTTTTTGAGCCGATTGCCAGGCGGTTTCGATATCAGCGGAATCGTAGATTTTCATGAAAGCCGGTCCCGGGAGATCGTAATTGGTAATTCGACGATATTGCGTTCCGTCGCAATAAATGCGACACAGTGGTAATTAGCCGGAGGAAGATAAAAAACACCTTCCAGACGCGACATTCAGGTTAATCGGTGCGGAGATAGTCGACAACGATAGAGTCGGCGATAAAGCGTCCTGCAGGGGTAATTCTGACGTCATGACCGTCATCTTCGATCAGGCCGTTGTCTCTATGCGTTGAGAAATATTTCCCCATCAGCGTTTTCGGGGCAAAACCTGTCAATTCCTCGAATTCTGCGTGGGACACACCTTTGATTTGACGCAGTCCCAGAATCAGCAATTCACGGGCGCGATCTTCAGGAGAAAGTGTTTCTGATTCACCCACGGGGGATGTCCCGTCTTGAAGACGTTTGAGCCAGGTGAACAGGCTGCGATGGTTGTTGTCACGACGTCCGTTCAGGTAACGAGACGCACCGGGACCGAAGGCGTGATACGGCTTGCCCGACCAGTAGACCTGGTTGTGTCGAGATTCGAATCCGGGCTGGGCGAAGCTGGAGACTTCATACTGACGATAACCAGCCGCTTCGAGGCGTTCAATGGTCAAGGCATAGAGGTCTCGTTCGAGTTCTTCATCGACCTGTTTGAGACTGCCATGCTCGCGTCGGGACCAGAAGGTCGTGCCTTTTTCAAACGTCAGGCCGTAGGTCGACAAGTGACGCGGAGCGAGGTCGATTGCGCGATCAAGGGTCGTTCGATAGGAGTCGAGTGTCTGCCCTGGGACGCCGAAAATCAGGTCGATCGAGAAGTTGTCGATGCGCGAGCGAAGTCGTTCAACGACGGTTTGGATGTCTTCGGGAGAGTGGTCACGTTCGAGAGTCTTCAAGACATCAGCGTCGAACGATTGCACGCCAAGGCTGATCCGGTTGCAGCCGAGGTCTGCGAGTGTTTGGATGCGGGATTCATCAAGTCCATGCGGGTTGGCTTCGACGGTGAACTCTGCGTCAGCAGCCAAAGTAAAGCGGGAAAGGAGGGTCTGATTCAGCTGGCGTAGCTGGTCGGGATCCAGGTACGACGGCGTCCCGCCACCCCAGTAGAAGGTATCGAGTTCCAGGCGATCAGCAGGTTCGCCGAGGACGAAATGGAGTTCGCGTTCGATGCCTTCGAGATAGGGCCCGATGAGGTCATCTCGCCCCGCCACGAGCGTGAAGTCGCAGTAGCCACAGCGGTGGACGCAAAAAGGAACGTGGACGTAGCAACTCCGCGGGATCATGGGGGATATTGTAGTCGCAGCGACGGTAATAGGAAGAACCATCGAGCGCTGGGGAACAATTACCCCATCAAGAGAGACGTGAGTTTTTCGTGAATCTGGTCGAGCTGGCAGCCCGTCAGCAGAAACTGTTTGTGCGAGCTAATATCGCCGTTGAACAGGGAGATCTGCGATCGTTTCAAACCGAGAGATTTGGCGAGTACTTCGATGATCGCCTGATTGGCCTTGCCCTTTTCGGGAGCCTGGGTGACAGCGACTTTCAGGCGTCCGTCATGAATTTTGATGATCCCGTTTTTCTTGGCCGCCGGCTGGGCGTGAACGTGCAGCAGGATGCCATGCAAATGTGATTCGAGCGGCAGTGACATCGGTGTCTTTCAATCCGCTTTGATACAGATCAGTTTCTCTTGGTAGCCGCCGTCGTTGCGAAACGCGGTGCGGATATAGATTTTGCCTTTGACCAGCAGGGGTGTGGCGTAGATTTCGTCGCCGAGTTTTTCTTCGGAGAGGACGTCTGCATTTTTGGGGGTGACCTGAAGCAGTTTGATGTCTCCTTTTTCACTGGCTGTGAGATAGCGGTCACCGACGAGCAGGCCAGAGGCACTGTGTGGACCGCCGAGGCGTTTTTTCCACAGCGTCTTGCCTTTGTCGACTGACCAGGCCATCGCGATCCCTTCGTCGTCCATGCCATAGACGGTCTGTTCGTCATCACTGATGGACAGGGATGGGACGTAGAGTTTCTCCTTGTTGCTCCAGAGTCGAGCGGGTGGCGACTGGGTGAGATCGAAGGCAATCGTTTCACTTTCCGGATAGCCTCCCGAGCAGATGTAAGTGCGGGCATTGCCATCTTGACCCGCAAGTATAATTGGCATCCCAACCATGGTTTCAGCGAGGGCGGGGACTTTCCAGAGAAATTCGCCAGTGCTGGCGTCGTAGCTCATGAGGTGATGGTCGCCGGTGATGAGAATCTGCGTCAGGCCATTGATCTGGGCGACGACGGGGGTCGCGAAGTTCGTCCGGGCCGGACGCTGCTTCAACCAGAGAACGTCACCGGTATCTCGGCGGATCGCGCACAGAAACCCGCCCTGATCATGATCGACAGCCACATAAACAGCATTACCAAACACCAGCGGCGAAGGACCGAAGCCGAACATCGAGTGGAACTGCCCCACGGGCTTCGTCCAGAGAATGTCTCCATCAAAACTCAGAGCAGTCACCTGGACTTTGCCATGAGACATGAAAACGGCGTAAAGCCTTTCCCCATCCGTTGCCATCGTGGGCGATGCCTGGGAATTTTCTTCGTGCGACTTGAGATCAAAACCCTGATTGTGAACAATAGTTTCCCACAATCTCGCTCCACTGTTCGTATCAAAAGCGAGGACAGTCTGCGCCTGGTTCTCCGACTCGACACCAGATGTGAGGTAAGCCACGTCTTTCACGATGATCGGAGTCGACCGACCTTTTCCCGGGATGTCGGCGGTCCAGAGTTGTCGCGAAGGATCGGTCAAACGGTCAGGAAGTTTACCCGCCTGGGCATTCGTACGATTATTCCTCCCAAATCCACGCCACCAGGGCCAATCAGATTCATCCACGTTGATGGGAGGAATTGAAATGTTCTGGTGGTGAGGAGTTGCGACGACCTCAGAGGGCGTTTCAACGCGGGGTTTGCAGCCCGCTGCTACCATCAGGCAGACAATGAGGATAGAGAGCCGATATTGACGAACAGAAAAACTGAACATAAATTACCGTCACAATTATGAATTGGGAACATTTTCCATTGTGTCCGCAGCATGTCTGCAGGGACAAGCTGAAGGAGTAAAAACTTTCTCCTTCTCACAAAACTCATTGGTCGCACATTTCCAAAAACGCCGTGGCTGGCGTATGTTGGAAATGGACGTGGCTGGGCATGAGACGTCTGATCAGATCGATCAGACCCGTCTAAAGAGTCCTGACAGTCAGAATGCCAGACCTTGTGGCCTGCCATCGCAAGGAATCGCGAACGTCCAGTTGCTGGAAACAAGTTGATCGGAGATCTCAGTGTCGACACAGACGAGTTCATCGGCGAGTCAGTCACTCGTTGCCGCCTTGCTGGACAATATCAATCAGGCTGTTCTGGGAAAGCCACACGCCGTCAAACTGGCGATCACAGCACTGTTTGCAGAAGGTCACCTGTTGATCGAAGATGCTCCGGGGGTGGGAAAAACGTCGTTAGCCAAAGCCATTTCAGCGAGTATCGATTGCCAGTTCGCCCGCCTGCAGTTCACGCCCGATATGCTCCCCTCAGACATTATCGGAACAAGTATTTTTCGCCCGAATGTGGGCGAGTTCGAGTTCCGTGAAGGTCCAGTTTTCACGAATGTTCTCCTGGCTGACGAAATCAACCGCACGAGCCCGAGAACACAAAGCGCCCTGCTCGAAGCGATGAGCGAGCGTCAGGTTTCGATCGACGGCAAGACGTACCAGCTTAAGCGTCCGTTCTTCGTCCTGGCGACCCAGAACCCGTTCGAGTTCGAAGGAACGTATCCTCTCCCCGAGAACCAGCTCGATCGCTTCATGCTGCGGATCGAAATCGGCTATCCCTCTCGTGAGTACGAGAAAGAAGTTCTCATCTCACACCGAAGTGGCGAACCTGTCGCCGCTATCAAGCCAGTTATTAATGCCGAGCAACTGGCTGCGTTGCAGGATGAAGTCAAGAAGGTCCGGGTCGACGATTCACTCAATGATTACATTCTCGAAATCGTTGCAGCGACCCGGGAAAGCGATGAACTGGCCCTCGGCGTCAGTACCCGCGGGGCGATCATTTTCTACAAGTCGCTGCAGGCGTACGCATTTCTAAACGGCCGGGATTACGTCATTCCAGACGACATCAAACAACTCGCGATCCCTGCCCTGGCTCACCGCATTGTAGTGACGGGGTTGATCCGTGAAGGTCAGCGAGACCGAGCCAAAGGGATTATTCAGCAGTTGCTCAGCCGGATTGCGGTGCCTCGGTAGGTAAGAGAGGCTTTTATCTTTTTTTGTCTGTAATATTCGGTCAGAATGACTCCAAAATCCTGATCGAAGGAAACAGTCTATGATTTCCAGACCGAATACAGATCTAAAAGCATTTTACGAATTCGTTGGAAGCAAGTTCGAGCAAGAACCCGGGCTAACGCCTCAGGAAGTAATTGCGGAGTGGCTCGACGAAGAAGATTGGATCGAGTCTTTAAAACAAAGCTTTGAAGATCTCGAAGCAGGGCGAACGATTTCTGCAGAAGAAGTTTCGCGACGATTGCGTGAAGGGCTTTAACCTTGCGTTTCAAAGTGCGGGTCACCAATAAAGCGTATCAATCTATCATCGAAATACGTGAGTGGCTGCGACAAAAATCTCCTGATGGAGTGATTCGGTGGATCGAGGCGTACGAGCATGCCATCGAGCGTTTAAAATCACATGCTGATACGTTTAGTGAGTCAGCAGAGTCAAAGCGGTTTTCAGAACCTTTGTATGAAGTCTATTTCAAGACGCCAGCTGGTAAGCGATACCGGTTGGTTTACGTTCTTCGAAGCACTGATGTCATTGTCATGGATTTGAGAAGCCCAGGACAAAGACTTCTTAATCCAAGAACAACTCCACTCCCCTGAAAACAAAAAAACCTCGATCGACAGATCGAGGTTTTTAATTTGCTCGTTTAGACCCGGGACTGTTAAAACACGTCCAGAGTGAAGTGGTACCCTTTGTGGTACGGGCGGGGCATGGTGTAGAAGTTGTGCCAGTTCTTGTTCATGACAGGAATTCGGCGTTCTTCAGGATAGCGGTAGTACAGGTGATCGTACTGGACCGGGGCCTGGAAGTTTTGTGGATAATACACGTACGGATAGTACATGAAGTTATTCCACTCGGTCGGTTGACCAGTGCCGCCTTGAGCGAAGAGGCTCCCGGCTGACGTTGATAACAACAGCGCAAAGGCCATCGTGAACAGTGCTTTTCTCATCGTGAGAACCCCCCTCGCGAACGTGAAACTGAGTAAGTATTTTGAGCGTGACGAAATGTCTGATGACGCGTCGTTCTTCGTAATTATCGACATCGGCCTGCCCCTGCATCAGGAAATTTCGTTACAATCGCTACAGCCCCTCCCAAAGAAAGAAACGAACGAGGCCACGATCTGAATCTGCGTTGAAACCATAGAAAAAGAATGGAGCGCAGAGGTAAGCGGAGTTGAGCAGAGCTCGTAGAGAAAGCCTCTCAAAATCAATCTTTTCGTCAGTTCTCGCTGCGGGTTTGCGTTGACTCTAGATGTCATTCTCTGCGTCCTCTGCTTAACTCCGCGTGCCCTGCGTTCCAGTCTTTTCTTTTGCCGGGAGTGCCGGTGAAACGGCATTGAGAAGCGACTTGGACGATCTGTTATAATCGCTACAAGCCTCCTTTGCGGACAAGTTGATGCCATCTTCTGTCTGTGACCTGGAGAGTCCTGTTCGGGCGTTGGAATTCCAGTCTAAGCTGAAAGAGACCGCCGGCGTCTGCGCGCCGGGATTTCGTACCTGCTTCGAGACGGAAACTGTCCCGCCATGTCGATCGTCACGAAAGAAAACTCCGCCATGAATGCTGGCCCTGACCACACTCATGACGATGCCACGGAACATCAAGACGCCGCGCTGTTCGGGGATCACCCCGCTGCCGACCCGTCGAAACTCGTCGACCGCACGCCGGACTGGTTCAAAACCAGCAAAGCCGGGGTCTGGTGGGTCTTCAGCCTCGGGTTGGTCTTTGCATTGCTGAGCTATCAGGACGTGTATCACTCGGACCTGTGGGGGCATATCGTCTACGGGAAAACGATTTGGGAAACTGGTTCGGTTCCTGCGACTGAGCCTTTGATGCGACTCTCGGAAGGCATGCGTTACCTCGATACCGCCTGGGGGAGCAAGCTCCTGCTGTTTGGAATCGATCGAGCATTCGGAATTCCCGGACTGCAACTCGCTTACGCTCTGCCGATCACGTTGATGCTGGTGATGTTTGCGATCACAATGTTCCGTTACTCGCGCAGTCATGCTGTGGCTGCTGTTGGTGTCACGTTGTTCGCGTTGATTGAATTGACGCCGTTGTCGATTGTTCGTCCACAGAACTTTGGACTGCTTTGCTTCTTACCGATCTTCCTGAGCTGCACGACCTCGCGAGTCAGCAAAGCGGCCTGGTTTGTCGTTCCGATCACGATGGTTGTCTGGGCGAATCTCCATGGTTCGTTTCCCGTCGGACTGGTGTTCCTTGGCGCGGTCTGGGTAGGACGCACGCTTGATCTCGCCATCGCTGCTGGCAGCTTGAAGAACGCCTTATGCAGTTGGTCGAGCTGGCAGTGGTTTGTCCTCATGGAACTCGCCGCTGCGGTTGCTCTCGTCAATCCGCAGGGCTTCGATATCTACCCTGTGACGATGCTGATCTCGGGCAATCCGAATCTTGCTGCTCTCGTCGAGTGGGAACCTCTCACGCTGAGCATGAAGCAGGGCAAACTGTTTGCCGCGATGGTCATTCTCCTGGTCGTTCTTTATCGCAACTCGCCTCGACGCATTCGAGCGAGTGAGTGGCTGCTGGTTGTCGGGTTTGGCCTGTGGTCAGCTCATACATCCCGCATGTTGGTCTGGTGGGGACCGATCGCTGCCTGGACGGCTGTCGTCCATCTGAGAGCAATTTACAAACAACGGATCGCGCAGACAGCGACGACCAGTGATGATGTCGTTTCTCCACGCACCGGACTGTGGACCGTTGCCTCAGCAGGGCTCGCCTGGATTTTCTTTGCCTACACGCCCTTCGGGATTCAGATGATTCATGGCGCTCCGAAAGACGAAGCAGTCGCGATCAAGTCGACCCGTAATGCGTTGTCGGATCAGACGCCGTTCGATCTGACTCGTTATCTGAATGATCACCCGCCGACGGGGCTTGTCTTCAATACCTACGAGTGGGGTGACTATCTGCAATATGCCGGACCAAACGGCCTGCAGGTCTTCGTCAATTCGCATGCTCACATGGTGCCGCGGGAAGTCTGGCAGGATTATCTGTCGATCTCGCAGGCCGTCACCGGCTGGGATGACAAGCTGGATCGCTATGGCATCAATACCATCATCGTCGACCACGCATTCCGTCGTGCGTTGATCAATCGACTGAAAGAAAACAAAGACTGGCGACTGATGTACGAAGACCGCGTCGGTGCGGTGTTCCGACGGAAGAAGCCGATTGTCGATCCGATGAATCCGGATGCGGTTTTCGAGCCGATTCCGGGTGTGGATGATGCCAAGGCAGCAGCGGATGCGCATTGACCAACCACGATCGTTTAATGGGTCCTCTTCGGCGTAGGGTGCTGGTGAGTCTTCGAACCGCACCAAATGCGTTATCAACCATCATCATCAGTCGACAGCACAATTGGTGCGGTTCGCGGAGCCTCACCAGCACCCTACATTTTGCATCAGACGCGAATGAGAAGTCGGGATCAGAATAACAAGGCAATAGATATGAAACATTCCGTTCGGTTGATTGTTGTCTCTCAGATGGTCATCGCGGCGTGTCTTGTGGTCGCGCTTTGCACGACTCCTTTTGCTCGTGCGAAGGAAGACTTGGAGCGAGTCGTCGTTGCGCCTGCGATGTCGGTGACTCTGACGATCCCGCGCGAGGAACCGCTACGAATCAAGCCGCTGTATGATCGACCGGAACTGGTCAGTGACGAAGAACTGGCTGCGGTCCTGGGGAAGATCATCCCACGGTTTTCGCATGTTGAGACGAAGCCCAACTTCGTTGAGCATGCACTGCGGGTCTGGTCGATCGATGCGACTTTCTCAGACAAAGAAGCCATCTCCGGGCAGGAGATGATGGAGTTCCTGACCAACCATGCGACCTACATTCAATCGTGGTCAAAACGTAAAAATGCGGCGTTGTTGGAAGATCGACCTGTCGGCGTCGGTGTGAAGTGGGGACGCGAACTGGGCACTTCGGTGCACCATGACCACATGCTCGCCTGCCTGAGCGAGGCGGGTGTGCCGTTGAATCAGCCTGTCTTTACGCCGTTTGGTCGACAGATGACGTTCCGCGATGTCCTCGTCGAATCGATCCGCGACTTTGAACTCGATGAACGGGAAACCGAATGGACCGCCCTCGGCTTCGGTCTCTGGCTGCCACCCAACAAGACCTGGATGGGAGCCGAAGGACGCGAGTATTCGTTCGACCTGCTCGCCAAGCGTCTGCTGCGTGGTGAACTCGAAAAAGGCGTCTGCAGCGGGACGCACCGCGTTTACTCGCTGATGGTTCTGCTGCGACTTCATGATGAGTATCAGATTCTCTCGGATGAGGTCGCGAAGCTGGTCTATCGTCATCTCGAACATGTCCGCGATCTGATCACAGCGGCACAATTCGAAGATGGTCACTGGTCATCCGATTGGAAGAATGGCAAAGCGGCTGTCGAGAATCCCAAAGCGGATGAACTGAAGGACAAAGTCATCGCAACCGGTCACCACCTCGAGTGGCTGTCGATTGCTCCCGAATCGCTGCACCCGCCGAAGGAGACGATCGAAAAAGCAGCCCGCTGGTGTATTGAGAACACCGTCAACAAGTCGGACAAAGAGATCCTCGACATGTACACGTTCTACAGTCACGTCGGGAATGCGTTGTCGATGTGGCGGAATCAGCGGCCGTCGGATTTCTGGCGCGCGTGGGAAGCAAAGAACGAGACAAGAAGTGCACAGCGGTAGAAGAGATCCAGAGTTAACGCGAAGACGCAAAGTTAAGTGCAAAAGATTGGCTAAGAGAAATGCAGTCGTGCCATGCTCACAGCTTTGGGTGAGCATGCTGCATCGTTTGGCATGAAACGACCAGAACATGCTTGCTCAAAGCCGCAAGCATGGCACATTTCTATCCTTATCCACCAATTGCGTTATTAACTACACTCTCGCATCGAGGTTGTGTTGGAATTGCTCGAAGAGGCCGTTGCTGAAAGCGGCGCCGTGGGTTTTGGCCATGGATTCGGCCATGTTCTGGTCGAGCTGGCTGCGGAACATTTTCTCGGCCTGGCCGCCGTTGATGTAGGGCGTTTCGCCTTCGGCGCTTCGAAGGGCTTTGAACATTTCTTTAAAAAATGTGCCCGCGACAAAGTCCTGAAAGGCATCCTTGGATGTCAGCTTGCCGGGAGCCTGTGTTTTCTCGCCTGCCGCCAGAAGAGGTGACTTGGTCATCGTGGAACTGAGGATGGATGATGTGGACATGGTGGGTGATTCCGGCGGGGTGATGCGCTCCCTTTCGGTCGCAGCTCTGATGGAGGCTTATCGTTCTTCGTAGACGGCGTGAAGTTTGCCGGTCTTCGAGAGTTCGCGGAGAACTTCGATGATGCCTTCCGGCGGAACGCGGAGTTGCTTGAGGGCGCGGATGAGTTGGTCGAGGCGGGCGGTTTGCTGATTGGCCATCGGGTCGTCGAGGACTTCGAAGCTGCTTGGTGCCACGCCACCCATGCCGCCGATCGCGATATCGAGATTCGGGTGGGCAATCAACGTGGGGGAGATCTCGACTTCTGCCGTGACGATGACGGTTTTGGTGCGGTTATTGACGATGACTTTCGCCTGCGTGTGAGGCGTATCGATCCAGACGCGCAGGACTTCGGAGATGAACCCGACAGGTTCATCAAAGTATTGCGGCGGGATCATGATATCGATGACCCCCGGCGTGCGAGCTTTGGCGATTTGTTGCAGTCGGTTCTCGAGCTGGAAGGAGAGGTTGTCGTTGATCGCATCCGCGACAGCCGTCGATGACAGGAAACTGGAGTGGGCTTCATCGAGCAGCAGTGTGAAGTACGACATCCCCTTCTCAACGCGGACGATGTTATTGATGAATTCGTCGTTCTGAGTGAGGTCTGTCTCGATGATGACGCCGTTGGGGATGCGGGCGCCGGTGAGCGCGGTCGGATCTTCCAGGACGAGTGCCCCCGCTGCGGTTCCGATGAGGCGGTCATCGGCAATGTTGGCGGTCTGGATGGCAGAGATGAGAAGTCGCCCGCCGCGGAGGCTTTCGGCTCCCAGGTAGGAGCTGACGTAACAATCGAGCTTTTGACCGATACGAAGGCCACCTTGCGGAATAGTCGCTTCGATGAGGACGATCGCGACGTTGTCAGCGTTGTTGAGTTCCCGCAAATCAAGAACAGGTGCGCCCATGGCCTGCATGACGGCTCCGAGGGCGCGAATCGTCGGAATCGCTTTCCCGCCATCGCCGGTCCCGTTGAGACCGACAACCAGCCCCATACCTGTGAGTCGAACTTCTTTCTGGCCGTAGATCTGACAGATGTTCTCCAGCTTGACGCGTGCAAAGACCGCGCTGTTGCTGATCAGCAACAACAGCAGACTCGTAATAAAAAATGATGCGACTTTCATTGCACGCTCACAAAAAACTCTGATATTCCGCGAATTCCGAATTCCGTTTCTTAAAACGGCGACAACCAGTCGTACAGTTTCACGCCCCAAGAGCGTTTGCTGGAGGAGAAGATTCGGCCCCGTTGTCGCTTGTTGAGCTGAGGGTCAGCGATGTTCTCGCTCAGCACGGTGTTGTCTTTCAGCACATCGTCCGGGCGACAGATCCCGGACAGTGAGTACTCCCAGAACTCTTCGTTGGTTTGAATCGTCTTCTGGGCTTCAAGGACGAGATAGCCGTTGGGCATGACGTCCACGATCGTAGCGGCGATGCGGTAGTTGATGCCTTCACTCTCGGTCAGGGTACCGGTCCCGTTGAGACGCCCCTGGAGGTTGGCATCGATGGTCGGGCTGGTCGAGGCTGTGTTCTTCAGATCGAGCTCGTCCGTCAATCGGATGAACTCTTTGAGCTCGGCTTTGATCTGGCCAGTCTTCTGACGGTTGAAGCGGGAGTTGACGTTCATCAGGGCTTTTTCGTCGACGAGGACCGTGACGATGTCGTTGACCGCGAAGACCTTCTGCTCAGGCGGCTCGACGAGAATCCAGGAGTAATCGCGAACGCGAGGTCCGCTCGGAGCAGCGCTGGCCATGTTGCCGGACGTCGGCAGAGGAACGCCGACCTGGGCTTCTACTCGCCCAAGTCCCAATGAAAACATCAGGACGACCGAAGCCGCCGAAATGATCTGCAGTTGGTTCATGACGATTGTCCTTATCGATAGTCAGGTCGTGTCATTGGAGCGCGGTCGGGAATGACGCGGTTCGGAATGACATGGGCCTGATTGGAGTGAGGAACGAAATTCGTTGGCGTCGCGGACGAGGCCGACGTTTGTGACATTGACGAAGCATTGATGATTGGGATCTGTGATGTATTCGAAGACATGTCGGAGGTCAGCGAGATCTCGCTGACGCGGGCATCGGCCGTCCGAACGCCAGACGCGGGCTTCGCAGCGACATCGTCTGAGAGGACAGCCGTGCGATAACCACTGACAGTTGCTGTCAGCGTCTCTTTGCCATCGAGTGTTGTCAGGGTGACGCTTTCGCCGATGGCAGCATCGTTGCGGGCGCGGAATTGTCGGCTGATCGCAAAGGAGGCGACATTGACGGTCACGGTGACGATTTCGTTGCTTCGGACCAGAGGTGACTTGCGAATCTGATCCCCGGTGATCGGCTCTTGAGGTCGAATCGTCTTCATGACCTCAGTTCCAATCAGGACGGCTGGATCTTTCTGGAAGCCGGCATTGCGAGCGTTGAGAAGCTGCTGATCGGTGAGCTGGATCCAGGCGAGGTCTTCTTTGCGAATGATCTGACCGCGTTGCATCATGACCTGGCTGACGAGCACATAAGGATACGGCTCGAGCAGCAGTCGAATCGAAACCTGACCCTGCATATTGCGGGCGTCCTCGAAGACGATGTGGGCATCGAAAAGCCTGTTGGTCTGATCGATAGAGACCAGATTCATCTGCAGGCTGCCGGGCACTGCTGATGAAAGCGCCTGATAGGCTTCCGGACTGGCCTGGACCTGGAAGGTAAACGCGCCAAGCTGCGGCATGCGTTCTGAGGCATACTTCTTCAAGTGCGGGTCGAGCAGGTTCAGGACTTGCTGACGTCGAGCCGCGTTGGCATCGCCGGGCATGTTCTGCAACGCGGCGCCACCTGAGCGGACTGCCACGCGGTTCGAGCCACGGAAGTCCGCATCGACGAGCGTCATGCCGGATGCCTGGAGGCGGTTGGTGATGGTGGTGTAATCGAGGAGGACTTCTTTTCCAGACGCAGGAGCTGGATGAATGTTGATGGCCTTCCAGGCGTCGACACGTTGAGGGTCTTCGTCACGAATCTCTGCGATATCGCCGAGTGTGATCATCGCGCGATCCGACGGGAGTTCCACACGATCCTTCAGACGGATCTCGATTGCCATCGCCGCGGAAGTCATCCCGGCAATGATCGCCATCATCATCAGAAGTGTGAAACTACGGCTCATTAGAATCGCCTCAAGTTCGTCAGCAGCTGGAGCAGCTGGTCGCTGGCCTGCATGACCTGGCTGTTCAATTCAACATTTCGCTGTGTCTTGATCAGGTCAACGAGCTCGACCACTGGCTCGACGTTCGATTGTTCGAGGAAGCCTTGTCGGAGCGTCCCGTTACCATCCAGCCCTGGGTTCGAACGAATCGGCGAGTTCGAGGCGGGGGTTTCCTGATAGAGGCTGTCCCCGACCTGGAGAAGACCTTCCGGGTTCGGGAACTTCGCCAGTTGGATTGTCCCGAGTTCGGTATACGTCGTCTGACCGGCTTGAAGAACCTGGACCACGCCATCACTGGTAATCGAGATGTCGACGGTGTCGTTGGGAACGGTAAACCCTGGATTCAGAAAGCGACCACGATCCGCAGACGCCAGAACAATCTGTCCATCGGAATTGACGGTGAAGTTCCCGGCCCGGGTGTAGTAGGTGTTGACGTTGTCAGTGACTTCGAAGAACCCCTCGCCCGCGATCGCGACATCGAGTTGCTTGCCAGTCTGCAGCAAACTTCCTTCGTGGAAGTCCAACTGGGTACTTTGAACGCGGGTACCAAGACCGACCGAGATCCCGACCGGGGTTCGAGAGCCATTCCCATCGACTGTTCCGGGGAGCTTGTATTGCTCGTAGAACAGGTCTTCGAAGTTGGCGCGTGACCGCTTGAAGCCGGTCGTGCCGGCGTTCGCCATGTTGTTGGCGACCGTGTCCAGCTGGAAGAGGAAGGCTTCCATGCCAGAGGCCGCTGAATACATTGCTCGGTAGCTCATGGGGAGGGCTTAGGGTATGGGGCTGAGGGCTTGGGAAAACTCTTGTCTCTTCTAACCTGAAGGTTCGACTTTTGATCCTTCTCCCTCGGGGAGAAGGTGGCTGAGTCTTCGAGGTCGGATGAGGGATCTCTGGGAATCGTCTCCCGCTATCTGGTCATCGTCTGTAACAGTTGGCCGAGGGATTGTTCCTGGTACTGGATCATGTTCATGTTGGCTTCGAACTGTCGGGACGTCTCGATCATGGCGAGCATCTCCATCATGGGTTGGACTGTGCTGCGTTCAATGAAGCCCTGGTGAACCGTCAGATCAGGCCCAGCGGTTTCGAGATCACCGTTGACGCCATACAGGTTCTCGCCAATCTTTTCGACGTTGTGAAAGTCATCCGGCTGAACGAGGTGAAGTTGTCCCAGAGGAATGCGAATGCCTCGGTCATCAACTCCCATGACCATCCCGACCTCGTTGATCTCAATATCCGACAGGTTCGGCGGCACTCCGATCGGCGTATCGGTCGGCTGCATGACTTCGCGGCCGGTCGTCAGTTCGACGAGGCGTCCGACGCCGTTGATGGAGAGTTTGCCGCTGCGCGTCAAAAGCTCGTTGCCATCGGCATCGGGAGCAAGACGGAGAAAACCCGGGCCCATCAGGGCAATGTCGAGCGTGCCGTTAGTTTGTTCGAGTCCGCCATTGGAGTAATCGGTGACCGTTTCCGCGATCCCGACGACACCGGCGTGGTTCTGGAGATTGTCAGGATTGGGCGCCAGCATGTTTTCAGACAGTGCGCTCTGCTGAAAGATCGCCAGATCTCGTTTGAAGCCAGCCGTATCCGTGTTCGCCATGTTGTTGGCGATCACGTCCAGACGGTGAGCCATTGCATTGGCGCCGTGCGAGGAGTGATACAAGCCGAATAGCATGGGAGGAATCCAGGCGGGAGAGGAGAAGTGGGAAGGCGGAGGGGATTGCAGGAGAGGGGAAGAGAGGTGTTGCGCATCGCCTCTCTTCGTCTGTTATCGACCGGCAAAGCCTGCGGAATCAGAAAACTTTGCGCAATCGCCAAAGTTTAACAAAACGGTTTGGGCCTTATGTGGTCAGCGTGACAGTCTTGTCAAACTCTGAGGGTTGCAACGATTCTCCTCAAGGCGACGCTCTCTCAGGGCGATTTTAGACGATAGGGATCACACATGTTGGCGGTAACGACTGCGCCGACATCAATGCCTTTCGATACGAAGCGGGAAAATCAGCTTGTCTGATCAGGGCTCTGCCAGTAGTTTTCCCGCCCATTCCATTCACAGGGCGACCATGAATCCAGCATATTATCAATGTCGAACGAAGCCGTTCACGCTGACTCCCAATCCGCGGCAAGTCTTTCTGAGCTCTGGGTTTCAGTCTGCTCTGTTTGAACTGGGTCGCTTCATTGAAGAAGGCGAAGGAATCAGCGTTCTGACTTCAGGCCCCGGTTTGGGGAAGACACTGCTGTTGCGCCTGGTCGCTGAGAAGTACAAGAGCGAACACAGCGTCATCTACCTGCCCACCCCAAACTACGCGACTCGCGCCGACCTCCTGCAATCGCTGCTCTTCGAACTCAACCAGCCTTATACCGGCATGCGCGAACAGGAACTGCGCTTGAGAGTCATCTCGGCACTGCGCAACAACGCCAGTCACTCCAAGGGGACATTGATCCTCATTGATGAAACGCACCTGCTGCCCGAGCGTCTGCTCGACGAACTCCGCGGTCTGATGAACTTCATGGCAGGTGATAAGCCACTTTATTCACTGATTCTCGCCGGGTCGTTGAAGCTCGAAGAAAAGCTGACCTCCCCTGCCCTGGATGCCTTCAATCAGCGTTTGCGACAACATCTGACACTTGAACCGCTGGCCCGTCAGGAAGCCATCAACTATCTGAGCTTCCGACTCTTACAGGCGGGCAGTAACCTGTCCACCTGCTTCACAGACGCAGCCGTCGAACTCATTCTGCATGCCGCTGATGGCTCGCCACATGCTTTGAATCTGATTGCCCAGACGGCTCTGGAAATCGGATACACGCTGCAGAAGAAACCCGTTCCACCCGAAACGATCGTGCAGGCCCTCGAAGAGTTGCAGAAACTTCCAGGCAACTGGTCGATCCCACAACTGCTGACACCGACAGCTATGACGGCCCACGCTGGGCCTGAATCGACGATTGAAATTGTCGACCATGACGAACAGCCTGAAACGACGACGATCTTCGAATCAGAGGAGACCACTGTCTTTGAAATCGGTGGTTCCGATGACGACGACGAAGAATTCGTCGACGAAGAGGATGAGCTGGTCACGTTCTCGCTTCATCGTGATGAACCGCAAATCACGCCGATTGTGGAACGTCCTGCTGCCATGCCGCCCCCAGCGGTTCCTGTTGCCCAGAAGACTTACTCCGGCGAGCGATCGATTCAGGATGACTACGCGCATCTGGATTACAAACGACATCTGATGCACCTGAAAAGTCAGCCCACGAAGATCACCCTCGAAGCGTCAAAGCCTCAGGCTGTAAAGCCATCAACCGATCCACTGAGTGCCCTGACTCACGAAGTCGCGGACTTGCTCGACCAGATCCAGGCTCACCAGTCGGAAACGCCGCAGTCTCAGCAGCGCACATTGTCGCTGCATCTGGGACAAACACCCCAGCAGCGTCTTCGGGATGCGATGGATCAGATCGAGCATGACAAGACTCTGCTATTGAGTCTGGCTGCTCAGGATGCTGATAATCTCGGACTCGAGGCCGGATTTGAGCACTACGATGTCGTTATGCCGGATGATGAGTAAGACTCGAAGTCGCGGTCATCGCTTTATGAAGAGTTGATTTAGGCCAGACTGCCTGCTTGGATTTTGGCCTTCGCTTTGGGATGATAGGACGGTTGGAATGTTCTGTCTGTCAGCCCCAAGGAGCGAACAATGCTGGAAATGATACTGCGTCTATTTTTGCTGACCACCACAAACGATGCTGAGATCGTCGGCCATGTGGGGCCAATTGACAGCTATGGACGCACCACCGTCATTAAACAAAGCATCGTGATTGGGAACAATCACTTTTACGGCCAGCAGACACTTGTCAAAGACAGCCTGTTGATCGGGCGTGTCTTTACGACTGGGAAAGTCGTTTTTAGTGATACTTACGTGATCGGGAAGCTGAATACGATCACGGACAAGTAAGCCTGCTTCATTGCATTTGACGGATTCTTGAGGGCATTTGGCGCCCGAAATTGATCCAATTCCCTGCCTGTCGCGTTAGACTCAGATGACACACCTTAGTGGCGTGTCTGTGTTTTGCTGCGCATTGCGACCGGAAAGGTGCCACGATGTTGATGACGATACTGCAACTTGTCGGAGGAATGGCTGGTCTTACCATCGGAGGTGAGTTGCTGGTCCGAGGAGCCTCCAAACTGGCCGCTGCAGCTAAGCTTTCGCCTTTGTTCATCGGATTGACCGTCGTGGCGATCGGCACCAGTTCGCCTGAACTGATTGTTTCGATTTCGACCTCGCTCAAAGGCCAGGGCGATCTGTCATTGGGCAACGTCGTAGGCAGCAATATCTTTAATACCCTGATGATCCTGGGGCTATCCGCCGTTGTCAGCCCGCTGATTGTCAAACGTCAGATGATCCGCTTCGATGTGCCGTGCATGATCGTTGGGTCACTGCTGATTCCCCTGGTGGCGGCTGATGGCTGGATCAATCGTCCCGAGGGCATCGTCCTGCTGTCGCTGCTTTTGCTCTACACGGCTGCTGCATATTTCATGGGACGCAAGGATTCAAAGACGACCGAGACGGTGGCTCACGAACTCGACCTCAAGCCCATCAAACCCACGTTCCGCTATTTGCTCACGCAGGTCGGAATCATCGCGGTCGGGCTTTTGCTGCTGGTCTTCGGTTGCGAATGGTTTGTGGGAGGGGCAGTGCAGATCGCCAGAAATGTCGGGCTGTCCGAGACGGTCATCGGCTTGACGATCCTAGCAGCCGGGACATCCCTTCCGGAACTGGTGACGTCGGTTGTCGCGACCCTGCGCAATGAACGCGATATCGCGGTGGGCAACGTCATTGGGTCGAATTTGTTTAACGTTCTCGGTGTCCTGGGCGCCGCTGCGGTCTTTTCGTCTCCAGGAATTCAGGTGGCAGCTTCGATGTTTCAGCGCGATCTGCCAGTTATGGTCGGGACTGCTCTCATCTGCCTGCCGATCTTTGCCAGTTACGGAGTCATCAGTCGCTGGGAAGGACTGATGCTGCTCGGCTTTTACGTTCTCTACACCGTTTACCTGATCCTCTCGACCACCGGAAATCCACTCGCTCAGCAAGTCGGTCAATTTGCGATTTACGTTGCTTTGCCTGTTGCGCTGATCGTTCTTACGGTGACGTTCGTCCGCTCCTCACGAGTCAAATCCCAGGTGACTTAATTCTGTTGTGATACGATGGGCATAAAAAAACAGCCCTCGAAGATCGAGGGCTGTTGGAGTTGATGAAGGTCAGTTGACCTTATTTCTTGGAGTCGCCGTAGAAGCGTGTCAGTTCTTCGAAGGTCAAAGCCTGATCCGCTGAGTCGCTGGCAAGTCGGACTCGGGTTCGCAGGTTGCCATCAACCAGACCTTTGACGTTCAGCTTGTAGACGACTGTTTCACCTGGAGCTAAGCGAGCCAGAGGGCGGAACAGGATCATGTCGATCTCGGCCAGGGAATCGGTCGGGCCTTGAGCGGAGATGAACTGGACGCCTTGAGGAAGTTCGCAGGCGATCGCGACGTTGGTGGCATCGACCGAACCATCGTTCTTGACGACGATCTCATAAGATGTCGGAGCACCCACTTCGACGGGATCGTTGACGTCGACGATATTCAGAGTCAGAGACGAAACCCCTTCGACTCGGGTCGCGACCTGGGCATCAAACTGGCTGCCGTGTTCGCTGGAGGCACGGATGTAGTGGACGTATTCGCCCATTTCTTTGGCCATCAGCTCGACTTCGATCTCAGCAGAGGCTTCCGGAGCAAGGCGTCCCACGAACCAGCTGAGGATGCGTGTTTCTGAGTCATAGGTTGCCCCTTTGTCAGCAGAGACATACTGCATTCCGGTTGGGATCTTGTGCATCACGCGGACGTTGCTGGAGCCGATTGTGCCAGAGTTCTTGACGGCGATTTTGTACTTCCCGCTGCGTCCCATGTATCGCAGGGCTGGACCATCAACATTAAGAGTCAGCTCAGGAGAGACAACGTGGACGATTGATTCTGCCTTGGCATTCAGGCCTGATTCTGCAGAGGCCAGGATGACGACTTTGTGATCGCCCCCTTCAGTCGCAGCCAGAGCAAGGCGGACCGTACGGGTTTCTCCTGGGTTCAGAGAACCGACATCCAGCAGCAGCTTCTCGCCTCGCGGGTGTTCGATCCCTTTCGGAATGACGGCTTCGATTTTGACGTCTTTGGTAATCCCGGTTCCTGGATTGCTGATCGTGACAGAGTGAGAAGCAGGGTCACCAACCATGACTTTATCAGGACCAGCCACTTCGACGGCGAGCATTGGTTCGTAGACCTGGAACTCGCTGGCCGAACTCGCTGAGAAACGGACATCCGCAGCGACGTTCAAGGCACCTGACTGGCTGGGGATCATCTTGATGGCAATGACTTGCGTCTTACCGGCAGGCAGTGATCCCATTCGCCACAGCAGTTTGCCGCCGTTCTCTTCTGGTGCAGGTTTGGCGTCGGTCAGTCGGACCAGTGTCGGGAAGGACGCGAGGACTTCGACATCGTGAGCATCGGCCTGGCTTTGGTTTTCGACGACCAGTTCAGCGGTACATTCACGACCGATGTTGAAGTCGCTGGTCTTACGCCAGTAGATCTTCACGACTGGTTTTTGTGGCCCATTGGCAGCTTCGTGCTCGCCGCCCAGAGTTGCGGATGCAAACTCGCGGTTCGTCGAGACGGAAGATGAGAATGTTGACTTCGGAGGAGCCAGCGGTGCAGGCTGTGGAGCTTGTTTCGCTGGAACACCGCGAGTGATCGTGACATTGCTGCGAGGAGCTTCTTTGACGGCAGGAAATGGTTCCTTGGCTGGTGCAGCTGACTTGGCAGCTGTCGCGGCTGCTTCTTTCTTCAAGAATTCGACGGTGAAATCGCTCGCAGGATTCGGAGCAGCAGCTGGCTGAGCGACCACTTCCTTCGAAGCTGGTGGCGTCATCGGTGCCATGGCTGGAGTCGCTGGAGCAGCTTTCTGATCCATGAATGGATCCGCCAGGAAGCTGTTGGCAGCATTCGTTGCCTCGGTGCCAGCAACCGTGCGGACATCGGAAGCGGTCGACTGATTTTTGGCTCGTGCATAGTCAGCATAGTTCAGGCTGCGCGAGTTGTCTGGCTCGCTGGCTTTGAACTTGCTGAAGGTCGACTGCATGGCATCGACTTGTGGAGTCGTCGTGAAGGTCTTGTTCTCTGCAACAACAGCTGCGGCTGCAGGCTGAGCGACTGGCTGAGCAGGGGTTGGCTGGAAAGCTGCTGGATCAAACGCCGTCGGCGATGGTGTTGGCATGACGGGGCGAGCAGGAGCAGCCTGAGGAACTTGAGCAACAGCAGCCGCAGTCGTAGGAGCAGCTTGAGGAGCAACACCCGCAGGAGCTGCCGCGAATGGATTTGTCACGAAGGCAGGATCTGCCAGTTGCCCGAATGGCTGACCAGAAGTCGCCATCATCGGGGCAGCAGGTGCAGCCGCAGGAGCTGCGGTTGCAGGAGCAAAAGCACCAGGATTGAAGCTCGCCTGACCTGCCGGAGCAGTCGGAGCGTTAAGTGGCTGACCAAAGCTGGCTGTCGTGTAATTGGCCTGACCATAGTTCGGCTGGCCGTAGGAAACAGGACCGCCCACCGTCTGGTTGAAACCAGGTTGTACCGGAGCCGCTGTCACAGGCTGTTGTGGCTTGGCTGCTGGAAACGCCTGAGTGACTGCAGGCTGACCACCGTAGAAGCTGTTCGGAACAGCTTGAGCAGGGGCAGTCGCTGCCTGTGCTGTCGTCGTTGGTGCGGGCTTCTGACGGAACAGGTCCGCGTAATTGTTTGTATTCAAAGCAGGATTTGTCGCTGGCAGACCAGTCGCTGCACCCGTTGCAGGGGCAACTGGTTTCGCAGCTGGCGTTGTCGGAGTCGGTTTCTCCGAGAACAGATCGTTGTAATAGTTCTTGCGAGGGGTCACTCCGCTTTGAGCCAGCAACAGACTGTTGCTGCCCGAACTGACCGTACCGCCCGCTGGCGATGTTGTATTCAAAGCATCCGCAGCGGTCCCTGTATTGGATACAAAAGCCACCCCGGCGACAGCCGCAAATTTCCAAAGACCGTGACGCATGGGAAAACTCCTTTTTCCACTCGAAAGACAGGTCGCCTGACCCGCTTACCCGTTTCGAGTTGGGTCGTTCAGACGAAGACGTGATGTGCTCACGTCGGTTCTTATCGGTTGTAAATCCTGTAATGCTTAAACCGCTTGGCAAAGATTTATCGATTGTGCGGGATTTTCTGGTCGCATTGGACTTGATGCAGGGGAATCAACCAGAGATCGGGAAGGTCAAGAGGCGTGAGGTCTGAGTCATGAGGTTTTCGGCTTGACGGTTTCCCTCATGACTCATGACTTCCTTTCTCCGTGTTCACCCGAAGCAGGATTCTGCTATTGTCCTCCTGCCCAACGCGGCAAGAATTGTAATTTTGACAATCCCTCTTTTGATCATGGACGAGTTTTCATGGCCTCTTCTCACGCTGAAAAGTCAGACGCGATTGTGATCCGTCAGGCGGATTTCAGCGAAACCAGCAAGGTTGTGACCTTATTCACACGCGAGTTCGGGAAGCTCTCGACACTCGCCAAAGGGGCCAAACGTCTCAAAGGCCCCTTCGAAGGCGCTCTTGACCTGCTCGCGCACTGCCGGGTAGTCTTCCTTCCCAAACATGAAGCCCTCTCTCTTCTGACCGAGGCGCAGTTGGTGACCCGTTTCCGTCCAGCCGATCATAACCTCAATCGGGTGTACGCCGGGTACTACATCGCCGAACTGCTCGATGGTCTGATGAGCGAGCGCGACGAACATGTTCCCCTCTTTGACCGCAGCATTCACACCCTCGACCTCATTTCCCATCAGCCCGATCTGCGTAAACCGCTCGTTTTATACGAGTTAGCCCTTCTTGAGCAGATTGGACTCCTGCCGATATTGGATCAGTGCCAGTGCGGAACTCCGATTCAACCACAGACGACGTACACATTCTGGGTCAGCCAGGGTGTGTTACTATGCCCTCAATGCCGGCAGCCCGATATCCCTTCGCGAGATATCTCTGGCGGTACGCTCGCGCTCTTGCGCATGCTGACCAGTGGCCAGGACAAGCTCATCGACAACCTCAAGATCACCGATCACCAGTACAAAGAAATTCGCAGCTTCCTGAATTCCAGTATCTCGGCGGCTCTCGATCGCAAACCTCGCATGCTCAGTATGCTGAACGTGTTCTAAAAGAATCTCGTGCCATGCTTGCAGCTTTGGGCAAGCATGTTCTTCGGTCATTTTGGATGTCGTCGTCTCAATACTCGGCATGCTCACCCAGAGCTGTGAGCATGGCACGCGCATCCCTTCTCTTTTCGATGTTGATGCTCTCAGGCTGTGCATCCCCCTGGTCTCGCAAAAGTAGCGTCGCCGAAGCAACATTCGACCCCTTTGCGAACCCCGAAGCAACGATGGCCAGCGTCGATATCGATGACAAGAACGGCGTCATCCCTGTCGGCTTCACTCCGGGCAAAGGTCGCGTGGACAATTCCGCGACTGCGAAAGCTCGTGAAACATCCCGCAAAGGGATCGAGGCCATGATCAAAGCCGAAGAGCTCGTCAAAGCCGGCAAATACAAAGAAGCAGAAGATGAACTCGATGACATCGTCAAGAGATACCGTCTCGACGACTACGGCAAGCGCAAGCGAACGTTCAAAAATACCTTCTTAAGCCCCAGCGATCGCGATCCTCACTACACCGATAGCCCCCTTCGCGAAGAAGCCCTCTACCTGCTCGGCGAAGTCTACTATCAGCAGAAGAAATACCCCAAAGCTCAGGACTCTTACCTGAAGCTGGTCAACGACTATCCGACGACCCGTTACCTGGAACAATCCACGCGACGCCTCTTCGAGATCGCAGGCATTTGGATGGATCTGCAGGTCACGACGTCAGGAGATGTCGTCCCCGCCAACTACACCGATGATGGCAAAGCCAGCCGTCCCAAGGTTGCAGACGGTCACCAGACCGACACGCCTTCGTTCTTGAACTTGACCGACAAAGAACGCCCGACATTCGATACCGAAGGTCGCGCTCTCGAGTCGCTGAAATCCATCTGGCTGCACGACCCGACTGGTCCACTGGCAGATGATGCGTTGATGCTGACCGCAAGTTACCAACTGCGGAAAGGACGCTTCTTCGAAGCCTCCGAAACGTACAAGCTGCTGCGTGAAGAATACCCGGACAGTCCACACGCCAAAGATGCCTTCCTACTGGGTTCGCACGTTGCCCAGGCCTCTTACCTCGGTTCCAGCTACGACTCCAAGTCCTTGGCCGAAGCCAAGCAACTTAAAGAAGCATCTCTGAAGATCTTCCGCGATCTTCCCGAAGACCAGCGAGCCCGTCTGCAGGCGGAACTGGTTCGCATCGATGATGCCATCATCCGACGCGATTACGATCGAGCTGTCTTCTACCTGCGTAAAGGCGACTTCGAATCCGTGACTTTGTACTGCAGTTCGATCATCAATCAGTACCCGGGATCTGTCTACGCCGAGAAGTGCAAACAGCTTCTCAAAGAGCTGCCGAACTACCGCGACAAGAACACCCTCCTGCTCGCCATCCAGGGGGCAGGCGAATTCGAGTCCGAGAACTTCGTCAAGAATCCCGGCCAGCCGGCTGCTCAACCGCAAGCACCGGCTCCCAACCTGCAGCCAACACCCGTTCCCGAGCAGGAACTCAAACGATCCAATGGCTTCCCGAACCTAATTCCACCTCCCTTCCGACGCAAAGACGAAGGCGGTGTTCAGGGATCGCCTGTCAACCCAGGCCGACCAGCGGAAACTGGCGTTGATCTAAACGGCCCTCCCAGCAATACTCCGCCCCCAGGTTCCTCACCAGGATCAAGCCCTGGTCAAGCGACACTCGACCTGACCGGCGGTTAACGTAACTCTCTGTGTGCCACGGCTGTCTCAGCCGTGCCGAGTTTCAAAGTTGACGCCAACCACGAATTCCCACGACCACACGGCCGTGCCACACGATTATGACCGAGCCAACACCATCAGCGGATTCCTCGCGGAACGTCTCTCGACGCGCCGTCCTGGGATCGTTGTTCGCGTTGCTGGCGATCCCCGGCTGTGGTTATGTCGTTGGCGCTCCCTACAGTCCCGAGATCCGGACCGTCCACATCCCGACATTCTCCTCGACCTCGTTTCGTCGAGGCTGGGAACAAGAGCTGACCGAATACGTCCAGAAAGAAGTCCAGAACCGGACGCCTTTCCGACTCGCCAAAGAACCGTTTGCTGATACCCGCTTAACCGGTCGCATTGTCGACACCAAAAAGAGTGTCCTCGGCGAAAACCAGTACGACGATCCGCGCCAACTGCAGGTCTCACTCGCCGTCGAAGTCACCTGGCAGGATCTCCGCAGCAAACAGATCCTCGCCCAGGGCATGATCCCGCTGAACGCCGAAACGATCAACGTCGTCAATCAAGCCGAGTTCGCCCCGGAAGTCGGCCAGTCTCTGGCAACCGCGAAAAGCAGCCTGTTCAAGAAGCTGTCCGCCGACATCGTCGACATGATGGAAGAGCCGTGGTAGATACCATTACCGCCCAGGTTCCTCTTTCCCCGCTGCCCGCTCTTCCTGATTGATTCGCTGCAACTGCGAAATAAAATCCTTCCCGCCGCCGAAGAGGAAGTAGATCACGATCCCAATAAAGCAGGTCGATAGACACAGCGCATAGACGATGATCGACTGCCAGGCATCGCGATCAGGATCCCCTTCGGGGTCTGGCTTTCTCGTCTTGTGAATAACCACGATAAGACACTTCCTGTGTGCCACGGCTGTGTCAGCCGTGGGAATTCTAATTTGACGTCAAACGCGAAATCTCACGGCCGACACGGCCGTGGCACACGGATCTCTCAGACCTTACGACTGCGGCTTCAGCTGGATGTGCAAATCGCGAAGCTGTTTGGCGTCCACTTCTGCCGGAGCGCCGGTCAGCATGTCGCTGGCCTTTTGCGTCTTGGGGAACGCGATGACGTCGCGGATGTTGTCGTAGCCGAGCATCAGCATGACCCAGCGGTCCAGGCCGAGGGCGATCCCGCCGTGTGGGGGTGCACCGTATCGCAGGGCTTCGAGGAGGAAGCCGAAACGTCGTTCTGCTTCTTCCTGCTTGATGTTGAGCAGATCGAAGACCTTCTGCTGGACCTTCGGATCATGAATACGGATCGAGCCAGAAGCGGCTTCGTAGCCGTTGCACACCAGGTCGTAAGACTGTGCGCGAATCTTGCCGGGATCGGTCTCGAGCAGTTCGACGTCGTCTTTGACCGGATAACAGAACGGGTGGTGTTCTGCGTCCCAGCGTTTCTCGTCTTCGTTCCAGTTCAACAACGGGAAGTCGATGACCCAGCAGCAGTTGAAGTCGTGTGCATCGTACAGCTTCTGCTCTTTGGCGATGCGGTTACGCAATGCCCCCAGAGCCGCACAGCAGACGGAATACTTGTCAGCGACGTAGACCAGCAGGTCGCCATTCTCGGCTTCCATCTTCTCAATGATCGCCTTCTGTTGCGCCTCATCGAAGAATTTGGCAATCGAGGAGTCGAGCTTGCCGTCGGTGACTTTGAAGTAAGCCAATCCCTTGGCTTTGAAGTCAGCGACGAAGGCTTTGAGATCTTGATCGAGCATCTTACGCGAGTACTTGTCAGCCCCGCCCTTGATCGTCAGACCACGGATCATGCCACCAGCGGCGACGGTCTCTTTGAAAACGCCGAAGGTTGATTCCTTCGCGATGTCCGAGATATCGACGATCGGCATGCCGAATCGCAAGTCGGGCTTGTCGGAACCATACTTATCCATGACTTCGCGGTACGAATAACGCGGCAGCGGTGTCGGCAGTTTGACGCCACGGATTTTCTCGAACACGGTCGAGACGAGACCATCGATCGTCGTCAGAATGTCGTTCATCTCGACGAACGACATCTCGACATCGATCTGCGTGAACTCCGGCTGTCGGTCCGCTCGCAGGTCTTCATCGCGGAAGCAGCGGGCTATCTGGAAGTAGCGGTCATAACCGCCGACCATCAGGATCTGCTTGTAGATCTGAGGCGACTGCGGCAGGGCATAGAAGCTGCCTTCGTGCACCCGGCTTGGCACGAGATAATCGCGGGCCCCTTCGGGCGTACTGCGTCCCAGCATCGGCGTCTCGACTTCAAGGAAGCCGTTCTCGTCGAAGTAGTCACGGACCGTCTTCGTCAGGCGGTGACGCAGGATCATCGCCTTCTGCAACTCCGCGCGACGCAGATCGAAGAAGCGATATTTCAGACGCAGTTCTTCGTTCGGCAGATCACCATCGAGCATGTACGGAGGCGTCAGGGACTTGTTGAGGACTTCCAGCGTGATGGCGCGAAGTTCGATCTCACCGGTTTCAAGTTTCGCATTGGAAAGACCATCCGGACGGGCGATGACTTCGCCAGTCACCTTGATGACGTCTTCATAGCGCAAACTTCGAGCCTGCTTTTGAATCTCGCTGTTATCTGCGAGGTCGAACTTGATCTGCGTCTTGCCGTAGCGGTCGCGCAGGTCGATGAAGACGATCCCGGCGTGGTCGCGGTATTTGTCGACCCAGCCACACAGTTCAACAGTTTGACCGACGTGAGATTTGCGAAGTTCACCAGCGGTGTGAGTGCGTAACACGGGAGTGGATGTCCTTGGGTTGGCGATCGAAGCCGGGGCGTCAATGTCTGGAAATAGGACGAACGATCAGCCTGGAGGCTGGTTCGCGGGAAAGGGCTATTATAAGGAGCGATTTTGACCCCGCAATCGCGAGGACAGGGCAATATTGACGGTTCCGAACGAATGACAATGACAACAGGCCTTGTTTTCCACCTCGATCTCATCCCAATAGGTGTGCCACGGCCGTGAGAGCGCGCAGGTGAGATCAACTTTGAAACTCGGCACGGCTGACACAGCCGTGGCACACGAATTCTATTCAGTTCCTTTTCAAAGGCTGCAAGAACATGAGTTTCGGATGAATATTGCCCCACAATGGACAATCAGCTTGACGCAATTCGCCAGGACCTGAAAATCCACATAGCTGCCAGGATGATTTTCGTGATCAAGGGAGGGACTCTCATGCTCCGTGAAACGGCTCGGTCCATTGCACGCGGTTTACGCTCGTTGGCTGATCGTCTGGACCGAGTGGCCCAAGAACCTGCTGCACGCGAAATCGCCCAGCCATTTCTTGTCGATCATGCGGAATCTCCGGCAATCCCACGCTACGTTCATGCCCCCCAACTCTCCGCAAAGGAAACAGCAGCTGGCGGAACGGCGACAGCAGAACGCCTCTCGATCACCGAGCAACTCAAACGAGAACGCGAACACGGCCTCACGCCTCACCAGGAAAGCCTGATCACGACCCTTCCCCCGAGGACCTGGTTCGGGTTCGTTTTTGAGTATGTCTGGGAAATCCTCGCCTTTCTCGGCCAATCCATGGTCGTCTGGCTGGTCGTCATCACACTCGTGATTGGCGGAATCACGGTCAAAATGGTCTACAGCATCGTTGATGGCTGGAACGAAACGATTGAGATTCTCGAAAAAGACTCCACCCGTCCATAACCGTTGAGCTGAATTCGCTTTATGTTCAGACGGGTGACTGGGATCAGGATCGTTCGCTGACCCAGTGCATTGCGCATAGAACGACAATTCCAACCATTGCCGATTGCGGTTACTCACCTCCTGTGAAACGACGTGGATAACCTCTATTCCGAGGTCTGGGCCAGCCTTATAATTAGCGAAACCATCATTGCGGGCCGCATTGATTGTCATTTCGCCTCGGAGACGCCCATGTCTGGCCTGAACCCCAATAAAGAGTATATCGAAGCCCTCGCTCAGGAACGCAAAAAAGGGCTGTCAGAGCGTGAACTCGCCCTGATTTCGACAGAGCACGATAACCAGGATCAAACCTGGATGGATATCGTGAAAGAAACCCTGATCGAATATTACGAGTGGGCCAGCGCCTCGATCATCATCTGGATCCTGCTGGCTGTGATCATCATGGGCGGCCTGCTGGTCTACTCCGTCAGCAATGTCGGGGACGTTCGCAGTAAGCAACTGCAAGAGATCAACAACTGGGAACAAAACCCAACGGCCCGCCAGAACGACCCGCAGTAAGCCCGGGCGAAGCGCCCCTGAGAATTAGGCTTACGTCCATTTAAAGCGACACACAACAGGGAGGGCGAACCTCCGTGTGAGCCGCTTCTTTGCCTTGCGATACTCTAGCCGTGCACAAAACGACGATGGCCTCGACGTTTTCATCCCACGGCACACGACTCGTTCATCACGAGCCAATGTGACGTTGCAACGCAGGACAGCGGCTCGGACGGAGCCTCGCCCTCCCGGGGGCAGATCAGGGAGCTTTCGAGCAAGCTGTTAAAACGGCTGGACAACAGGTCGGCTTGAACTCGCCATCGGAGCCTGGTAGCCAGTCTGAATAATGCTGCTGTTTGCGGTTGGTCCAGAAGCAGGGTGACTATGTTTCGCCGAGAAGACCTGCGTCGGCATGATCGAGGGATCTGCCGTCGGGGCGAACAATGGTCGATAGTTATTGGGGACGACGGGTTGAAAAGCGTTCGGCGTCGCTGCGGGCATCGGTCGAGCCCCCGCCATCATCGCCGGTGAAAATATCGCCGGCTGGCTGACCGCAGGAGGCTGTGGTTTCGGTGTGGGTGCAAAGCCAGTGAATGAAGCCAAAGTAAACGCCGGATCAGCCTGAGCCGCCATCGGGGCCGGTGCAGACCCCATGTTTGCGGACATCGGCATCATCATCGGAGCTTGAGCAGACATCGTCGGCATCATCGGCCCGGACGCTGTCATCGTCGGCCCCTGGACTGGGACGTCCGTCCGACTGGAAGCCATCATGTTCTGCCAGTTTTGACGTCGAATC
This sequence comes from Planctomyces sp., assembly GCA_005778225.1. Classification (GTDB taxonomy): domain Bacteria; phylum Planctomycetota; class Planctomycetia; order Planctomycetales; family Planctomycetaceae; genus SXPC01. Next base: position 1,447 of record SXPC01000125.1, on the reverse strand, counting down.
GAGGCATAGCGGTTGTGGACCGAAGGACGAGCAGGATTGAGCATCAGCGAGCGATCGTACATCGCAACCGCCTCGTCCATCTGTCCGGTTTGTTCGTAAACGTGACCTAAGTGAGCAGCCGCCAGTGAACTGCGTGGATTGATCGCCAGCGCCTGTTCAAGTTGCTCTTCTGCCTGGCTGAAGTTGCCGACTTTCTCGTGAATCCAGGCCATCTCCATATGCGATTCTGAAGCATACGGCTGTGTTGCAACCCAGCTGCCGACAAGCTGTTGCGCCGCATCGACATTGCCTTCGTTGACCATCATTTTCGCTAACGCGTGGTACGACGGCTGGTGACGAGGATCGATATTGATCGCATGTCGGTAAAGACGCTGCGCCCCTTCGAGATCCCCCTGCTTTTCCATCGCTGATGCGAGATTATAGGCAAAATGGGGATTATCAGGATCGTCAGCGAGCGCTCGCTGGAACTCGCCCTGAGCCTGAGCAAACTTCCCGCCAGCATACATGCGACGTCCGGCTTCGTTGTTGACATAGCCCGCCGTCGTGTTGCAGCCACTGGATGACAGCAGCAACAGCGAAGAAAGAGCCCAGACAACCAATGACCAGCGAACAACAGGTAACGAGACAGACATAGCAGAGATCCCAGCGGAGAAATTTCCAGGAAAATTCACCGGGGAGCCTAAATTGATTCAAGTTTTGCAACAACGGCGGTTGGGGGCTGAGGAATAAGAATGTCATTCTTGCAAAACTGCCCAGACTGCCGGGATGAATCGGCGCTTAGAAATGACCAAGCTACTCATCTATAGCTCGGAACACGACTCATCTAGAGACGATGGCGTCTTTGCCAAAGTCGTTGTCAGACCACCCGTGGAATCCCATACACATTCCATCACCTCCGCGTAAATCGAGTTCCGCAAGCGTTGCCCCATTATTAATGAGCTCGACTCCAAACGTGAGATGAAGTTCTTGATCGGCCGAGCTCAGACCGCCAGACACGCCATCAATCTGTGCCATCAGTGCATACATCGTTGCGTCAACAGCTAACTCAACAGCGGTTCTAAGGTCAGAAGAAGCATCTTGTTCCAGAGTAGCAAGTCCTGCAGCTCGAACCTTTTCAAACAGGAGAAATCCTGCAGCATGCTTCATCCAGAGTTCCAGAGCACGGGGTTCCGAAGGGGGATTTGCCATTGGAAATTTGCTAAACGCGACTGACTGCGCACGAAGAGAAGCACCCCGATTTTCTTCGGCAATGAGTAATGATGGCATGATTAGCACTTTATAAGCAGTGAGACGTAGATTGCCCATTAAATAAATGCGTTAACTTACCGAGTCACACAGCCAAGCCACCACCCTTGACTCCACGTTTGCATCATAGATTCATCGTCACAACAAAAAACCCCGCAAGGCGTACCTTGCAGGGTTTTTTGTATTTCATAAGCGGAGAGGG
>SXPC01000124.1 GCA_005778225.1 Planctomyces sp. | reverse complement strand
GGCGTCGTTATGCAGGTCTTTGCAGAATACGCGAGACTGGAAGACGTAAGAATGGAGATCATCAATGCGGATCGGTGGAGAGTAATAGGCGCCCATTCCACCGTTGGCCTGGATATGTAATGACTGCAAGCCGGAGGCGGCGCGGTCGTAGTCGATCTTCATCTTGATGTAGCTGGGGAATTCATCGCCTTCGCGTCGCAGCCATTCGTCGGGCTGCTGGTCGTAGTCCTGGTCGTCGTCTTCCTCGAAGCCATACGATTTGACGAGCATGGCCCCCTTGAAAGGGTTGTACTCGACCGTAGCTTCTTCCACGGCCTGTCCATCCGGCACAACCGTCACATCGACCGCAAACGCCGCGATCGGAGCGAACAGGATCAGGAGGTAGACGAGAAAAGTGCGCATAGTCAATGTGATCGGCGATCGCTGCGAGACTACCCACCCTCGTAGCGATCGTGCATAATGAACGGTTTGTAACGGTTCCGCAGAGCCATTTCGTCTCGACCCTCGACTTAAGCCAACACCATGTTTTCTCTTGCCACTCGCCAGCTTGCTCCCGATGTCCGCCAGGGACTTGATATTGTTGCCACGATCAAAGCCGAAGGGCTGATGGTGGGCGGGGTGCAGTTGGAATTGCGCAAGGAACTTGATTTTGACGTTGTCTCCGAGACAGGACTGCGTCAGCTGAATCTGCTGATCAAAGATCGCGGTCTGAAGGTCGCGGCGGGGGTCCTGGCGACACGGTATTCGCTCGTTGAGCCGGAAAAGATTGACCAGCGGGTCGATGCAGTGAAGCGCGGGATGGAAGTGCTGGGGAAGCTGAGAGCGAGTCAACTGATCTGCCGACTGGGAAAGGTGCCAGCGGAAAAAGACGGGCGACCTTACGAGAAGCTGTTCGAGATCGTGACGGATATCGCAGCGTGGGGGAATCGGTTGGGGGTGTCGTTGTGTTTGAGTACATCATTCCAGGAGTTAGATCGGACGCTGGAGTTTGTTGACTCGATTAAGTCAGGACCTGTGACGATCGATTTCGATCCGCTCTCGGTCTTGAAGGCGGGGCGGGATGTGAATGAGACTCTGCGAACTGCTCTCCCCTTCCTGGGACATGCAACGCTGCAGGATGCGATCCGCGAGCGCGAAGGGGATTATCAATCGGCTCCGATCGGCGAAGGGGAAGTCGAATGGCTGATGCTGACAGCCGTCTTACAGGGAGCACCGACGCCGGTGTGGAAGACGATCTGGGTGACGAGCGAAGATGACCCGCTGAAAGAAGTGATCACGGGGTTGCAGCGGTTAAAACCGTTTCTGGGGTTTGTGTAGAGAAAAGGATTTATTGAGATTGTCCCTTAAGCTTATCGTCTCATATTTTGTTGAGTTATATGCTTAAAGACGGCGATATCCAGATTGACCAATGGCTGTGCAGGGATGAACAAGGAAAAGCATTTTCCGCATTCGTCATCACCCATATTCCGACGAACATCAAAAGGCATTTTGATGCCCGAGGACTCTCAGGCAAAGACAGACATAGAAAGCACAAACAAATCTTACGTGAGATCGAAGAAGAAATCATTGAGCGGCTGCTTTACGACCACATTCTTCCCGATCCGCTGAGTTACCGGTGGAAGCGATTTGAGTAGCGATAATGGTTTGTTGCAACCGCAGACGAACGCGGATTAGAGATCGAAATTTAATCTAAACACAGTGAGCGGAAAAGCGGCTATCGAAACTCTTATGGGTGTGAGATACAGCGATTCTGAAGAGCTTCATCGAGACCTTTCAGGTCAGGTGAAAGTCGACGGTCAGGACGCCAGAAGGTTTGTTCGCGGACTTCCTTGATAACCTTGGAATTACCTTGCGCGATTAATTCGATCAGTACCGCGAGTGCGTCATCTGTTCTTAATGCTAGTAAGTTAGTGATGCCGCCCGAATGTCCATCGCGCGCAAGATGAACAACGTGAGGAAAATAAACTGGGAATGTCAGCTTCGAAAAATCAGCATACTGCTCACTACGTTCGCCGAAGTTCGCGTATGATCTGCGTGGTAAATCCTTCATTTCGTTGACCAGACGCCGAGCATCGCGTTCGTCCGGTTCCCGGACATGAAGATTGATTGTGGCGACCGGTGCCAGCGGGAATAAAGGCATCGTATTTGATTGTTCAATCTCAGAGCTGTCTTTGCGGTCAAATTCACGATAGACAGATATCGTCCATGCTCCTGCAGTAAGGGCTCGAAACTCAAGCAACGGTATAGAAAGCCAATACTCATCTCCGTTTTGAAGTGAGGGGAATGCGACGAAGGCACTCTGGCGCATCGAATCGAACTTCACCAGCTGCTCTTTGGGATCGACGGCCAACTGCCCCTTTTCATTGACCGCCTCGATACGAAATCGCCGTGGGCGGCCGATGCCGAAGTAGTCGTCTCCAAAGACTGTCTGCAGAGGAAAAGAACTGTGATTCACGACCCGCCAGTGAAGTAGGATGTTCTCGCCGACATACCAATGCGTCTTATCAACTTCAATCGAGACTTCGGGATCTGTAGCTGCATCCCGCAAGAGGCGTCTGCCGAATTCGAATGAGTCGTTCGTCCAGATAAGGTGATCATCTGGATTGCGGAAAATGGCGTTTAATGGGGTGGGAGTCAGGTTTAATGAGAGGTCATTGCCAGCATATAAAATGTTTGGGAGGGAGAGTACGATAGCGAGTGAGAGTATGGCCTGCATGAAAGTCTCCGGAAAATGAAGACGGAAGTGTAAATGGAAACAGGCGGCTGTGGCAATTGCAGGTTTGGTTTGACGTGAAGAAGAGGGAAGATGCGCTTCCTGTCGGGCGCGGCTCTGAGGGGAACCAGCCGACTACTGTACAGAAAATGTTCGGTCCGATAGTCGCCAGTGCTGGGGGTGTCTACAATGGTGCATGCTGCGCCGGATGAGTTCGTGGCGTTTCCCCCAATGCAGAAAAAGGCTTCATGGCTTCTCAGGACATTATCATCAAAGGTGCCCGCGAACATAATTTGCAGGGTGTCAACTTAACGCTGAAACGCAATCAACTCATCTGTCTGACCGGGGTTTCGGGGTCGGGGAAGTCGTCGCTGGCGTTTGATACG
>SXPC01000123.1 GCA_005778225.1 Planctomyces sp. | reverse complement strand
GCGTGTGCGCGATATGTTCCAGCAAGCGGTTGCACAGTCGCCTGCGATCATCTTCATCGACGACCTCGATGCCCTCGGCAAGACTCGCGGCACTGGCATGCCCGGCGGTCATGATGAACGCGAACAGACCCTCATCGCGTTGCTCGTAGAGATGGACGGCTGTGCATCGGATCAATCAGTCATCGTGATGGGGGCGACGAACAGTCAGGAAACCCTCGACCCTGCCCTCATGCGACCAGGCCGTTTCGATCGACACGTTCTCGTCGACAAGCCAGACTATAAAGGCCGCGAAGCGATCCTCCGCGTCCATACCTCCAAGGTGAAGATGGACGTCAACGTCGACCTGTCTCACCTCGCCAAACTGACGCCTGGCTTCTCGGGAGCGGACCTCTCGAATCTCGTCAACGAAGCGGCCCTCCTGGCGGCTCGCAAAGACAAGAAGTCGGTCCACATGCACGACTTCGAAGAGGCGATCGAACGCCTCGTCGCAGGTCTTCAAAAATCGACGCGTCTGATCATGCCTGATGAAAAACAACGAGTCGCGTACCACGAATCAGGCCACGCCCTCGTCGCCTGTGTGCTGCCCAATACCGATCCCGTTCACAAGATCTCAATCATCCCGCGGGGCATGGGCGCGCTCGGATATATGATGCAACGTCCTCAGGACGAGCGATTCCTGGTGACGCAGTCAGAACTCGAAAACAAGATCTGCGTCTGCCTGGGCGGAATCGCCACCGAACAGATGATCTATAACGAAACCTCCACGGGAGCCCAGAACGATCTGGAACGAGCCACCGACATCGCGCGTCGCATGGTCACCGAATTCGGCATGAGCCCGAAACTGGGACGGGTCAACTATCACCAGTCGAACCGATCGCCATTCCTCGCTAATTACTCGGCGGCTTCGGATGCGTTATACAGCGAGGCGACGATCCGAGAGATTGATCTGGAAATCAAACGGATCATCGATCACATGCATGATGTGGTCGTCGATATTCTGAAGACGCACCGCCCTGCCCTGGAGCACATCACCAAGGACCTGATGGAACTTGAAGTGATGGACGCCAGTCACCTCGAGAGCATTCTCAAACAATATAAAACCGGTCCCCAGCTCAAGCCCGGTACGTTCGTCGAGCCACACGTCCAACCCGAGGTCAAACCTCATGAAGGCCAGGCTCCGGGCTTTTCCTCTCTGGGATAATCGGCAACGGAATTATGTAATTGCGATGAAGATCGCGACTCGCCCCCCTTTGTTACATCGCGACAACACTCGAACCTGATAAATTCGAGTGTCGTTCAAATTGACGCGAGCAAAGGGATTACGGTGCACAGAAAACAAGACGAGACGATGCTCCCCACCCGAGCCTTGTCTCGTCTTGTCGCGTTTGTGCTCCTGATGTTTTCCCCTGTCCTGCTTCTCGCCCAGCAGCCACGCCTGATCGATGCGCGACGTCAGAAGATTCGCCTCGACGATGTCCTCATCAAGCTGACGCTGCCCGAGGAGCATCCCGACGCAGTTCTTGACTACCCGATCGTGAACGTCATCTGGTTGACGGAAGGCCGTCCGGAAGTCCGCCAGTCACAGGTCCAGATTCATCCCGGCGCGGGACTGTATGATCTGCGTTCCAAACCGGGCTGGACGGGCAAGCTGGCAGGCTATCAGGCCGTACTTCCCGAACTTGGCCAGACCGTTGACGTTGAATTCATTTCGCCAACATTTTCTGATGAACTAACTATCGGTTTCTCGCCACAACCGCTCAATCTGAACCGCATCAATCACGCCAATGATCTGCCCCACCTCTTTGGCGTTCCACTGCTGGTGTGGTCCTTATTCGTCGTCGGAGTGACGCTTCTGGTGATGCGTTTTCTCGCGGGGCGGAGTTGGTCGCAGTCGCTGTTCGCCTCGCTGGCGATTGGCTTTCTGACTTGGGAGATCAGGTTCTGGATGGATCATGTCGGCCTCGCCAACCAGTTCACTGCCATGAAGTCTCACATGCCGATGACGGGGGCTTTTCACGAGTTCGCTTTGGAGTCACAGAAGATTCTGTCTGCAAAGGAGGCCGAGAAGAACATCAAATCAAGCTGGGCTCACGACGGCATGAACCAAATGCCCCGCTTTCAGCTTCGCTATCATCTCGCAGAGTTCCCCTGGAAGGCAATTCCTGCTGATGCGGACTTTTGCATCACGACAACACAAAAGACACCTCAGCCGGCCCATCCCGTCCTCTATCAAAAAGCCGGACTCATCCTCCTCGATCAACGTCCGTCTGCTCAAAACGAAGAGGCGAGACCATGACAGGAGTCTTGCTGGTCATTCTCTTTCTCGCCTGGATTCTGCCGGTCCAGGGGGCGCTCGTGACGATAACGATCAACGTCCGCGAGAAAGACTTCGGAGCCGACTGGCTTTCTCGCCCTGCGGGGATCGCGATCTGCTGGCTGGTCGCCATCTACGTGCTCACCCTTGCCGTTGGGATTGGCTTGTTGAACGGCGATCGCCTCAGCACCTTCTGCGGCGGCTTCATCGCGATGGGGATCGCGATCCCATGGATCATGTTCGCAAAACTCATCCCCGCCTGGCGGCAGACAACCTGGCTTCGACCGAAATGGTACGAGTGGCTGGTTTTGGCATTTCTTATCGAGAAGGTCTTCTTCGCAATCTGGCAGCTCAACAACATCCCCGTCTACTTCGAAGACCCGTTGTTCCACTGGGTCACACGAGGGCGCGAACTCTACGCCGGCGTGAACTGGTCATGGAATCCGACCAGCGACGTCTTCCTCGGCCCGACCGACTGGAATCGACATTACCCCCTCTGCCTGCCCATCCTCCGCGCGATCCTGGCGGAATACAACGGCCAGTTCAACGACACGCTCGCCCGCATCGACGGCTTGATCTTCTTCGTCCTCATCGCGACGATTCTCTGGTCGACAGCCTACCGCGTGACCAACAGCCGTCCTCTGGCTGCCTTCGCTGTTTTCGCGTGGCAGACACTACCTCTCCTCCCCTGGCACATCGCGGGCGGGAACGCGGATCTGGCCCTCTCCGCGTTTCTCATCGGAGCGGTCGCAGCCATGCTCGAGCGACGCTTCTTGCTGACCGGCTTGCTCGTCGCAGGAGCAGCATGGTGCAAGAATGATGGACTGGTTCTGGTCAACCTTTCGGTCATCGCCGGAATCATTGCTGTTCTGTCCGACCAACATGTTCTCACGAAGAATGCAACGCTGAAAAGAATCCAGACGGTCTACTTCCCCTCGTTACTTCGCTACCTGGCCGGCTTCTTGACGCTGCTTCCCTGGCTTGCCTTCCGACAATTCCATCAGCTCGGACTCTCGCCCAATAAAGAGGAGGTCGGGCTCCACGTAAACGCGATCGCGTCGATGGCCACCGACATGTTCCTGGACCCAACGTCGGGTCTCTTCTGGCTGTCCACACTTGGCGTGACTTCGCCAGTAATCTGGCTTCTCTTCAAAGATTCCTCAAGCCGCAGCCTATGGACCGTGACTGCCACCTACCTGTTTCTGATCATCGCGATCTTCACCTTCACGGACGCCCACCGCTGGCTGCAAAACGACATCACTCTCCACCGCCTCCTACTGCAACTCAGCCCCGTCGCCGCCATGTTATTGACAGTCAGTCTCTCAAAAATGATTCCCATGAGCGAACCCACAGCACAATCTGCTAAGCCATCATAAACGGGAGGGCGAGGCTCCGTCCGAGCCGCTGTCCTGCGTTGCAACGAATCACCAGCGAATCGACGCTGAATGATTTACAGATCTGGAACGTCTGGCGGTTGCATTAACCACCAGCTCTGCGGCCGGCAATCATAGCTTCAATCTCGCAATTCAAAGAAGCGGCTCACACGGAGGTTCGCCCTCCCGATGTGAGCCGTTCGCTTCCAACTCTCGACTACTTCCAATCCGCTTCCAGTACGAGTCGATACCTCGGCTGGCCTTTTTCCAGTTTCTCCATCGCCTCATTGACCTGCGACATTTTGTACTTCTCTGTAATCGGCTCCACGCCGTGACGGGCAGCGAACTCGATCATCGACGACATCCGCGTTGGTGGACCGGTTGGCGACGCTCCCAACGACTTCTGGCCCATGATCAGCGGGAACAGCGTTGCCTTAATCTCGGGAGCCGCCCCGACGAAATGCAGCCGGCCCATCGGCCGGAGTAACGAGGCATACAGATCAAGGTCGAGATTCACATTGACCGTCACTAGGATCATGTCGAAATAGCCAACGTAGGCTTGCATTGACGCCGGATCTTTGGAATTGATGAAGCGATGTGCTCCCATCGACTTCACTTCTGCTTCCTTGCCAGGGCTCGTGGAGAACGCCGCGACTTCGCAGCCCCACTTGGCCGCGAACTGGATCGCCATGTGTCCCAGCCCGCCAATACCGATGATTCCGACACGCGCGATCGGACTGATATTGTTGGAGACCAGAGGCGTGAAGACGGTGATCCCACCGCACATGAGCGGTCCTGCCGTCATCGGATCAATGGCCTCCGGCAGTGGGATGACCCAGATCGCCTGGGCCTTGACCTTGTTCGCGAACCCGCCGTGGCGACCGACGATGGTCCCTTCGCATTTCACGCAGAGATTTTGATTTCCAGACAGACACTCGTGGCACTCCATGCACGAGCGAGAACTCCAGCCCAGGCCGACCGTCTGTCCAATCTTCAGGTGCTTCACATGTTCGCCGACTTCAGAGATTTTCCCGACAACTTCATGACCGGGCGCGAATGGATAGGCCGTAATGCCCCAATCATTACCGAGCATACTCAAGTCGCTGTGACAGACTCCACAGGAGATGACGTCAATGACGACCTCGTCATGCCCCACGAGCCCCAATTCAAACTCAAACGGCTTCAGCTCGCCGCCTGCTTTCTCCGCCGCGTATGCTTTCACGATTGCCATGGATGGTTTCTCCGGTTGAAGTGTCGAGCGAACGTCCACGCCGATCTTAAACCATCACATTCCTCAAGTCGACAAGTCGATCCGGTGCCCGGTGAAACAAAAATGGCCAGCAGGATTTTCGCCCTGCTGGCCATTTGATGAGTGTTAGTCGAACGACGCCTTACGGCTTGAGATCAAAGTTAAACTCGTTCTTGCCTTCTTTGACAGTTGCAGTCATGCCGCTGGTGGCGGGCGAGGAGTACTTTTCGGGGGTAATATATTTCGCCGTTCCTGATGCCCCCGGATAGGCTCCTCCCTTTCCATAGTTCGGATCATTGGAATCAAGGGTTTCACTGGTTTTCCCGGCTTCGACTTTTACCACGATGACAGCATAATCACCAGCCATCGCGCCGTCTCCGGACGTGACAGTCGTCAATGCATAAGCACCATTCTGGTCAGTCATGCCGACGGCGGTGCGAAGGCCTTTGGTTTTGGGAGCGAATGTCACAGTCGCCCCTTCGAGAGCTGCCCCGCTCAGCGTGACCACACCAGTCACTTTTTCCAGGGAAAGGCTATCCGCTGAGCCGCCACCACAACCAGCGAGAAGCAATGCGAGAAACGCAACAGCCGAAAGATTCTTCAAGGGAGTGTTCTTCATGGAAATTCCTGCCATGTATGTGAAGAGAGCGGAATCAACCTGATTCCGCTCTATGCATCGAAAAGATCTAAGCAGACGTCCGGGGACCTTCGACAACGATTAGAATTCGCTGACGACTTCACGTCCCATGATGGAGCCGAGTGAACCCCAGACTCCATAAGGAGATTGTCCAGCAGTTGGAGCAGCAGCGGTCAGATTGCCAGTGTCGATGTTGTTGCTAACAAATCGAACGGCACCATCACCCATCAGAACCTGAACTCCACCCTTGTGCTGGCTGGATGGATCAAAAATTCCGTCATTCTCATCACCGCCGCCGTTGTGACAGCTGGCTTTATTAGGTCCGACAATTGTCGTGAAACCAGTGAATGCGACTGTCCCATCAGAGTAGCGCGTACCGGTTGATCGCAAGATGTCGGTGCCGATGTACTCGCCATTAGCGTTTACCTGAGCCAGGCACAAAGAAGGATTCGTACGGAATGTATCTGCAATGCGTACAGTAACTCCATCGGCGACCAGAATGCTTCCAGATTTAGCTTTGATCCGTTCAGAGACTGCAATCGAGTTGCTCAAACCGTCGAGAACGTCGGCAAATTTCATAGCGCGGCCATAGTTACCGTCCGTTGCACTGTCGCCGAGTTGTGGGAACATTCCTCTCATACCACGACCGCCGTTCCCAGCCCAGCGGTTGTTGTCCTGTAGAGAATCGCCGCGGCTGAACATGTAGTTGGTGTGCCCGTTATTGGCGTTCTCGGTTGAACTGGGATCTGATGGACATTGCAGGACGCCGATCTTCGCCTGATTCGGAGTAAATGCAGTGTCCCATGGAGTGCGGACAAAGTTATCTGCCGCAAACATGTCGTAGATCGCACCTTGCTCAATGTAGGGCAGGATTGAGACGTGGGCACCTTTGCGTCGGCCACCCATACGGATCGTATTGCCAGCGTCTTGAAATTCGTTTGTCAACATACAGCCTGGAGGCAGCGTGTTATAGGTGTCATGGTAGTTGTGAAGGGCAATCCCGAGCTGCTTGAGATTATTCTTGCAGGTAGATCGGCGTGCTGCTTCGCGGGCCTGCTGAACGGCAGGCAGGAGAATAGCAACAAGTGTCGCGATAATGGCGATCACAACCAGCAATTCGATCAGAGTAAAGCCTTTTGACGCGCGCAAACCGGCACGATGGCGAGAAAGAGAGAACATATAACCCCCAAGAAAGGAAATGAGAAAGAAATGGATCGAATCAAGCGTAAATTACGTCGAATGACACAAAGATCGCATCGGACGATAATCAATAAGAATATCGACACACTGGCACTTGTCAATGAGTATTTACCCGCACATTTCGCTACTCAGAAAGTTTTTAAACGAGCTCTTATTTGTTGAAATGCGAATGCGTGACATATGGTCCCACATCTAACGCAAGCGACAAAAAACAAAAATCCTTAACCTATTACTCTATATTTATTTACAACAACACTTTTTCCGGCGACCCCATTTGTAACGTATTTACGCTGCTCCCCTTTTGGCCTCAGGCAGAGACCGACACCTGAGCTAATTTCCTGAACATTGCCATTATCCTTCTATCCCTCTCGAGGCCGGGCGATTGTGATAATATTCGCAGGCAAGCTGTTTAATGTTTCGATTTCGCAGCAGGCCTCTTCTTCGCCCTGCCTACAGGCGTTTTCGGCGCGCTCATATTCGGCTCAGCGGCCCCGTCCAGTATCTGCCCGACTTTTGTCCCTGCGAGGCGCTCCATTCCCTTGCTATGATAGTCAGCGGACAGCTCTGTCCCCAGATAGTCCCTTCCCAGCTTCTTCGCAACGACCAGCGTGGAAGCTGACCCCGCGAACGGGTCAAACACTAGTTCGCCCTCCTCTGAACACAGCCGAACGATCCGCCCGAGAAGCTGCTCGGGCATCTGGCAGCCATGAAAGCCCGCCCGTTCCTTGAATGTGCCTGCGACGCGCGGAAAATACCAGGTATCTTCGGTCGTCGAGAAGCACTGCTCCACATCCTGCGGCCGCAGTGTCCATGTCTCAGGAACATCAGGCCGCGCGGGAACTTCGCCATTTCCGACGGGAGGGATAATCCAAGTATCGTCTGGCAGTCGGCCCGTTGGATTAGCCCGTTTGTCGTTGTAAACGAGTTGACGAGCCGAAGGGATCCGGTTTTCCAGTTCATCGCCACGGAAAGTGAACTGGCTGCGGTCCTTCACGAAGTAAAACAGATGGGTATGCGATCGACTGAACTTGGCTTTGCAGTTCACGCCGAATGTGTAGTACCAGATGACCCAGCTGCGCATATGAAAGCCGATTTCACGATTCGCGAGCACCTTCAACTCGGCTGCAAAATCATCCCCGATCGCCAGCCAGAAGCTTCCACTCGGCTTGAGAATGCGATGGACCTGTCCCATCCAGTCCCTGCTGAATGTCATGTAATCTTCGAAAGAGCGCCGGTCGTCGTAGACATCATAGTCGTACCCGATATTGAACGGCGGGTCCGCAAACGCCAAGTCCACGCAGCCATCCGGCAAAGACTTCATCAGCGAAATGCAATCGCCGTTTAGGATCGTATTGCGAATCTGGGCACTCATCCGTGAGAAAATCCTGTGAGGATGTTAAAACTGAGTCATCGAGATTATTCAGTTTGTCAGAATCGCGCAAGAACGCGAGACGGGGCTAGGTAAAAGTTATGGATTCTGACACGTAGCGGGCCATCGCGCAAGCCTCGCCTTATGTGAATTTTTGATGAAGACGCCATTTCTGTCGAAAAAACTTTCCCGCTGACTTGAGAATTCCCCTCCAAAGTTTAACAATAGCGGTTTGCACAAATCGGCGGCCCTCGGTCTCGAATGCCGTCCGTGATCGTATTTGACAGCAGCTCAGGAGCGAACAGCCCTTTATGGCAACCTTTACCAAAGCAGACCTTAAGAAGCTTCGTAAGAAGAAAGCTCGCCTCAAGAAGAAACTGAAGTGTCGTTTCGTCGTTGGCGGCGTTGTGCCTCGTCCGGTTTATGTTGACTATAAAGACGTCAAAACCCTCCGCACACTGATCGACCGCGAAGGTCGCGTTCTGCCGCGCCGACGCACCGGTACCTCGGCTCTGTATCAACGAGCTGTCCGCGAAGCCATTCTGCGAGCCCGTTACATGGCCCTGCTGCCATACGTCGCTGACGAATAAGCCGCTCCGGTTGCCCTCCGAGGCGATCATCCGTATCGTTCATTCTCCCCGGCCAGCATTGTCGGTCCGGGGAGTTCTGCCGTCGTACCTGCTTGTCAATCAATAACTTTCGACGGCCTCCGCTTACCCCGCTCAGATGTTTCCTCACAGGGGCTTACAGATGATTATGATGGAACAAATTGACGTCAAAAGCCTGATTCTCGGCACTGGCGAGTTTGGTCCCAACGAGATCTCGCGCCTCAGCAAAGCGATCGGCAAAGGTCGCTATGGCGATGTCCGACAACAGCATGACGAAATCAAGAAGCGTATCGCCTCTGGCAGCTCCGACAAGCGCGACCTGCTTGTCGCCGGCGTTCTTTCTTATCTGCTGATCCAGTATGACGACGCTCTGAATTTTCTGGGCCAGCTGAAGAACGATGGCATTGCCCACTTCTACATCGCCCAGATTCACCTGGCTCGCGAAGACTTCAAAGCCGCCAAGGCGTCCCTGGAAGCTGCTGAGAAGCACGGTTTCGATCCAGTCCTATGTAAGCTGATGCAAGCCGGCTGTATCCGTCAAACTGGCGATATCGCCGCCGCTGAGCAACTGATCCGCAGCGTTGCCCGCGAAGGGGCGACTCGCGCTGAGTATTCTTATCAGATGGGTTGCATCCTGTCCGACAAGGGCGACACCTACGGTGCCCTCGAGTACTTCGAGCGTGCCGTCGACATGGACCCGAATCACTCTCGCGCCCTGTTCCGTCTGGCCAATCTGCACAACCAGCTCGGCAACGACGATGAAGCCATCCGTCTCTACGAGCAGATGCTGGCCAAGCCACCGATTTATCTGGGTGCCCTGCTGAACCTCGGCCTTCTTTACGAAGACCGCGAGCAGTACGGACCAGCCGCCTTCTGCTTCCAGAGAATTCTCGAAACCTATCCGAATCACGAGCGTGCCCGACTGTGCCTGAAGGATATCGAGTCGTCTCACGAAATGTACGTCGATGAAGAATCAGCCCGTCGTAACAAGTACGTCGAGCAGATCATGGGCATGCCGATTACCGACTTCGAACTGTCAGCACGCAGCCGCAACTGCCTGGAACGTGCCAACATTCACAGTCTGGGCGACCTCACCCGCACGACCGAAGAACAACTCCTGGCTGGCAAGAACTTTGGCGAAACGTCGCTCAAAGAAATTCGTGCGATGCTGGAACTCCACGGCCTCAAGCTGGGCCAGAACCTGCATCAGCAGCGAACGACACCGAGCTTCCGTCCGGAAGAGCTCACACCAGAAGAACGAGCCATGCACGACATGCTCGTCAGCGATCTGGACCTGTCGGTCCGTGCTCGCAAATGCCTTACCCGTCTGGGGGTCGCGACCATCGGCGAACTCGTCAGCCGCTCTGCTGATGAGCTTCTCTCGGTCCGCAACTTCGGAGTTACTTCGCTCAACGAAATCCGCGATCGCCTCCGCGATCGTGGTATCAAGCTCCGCGGCGACTGATCCAGTCCAACTCGCGGCTTAAGACAAAAAAGGCAGACAGCTCGTCTGCCTTTTTTTATGGGCTGACAGAAGACTGGAACGCAGAGGGAACAGAGTTGAGCAGAGGTCGCAAAGGAACCTTTTTCGATCGCAACGTCGGGAGGGCGAGGCTCCGTCCGAGCCGCTACTTTGCATTGCGAAACATGAACTGAGAGTTTGATTTTGAAGGCTTCGCCAGTTTTTTCGATCCCTTGCACACCTTTCGATGTCGATTTATTGCTGGAAGGTAGCAACGCGGGACAGCGGCTCGGACGGAGCCTCGCCCTCCCGGATCTTTGCCTGGATTCTTGGACAGATTCTTACGGGTACCTCAGCGTTCAGCTCTCCGAGGTTGCCTTCTGCAGCTGTCTGAGTACATAGCTCTTATGATTGGCAACATCCTGCTCAGTCATGCCGAGCTCTGTTGCGACGCGTTGATTCTTCCAGCCTCTAACGAACAACAGCTCGATACACATCAGGCGGCTGAATTCTCGCTGCGAGACCCATTTGCCGATCAGATCTTCGAGAGCAGCCTTGAGCCGGAGTTCCTCGGCATTCCTTTGTTCGCGGCTTCTGGCCAGACTGCTGGCATGACGTGCCGAACCGGTGAGGGTCCCGAAGACGCCGTCGGCTCCGTCGCTTTCTTTGGCATTCTGGCTGGCCTGAAACGCGGGGCGTCGTCCTGATCGTCGCAGATGGTCGGTCAGCTTGTGAGAGGCGATCGTGAAGAGGAAGCTTTCAACGGGCGTACGGGAATCGAAGTTCGGCAGGCTCGTCAGGAACCCCAGGAATGTTTCCTGAACAAGGTCTTCACAGACAGACGAGTCGGCCAGGCGTTTCCGCAAATAGCCTCTCAGGCGTCCTTCGTAAGTAGACACCAGCGATTCCCAGGCGCGCTCATCCTTGCGACGAATGCGTTCGACCAGCAGTTGATCGCTTTCCGTACTCATGACGGCCCAACCGCCCTCGCTGGCTTCGCTGGGCGGGAGACCCAGGAGAGAAACGCACCGATGAGGAAGAATGCTCCTGCAGCAGAACCTAGAGCAATCAACGCCTGACGGGCACGGACGAGAGCGACCCATTGCTCCATTTGCGAACGGACTTTCTCGACCAGATCGAGAGGGAAATTCACGGTCACCTTATGCATCTTGGCGACCAGTCCATCTCCCAGATCGCGGTCCTGGGCAGTGTCATGAACCTGATAGTTTGGCTGCTCACTCTTAAGAATCTGCACCATCTGCGCTTCGACGCCAGGGACAAACTTCGGAAGGGCCATCTGCTGATCCAGCTTCACGACCAGCTTTGCGAGCGCATCGTTGAGGGCCTGATCGGTCGTGGCATAAAGGCCGCTGGTAGTTGAGAGTGTATTGGGGTCGGCAGGTGCAACCGGAGCTACCGGAGCAAGTTGAGTTGTCGCAGTTGACTCCGGTTCCAATTCCCTCGTCACAGCAGCGGTTCCAGCCGTTTTGACTTCTTGAGTTGATTCGCCCAGTTGAATAGTTTGACCACCCTGCCCGTCGTGATCATGGACGACGACTTTCTCAGTCACCGTGATCGTCGGTGAGACAACGACAAACAACCCCGCTCCCACGACAAGGAGTGCTAAGCTGACGACTCCCGCCGCGACAAACAAATCCCCCACGAAGGAGAGGACAAACAGAAAACCGACGACGATGAGAACCGTGACCACGATCAACGCGATCATTGAGACTCCAATTACAGCCATCGTAACACCTCCTCGAGAATATCGTCCGCCTGCCAGGCTTCGGGAGCTTGCGCAGAGGCATCACCAACTTTCACGGCAGATCGATAACCAACTAACCCAAACGCAGCCACGAATAGCAGTAAAACGAACGTGAACAGGGAGCCCGGTGCTGATGGCACCCGACTGGGCATGACAACGAAGATCAACAGCGGTGAGAGAAATAAAAGACTTGCAAAGACTGCCCATGAAGCTGCCATCACGCGTGTCTCCAGTAACGGTATTCCTGTTGTTCCGGGTAGCGACGCGTCGAGGATGAAACCTGCAACGTCGTAGCGATCATCGCTGCCCAGAGGATACACCACATCCAGGGAAGATTGTTCAATAAAAACACTCCCAGGACGCTGACGAAGATCGTGTTGAAGACGGCTGCGATCGAGAAGCGGTAAGGACGCGCATCGTCTGTCATCTTCCACCAGCTGCGCAGGGCCAGCAGGAAACCGAAGAACGAACTGTACCCTGCGAGCGAGACCTGCCCGCCACTCAGGTCATATGGGCCAACCGAGTGAAAGAGGCCCTGGCCTTTTTCGAGCATCGAGGTATCGACCAGCAGCCACTTATCGAGCATGTAAACGGAGGGCCCTGCTGCAAACAGGCCCACAAGTCCCATCAACCAGAACATTTGCCAACGATGCAGATGAGCGGCTGTCCCGACGGCAAGCACGCTGCGGATCAGGAAGGAGACTGCTACCGTCGACGTTGCAAGAAACGCGACGAAATTCAATGGCACTTCCTGTGGCAGCTTGGCAGAACTGACATAAGCAAATGGCATTAGCCCCCAGAGAACTCCGCCGATCAGCAGGACGCAGGCAATGTCGGTCGCGGTCGACAGGCAGAAGCGAGACAGTCGCTGAGTGAAGGTTAACGGCGGGAGCAGGGACTTCTTGACGGCTGGACGCGGACGAACCTGATCGGGATCTTTTCTCGCTACAGAAACAGGCTGAACGTTCCTCGGCTGTGGGCGTACCTCGGGCGGAACATAGGGGGAGGAGCCGGATCGACCACGTCTCGAATCGGTGCCATGAATCGCATCGCGGATCAGGTCGATCACCTGAAGAGACAGGTACAGGAGAGCCCCCAGAACACTCAACGTGATGATGAGTGCCAGCTGATTGCCATTGGGTCGCACGGTAAACAGGAAGATCAACAGGACCCACCAGTAGTTGGCAATCACTTCCAGGACTTCACGGACAGCGGATTTTGGCTCACTCTGCGATGCGGTCACAGGAGCTGCCTGCGTTGCCGCAGCGGGCGACTCAGAAGTCGCGGGCGGAGAGTGGGGTGCGGGATTCTTAAACATCCAGCCCCAGATGAAGTCATCGCGATAAAACTTACCATCGCGGGACTTCTGCTTCCCCTTCCAGCAGGCTTTCTGCTGCTTCCAGTGAGACTTCTTCCATTGCTTCCAATGTGCCTTGGGCGAATCCACATCAGCAGCGTCTTCGACGGGCGGCGACGTCGGTGCATCACCACGAACGGCGGCATGAAACTGCCGTTCAAGTTCTTTGACTGAGGAGGTTCTGAGTTGAGGGTCCTTCTCGAGAGCCGCGGCGACGACTGGACGGAACCGCTCTGGCAGCAGGCTGAGATCGGGCTTGCTGGAGAGATGCTTCATCAGGATCTCACCGGTTGATTCCCCGTCGAACGGGACTTTGCCGGTGAGCATTTCATAGATCATGACCCCGAGCGCGTAGACATCGACCTGCTTGCCATAGCGTCCCTGGGCCACTTCGGGAGCCATGTAATAGACCGTTCCGACCGACTGCGTGTGCGCACTTCGCTTGGAAGGGGCGATGAACTTCGAGAGTCCCACATCACCAACTTTGATGCTGCCATGATCGCTGAAAATGTTCCCCGGCTTGAGGTCGCGGTGGACGATGCCGTGGCTGTGCAGGTAATCGACACCTGCGGCGATCCCGGTCACCCAGCGACGGATATCTTCCATTGGCATGCCGCGCGGGTGATCTTCCAGGGCAGCCGACAGTGTTTTGCCAGAGACAAATTCCATGACGATCCAGTGATCGCCATCGTCGTCCTTCAGGACGTTGAAGATCGTCACGAGATTGGGATGCTTGAGGTTCAGGCATTGCGAGACGCCGCGTAATTCGACGTCGCTGTTTTCCTGCAGCAACTTGAGGGCGACTTCTTTGCCCGTATCGCTGAGGGCATAGTACACCTCGCCGAAGCCACCCCGATGGATCGCCCGCTTGATCGTATAGCCCTTTAGAGGCGTTGACTCAGGCGCGAAGGTGAATTTCATCGCTTCGATGCCCCTCTCTTTTCGCTGGAACCGGTTACTGGCGAGAGTCTCACATTCAACCCGTGCACATCAACCGCCTGACCAGGACTCAACAATTGAGCCTGATCGAGAGCGTCGCCCATCCCTTTGAGAAACAGTTGGCCGCGTCGTTGGAACAAAATCAATCGCTGTTCGTAATGACGGACTCGCATTGGGCAATCATCATCAGGACCGACCAGACAAAGTCGATCCAAAAAGACGACTGCATCCGCCCCGCTGGTCCAGCGATGAGCGGACTTGAGTTGCAACACACTTGTCGCCGACAACGGCGACGATTGTCGAAACGTCCATTGGACGCCCGGCTCGACTGACAGCCCATCCCCCGAGGTCAACACGGTTGGACCTTCCAGGGTGCGTCCATTCAACTCGGTCGCTTTCACAGGGATCACCCGATACTGCCCATCCGCGTAAGACAGAGTCATCTGCTGACGCGAAATGGGAGCCAGCAGTTCCAGGCGCTCCCCTGAAGCAGAGGCATCCGGCGAACCGATGGTGACATTCGAAGGTGGCCAGAGAAGATCAAAAGCCCCGCCACCATCGATCCACAGCATGCAGCGCTGACTGGCAGTCTCTGCAGCGGGATTCGGGATGAGTGACAAAGGGCTCATGAAACATACTCAACATAAAGATTTGGAACACTTAAGATAACGCATTTCGAGCGAGAAAGGATCAATCTTTTTCCAGGCGACCGGGGGGTGTGAACCCACTGTCTTATTTTTCATCTAGCACTTCTCAAACGCAAACGCGGCCCAGACAGAGCTGAGCCCTCCCCAAGTCGCGTGTTGCATTTTCTCGTGTAGGGTCCGCTGTGCGGACCATTCATCGACTTGAATCCCAAAGAATGCGAACAATCTAAAACTGCTCGCATTCTTCACCTCTTCCCGTATTTGACGGTCCGCACAGCG